>JASCOA010000058.1 GCA_029959365.1 Microbacteriaceae bacterium PS02343 | reverse complement strand
CCCCCCCCCGCCGCTGCATCGAGTTCCGGCGAAACGTCGTCAAGCGAGCAGCATGACGACGTTCCTCCGGAACTCGATGCCGCTCCGCGCCGCAGCGAGTGCGGCGGCGTGCGAGAAGGCATGGCCGAGCGCGAGCGACCGCGCTCGGTCGCGCTCGGCAGCGCGCCGCAGGGGCGGCGGCGCGCCAGAGAACTCAGTCCTCCCGCAGCACGATCACGTCGCGCGGCGCGATCGTGAGGGTCTGACCCCGCTCGATGCGCGCATCCGTCAGCAGGTCCACTCCGCTGGCGTGGGCGACGACCTCCACGGGCTCGAGGCCGTGGTGCAGCAGGAACGCGAAGCGCCCACCCTCGCCCTCGCGCACGGCGAACTCGAGGTCGTACGCCCTGGCGTACGGGCCGACGAGGCCGTGCCGCTCCAGGATCGGCGCGAAGAGCCGTTCGAGCGCGGCGTCGTCGGCGTGCGCCGCGACGTACCAGGCCTCGCCGTCGCAGACGGCGTTGCGGGTGACGACGGGGCGGCCAGCGTAGAAGTCGTGCTCGTAGGCGGCCACGCTCTCGGCGCCCTCCGGCACGATGAGCTCGAAGACGAGGCTCGACGAACCGACGACGCCGTCGCTCCAGCGCACACCGTTGACCTCGCCGGGCGGCAGCGAGTCCGTCTCCTCGACGCGCAGGCCGAAGAGCGACCCGAACGGACCGGGCGCATCGCCGAGGAAGGCGTTGTCGCTGGCGTCCACGCGTCCGCTCAACGCGCTCGCGACCACCGTGCCGCCGCGCTCGACGACGGCGAGCAGCCGATCGGCGATGTCGTTCTGCACGAGGTGCAGCTGCGGTGCCACGACCAGGTCGTAGCCGTCGAGGTCGTCGTGCACCGAGACGAGGTCGAGGTCGACGCCGGCCTGCCAGAGCGCGCGGTGGTACGCCTGCGCGACCGCCGGGTAGGTGAGGTGCCGGTTGAGGCCGTCGGTCATCTCCGAGGCCCACCAGCTGTTCCAGTCGAAGACCAGCGCGGCGCGGGCGGGGGTGCGCGCACCGAGCAGGGCGTCGCCGACCTTCGCGAACTCGGCACCGAGCGCCGCCGCCTCGCGGAAGGAGCGCGTGTCGGTGCGACCGGCGTGATCCAGCAGCGCACCGTGGTACTTCTCGCAGGCGCCGGGCGACTGGCGCATCTGGAAGTAGAGCACCGCATCCGCTCCATGGGCGACCGACTGCCACGACCACAGTCGCAGCACGCCGGGGCGCTTCACCGGGTTCACGTCGCGGCTGGCCGTGATGGTGGGGGTCTGCTCCATGACCCAGAACGGGTCGCCCTGCTTGAGGCCCCTCATGAGGTCGTGGGTGAGCGCCATGCGGGCGTGCTCGCGGTCGCCGGGCGGGTAGTTGTCCCAGGAGACGAAGTCGAGGTGCTCGGCCCAGCGCTGGTAGTCGAGCGGGCGGAAGAGCCCCATGAAGTTCGTGGTGGCGGGCGTCGTCGCGTCGTGCGCGCGGATCGCGGCCTTCTCGTCGAGGTAGTTGCGCAGCATGCTGTCGCTCATGAAGCGCAGGTAGTCGAGCGTGTTGCCCTGGAAGGCCGTGTGGTTGGGGCCGCGCCAGTGCTCGCTGAGGATGTTCGGCGGCACGATCTCGTCCCAGTCGCCGTAGGTGTGCGACCAGAAGGTGGTGTTCCAGGCGCGGTTGAGCTCGTCGAGACTGCCGTAGCGCTCCTGCAGCCAGACCCGGTAGGCGATGCCGCAGTTCTCGCACCAGCAGCCGCCGTCGAAGCCGCCGTACTCGTTGCCGATGTGCCAGGCCACCAGCTGCGGGTGGTTGCCGTAGCGCTCGGCCAGCCGGCCGGCCAGCTCGGGGGAAAGGCGGCGGAACACCGGTGAGTTCGGGCAGTGGTTGTGCCGCTGGCCGTACCGGTGCTTGCGGCCCTGGAAGTCGACGCGGGTGACCTCCGGGTGCTGGTGCGCCAGCCACGGCGGCAGCGCGCCGGTGGCCGTGGCGAGCACGAAGCTGCGCCCCGTGGCGACGACGTGCTCGATGATCGCGTCGAGCTGGCTGAAGTCGTACTCGTGCTCGGAGGGCTGCAGCTGCGCCCAGTCGAACACGCCGAGCGTGAGCGTCTCGATGCCGGCGATCGTGAACGCCGCATCGTCCTCGTGCCAGACCTCGCGGGGCCACTGCTCGGGGTTGTAGTCGCCGCCGTAGAGGATCTTGCGGGCGGCGGCGTCGGTGCGGTCGGTGAGCGTCACGAGACGAAGTTCTCCTCGATGTCGGAGCGGATGGGACGGGCGCCGTGCAGGAGCGCGAGCGCCAGGAGCGCGCTGATGAGGATGGGCACGAGCTCCGTGAGGAAGACCAGCGAGCCGCCGATCACGACGGCGAGCGCCAGGGTGGCGACGGTCGTGCGCGGCGAGCGGACGATGTAGTACGCGGCCAGGCGGAGCACGTCGCGCGTGCGCAGCGAGTACAGGGCCGTGATGACCAGGGCGTTCGCGGCGATGAGCAGCAGCAGCACGAGCAGCACCACGGCGATGGCGCCGAGCACCTCGCCGCCGGGCACGGCGCTCGCACCGGTCGCATTGATGCCGAGCACGGTGGCGACGCCGAGGGCCGGCACCCACCACAGCAGCACCGGCAGCGCGTTGAGCCGGTAGCCGCGCCAGAAGGGGCGGGCCGGTTGCAGGGAGGGCTCCTGCAGCGCCCGCCGCCACGCGAAGAGCGTGGCGGCGAGCGCCGGGCCGAGCGGCACGGCCGCGAGGGCCGCCAGGGGCAGATTGCTCGCATCCGCTCGCAGCGTCAGGAGCAGCGCGATGCCCGGCGAGGCGGTCAGCAGCAGCAGGCCCTGGTAGACGAGCACGTGGTAGACGGCGAGGGCGCCTCGCGAGAGGACGCCCTCACCCGCCTCCCGGCGCTGCGGAGCGGCGGCGGTCATCAGCCGTTCGCCTCCGCGAAGCGGTCGGCGGCGCCGTTGACGAGGTCGATGTAGGTCGACGCGCCCTTGCCCTCGAGCTCGGCGAGGTAGGCGTCCCACTCGCCGAGGTCGCGCTGGCCCAGGATGAACTGCAGCGTCATCTGCGACGTGTAGTCCTTGAGCGGCGTCTCGAGCAGGGTCGCCTGCTCGCGCTCGCCCTCGCTGAACGGGTACGGCGGCGCTAGCGGCAGCGACTCCTTGTCGGCCATGACCTCCTGGAACTCGAGCTCCTCATCGGAGAAGGTCGACTGCAGCAGCTCGGTCGGGCCGCCGTAAGCGAAGACGCCGTTCGAGAAGCCGAAGTCCTTCTGGAGATGCTTCGGGGCACCCGGGTTGAGACCGATGAAGTCGATGTCGTCGGCGAGCACGCGCTTGCCGTCGGCGTCCTTCGTGAAGGTGGTGCCCTCGACGCCCCATTTGGCGAACTCGAGTCCGGCGTCCGAGTACCAGAGCCAGTCGATGAACTGCATCATGGCGACGAAGTCCTCGCGCTCGGTGGCGGCGCTGCTGATCATGATGCCGTTCTCGAGCTGCGTCGCACCGCTGATCACATCGCCGGCGGGGCCCGCCGGCAGCGGGATCTTGCCGACCTCGGCCTCGGGCACGTTCGTGTCCAGGGTCGGGCGGTAGTCGTTCACAACCGTCTGGGCGTTGGTGCTGATCGCGAAGGATCGGCCGGTCGTGAACTTCTGGATCGCGGTGTCGTCGTCCTGCGTGAAGCTCTCGGGATCGATGAGGCCCTCGTCGACGAGCGACGCGACGTACTCGATGAAGTCGCGCTGCTCATCCGTCGCGCCCGTGTACTCGAACTCGCCGGAGGCCTCGTCGAAGGTCGCGTCGTCGTAGCCCCAGCCGGCGGAGGTGCCGAAGGTCATGGCGACGATGTTGAGGAAGTTGCCGCCCGGCGTCGGCACGTTGAACCGGTCGGAGAGCGGGTACATGTCGGGGTAGGCCGCCTTGACGGCGCGCAGCACGTCGCGGAACTCGTCCCAGTCGCTCGGGGCCTCGAGGCCCAGCTCGGCCATGATGTCCTCGCGCACCGCGATCGTGTAGTCCTGCCACGGGTTCTCGTGCAGGCCCGGCAGCACGTAGAAGTCGCCGTCCTCCTGCCGCAGGGTGTCGAGGTTGTCCTCGAGGCCCCAGCGCTCGACCTTGTCGGTGAAGTTCGGCATGAGGTCGAGGTACTCGCTCACCGGCAGCACCGCGCCGGAGGAGACGAAGGGCGTCTCCTGGCCGGGGTAGGTCTTCGGCAGCAGCACGGGCGCGTCGCCCGCGCCGACCAGCAGGCTGCGCTTCTGCTCGTAGTCGCTCATCGGCACGATCGTGGGCTCGAGCGTCACGTTGGTGCGCTCGGTCAGCTCCTGCCAGAACAACCAGTCGTCCTTAATGGGGTAGTTCGGGTGCTCGCTGTAGAGCACCGGGAAGCTCAGGGCCTCGGTGGCCGTGAACTGGTCGCCGACCGAGTAGGAGTCCATCGCGCCGAGGGTCTTCTCGGTGATGTCCACCTCCTCGGCGGCGCTGCTGCCGCAGGCGGTGAGGCCGACGCCCAGGACGAGGACGGCTCCCGCGCCGCCCGCTCTGAGGAGTGCTCGTGACATGTGCTGTGTTCCTTTCGTGACCGACGTCGCTGTCGGGTGGATGGTTCAGCCCTTGACCGAGCCGAGCATGACGCCCGACACGAAGTAGCGCTGGATGAAGGGGTAGACGCAGAGGATGGGCAGCACCGTGAGCACCATGGTCACGGCCTTGACGTTGGAGGCCACCTGCGCGAGGTCGCCACCGCCGCTGCCGAGGGAGCTCGCGGTGGAGGCGCCCGCGATGAGGTTGCGCAGGTAGATCGTCACAGGGAAGAGCTCCTGCTGATTGAGGTACAGGAACGCCTGGAACCAGGAGTTCCAGAAGGTCACCGCGTAGAAGAGCACCATCGTGGCGATGACGGCCTTCGACAGCGGCAGCACGATGCGCAGCAGGATGCCGTAGGTCGACAGCCCGTCGATCTGCGCCGCCTCCTCGAGCTCGCTGGGCAGGTTCTCGAAGAAGGCCTTCATGACCAGGAGGTTGAAGACCGAGATCGCGTTGGGCAGCACGATCGCCCAGATCGAGTTCGTGAGCCCCAGGCTCGAGATGAGCACGTAGTTGGGGATCAGCCCGCCGTTGAAGAACATCGTGAACACGGCGATGCCGATGAGCAGGCCGCGGCCGCGGATGCCCTTCTTCGAGATCACGTAGGCGTAGGTCGTGGTGAGCAGCATCGCGATGGCCGTCGCGACGACCGTGTACAGCACCGTGTTGCCGTAGCTGCGCCAGAAGGTCTCGTCGCCCATCACCAGCTGGTAGGTGGTGGTGTTGAAGCCCAGCGGCACGAGGTTGACCTGGCCGGCCCGGATGAACGTCTCACCGCTGAACGACTGGGCGATGATGTTGAGGAACGGGTAGAGCGTCACGAAGACGACGCCCAGCAGCACCACGCCGTTGACGATCTGGAAGACGCGGTAGCCGCGCGAGTCCTTCATCCGCTTCGGTCGTGCCGGGCGGATGCGCGGGCGCTCTTCGGTCGTGAGGGTTACCACAGGCTTGTCCCGACTACTCGGCGCGAGATCGCGTTGGCGGAGAGGATGAGGGTGAGGCCGATGATCGCCTCGAACATGCCGATGGCCGCCGCGTAGCTGAAGTTGTTCGACTCCAGACCGACCCGGTACAGGTAGGTCGCGATGACGTCGGCCGTCGGATAGGTGAGCGGGTTGTAGATGAGCAGGATCTTCTCGAACCCGACCGCCATGAAGGTGCCGATGTTGAGGATCAGCAGCGTGATCATGGTCGGCCGGATGCCCGGCAGGGTCACGTGCAGCGTCTGCTTCCAGCGGTTCGCTCCGTCGATGCGGGCCGCCTCGTAGAGGCTCTGGTCGATCTGCGTGAGTGCGGCGAGGTAGAGGATCGTGCCCCAACCGACCGTCTGCCAGACCTCCGAGGAGATGTAGACGGCGCGGAACCATTCGGGGCGCTGCATGAACGGCACCGGTTCGGCGCCGACCGCGCGCACGATCTGGTTGACCGTGCCCTCCAGCGACAGCAGCTGCAGCAGCATGCCGGCGATGATGACGATGGAGAGGAAGTGCGGCAGGTAGGAGAGCGTCTGCACGAAGCGCTTGAAGTACCGGGTGCGCACCTCGTTGAGCAGCAGCGCCAGGATGATCGGCGCCGGGAAGGCGAAGATCAGCGAGAGCAGGCCGATCGTGAGCGTGTTGCCGAAGACGTTCCAGAATGTGGGGTCGTTGAGGAACATCTCGACGTAGCGCAGGCCCACCCACTCCTCGCCGAAGATGCTGCCGCCCGGCTGGAACCGGCGGAACGCGATGACGTTGCCGGCCATGGGCAGGTAGCGGAAGATGACGAAGAAGGCGAGGGGCAGCAGCACCAGCGTGTAGAGCTGCCAGTCGCGACGGATGGACTTGCGCCAGGAGAGTTTGGCGCGCCCCTTGGGTGCGCGGTCGCCCTTGCGGGCCTTCGCCGCCAGGGCGGCGCTCGTCGCCGCCTCCGGCCCCGTGGCGCGGGCGCCGTCGGGCGCCGTCGTGGGTTCGTGCAGGCTCATGCGAGCGCTCCTTCCAGCGTCTCGACCGTCGCGGTCGCCAGCAGCTCGCGATCGTGGCCGACCTCGCGCAGCGGCCCGGTCGAGACCAGGTCGAGCGCGGTGACGACCTCGGCGCTCGAGCGCGCGACGCGCAGCTGCACCGCGCCGGGCTCGACGACGCGACGGCCAGTGAGCCCGGTGAAGGCGAGCAGATCGGCGTGCACGCGCAGCACGATCCGAGCGCTCGCGCCCGGCTCCAGCTCGACGCGCTGGAAGCCGATCAGCCGCTGCACGGGGCGGGTCACCTGGGCGACCGGGTCGTGCGCATAGAGCTGCACGACGTCGGCGGCCGGGCGGTCGCCGGTGTTGCGCAGCGTGACCGCGACCTCGATGGCCGCGTCGACCGGCCACTCGGCGTCGCCACCGACGACCTCGGCCTCGGACCACTCGACGCGCGAGTAGCCCAGGCCGTGCCCGAAGGGGTAGAGCGGCGTGGGGTCGATGTTCGAGACCCCGGAGCGCTGTCCCAGGGGAGCGCTGAGGTAGGTGCCGGGCTGGCTGCCGGCGTCGCGCGGGATGCCGACCGGCAGTCGGCCCGAGGGGCTGACGGCGCCGGTGAGGATCTCAGCGATCGCGGGGCCGCCCTCCTGGCCGGGGAAAAAGCCCTGCAGCACCGCGGCGGCGCGCTCGGCCAGGCCGCCGAGCGCGTAGGGGCGGCCGGTGAGGAGAACGATCACGACCGGGGTGCCGGTCTCGAGCAGCGCCTCGATGAGCTCGCGCTGCACGCCGGGCAGACGGAGGTCGGCGGCGTCGCAGCCCTCGCCCGAGGTGCCTCGGCCGAAGAGGCCGGCACGGTCGCCGACGACCGCGATCGCTACGTCGGCGGCCCGAGCGGCCTCGACCGCAGCCGCGAAGCCGCTGCGGTCGTCGGTGTCGACGGTCGATCCCGCGGCGTGCACGGCCTCGTGACCCGCGGCGCGCAGCGACTCGAGCACCGTGGGGATCTCGAGACCGATCGGCACCTCGGGGTGCTTCGAACCGACGTGCGCCGGGAAGGAGTAGCAGCCGAGCATCGCCGAGGCCTCGTCGGCGAGCGGGCCGACGACGGCGAGCCGGGTGCCGGGCACGAGCGGCAGGGCGTCGCGGTTCTCGAGCAGGACGAGGGACTCGCGGGCGAGCCGGCGGGCCAGGTCGCGGGAGCCGTCGTCGTCGAGCACCGGGTTCGCATCCGCTCGGATGGCGGTCGGGTCGTCGAGCAGGCCGATCGAGATCTTCTGCTCGAGCACCCGCCGCAGGGCGCGGTCGACGAGCGACTCGGGCACGCGACCGTCCTGCACCGCCTCGCGCAGCGGGGCGCCGAAGGCGTCTATGGTCGGCAGCTCCACGTCGACGCCGGCCTCGAGGGCCAGGCCGGCCGCCTCGGCGCCGTCGCCGGCAACGCGGTGCAGCTTCTCGAGGAAGCGGACGCCGAAGTAGTCGGCGACGACGGTGCCCTCGAAGCCCCAGTCGTCGCGCAGCAGGTCAGTGAGCAGGCGGCGATCGGCCGCGGCGGGCACGCCGTCGACGTCGGCGTAGGAGTGCATGACCGAGCGGGCGCCGCCGTGCCGCAGGGCGGCCTCGAACGGCGGCAGGATCACGTCGGCGAACTCGCGCGAGCCCATCGACACGGGCGCGAGGTTGCGGGCCGCGCGCGAGGCGGAGTAGCCGGCGAAGTGCTTGAGGGTGGCGATGATGCCGGTCGACTCGAGGCCCGCGACGTAGGCGGCGCCCACCGCGCCGACGAGGTACGGGTCCTCGGAGATGGTCTCCTCGGTGCGGCCCCAGCGGTAGTCGCGGGTGACGTCGAGCACGGGGGCCAGGCCCTGGTGCACGCCGGCGGCGCGCATCGAGCGGCCGATGCGTCCGGCCATCTCGCGCACGAGCTCCGGGTCGAAGCTGGCGCCCCAGGAGAGCGGTACCGGGTAGGCGGTGGCCTGCCAGGCGGCGAAGCCGGCGAGGCACTCCTCGTGCACGATCGCGGGGATGCCGAAGCGGCTGGCGGCCACGATCTGCGTTTGGGAGGCCTCGAGCGATCGGGCCCCGGCGGCCGGGTCGACCGGCGCGGAGCCGTACGGGCGGGTGAGCTGGCCGAGGCCGTCGCGGATGGTCGCCTGCCAGTCGAGCGGACCACCGGCGAGATCGGCCTGGTGCGGGGCGACGCCGCCGCCGGAGGCGTCCGCGCCGACCCAGACGCCGACGAGCTGCGCGAGCTTCTCGTCGAGGGTCATGCGGCCGATGAGGTCGGCGGCGCGCTCGCGGGGCGACAGCGCGGTGTCGCGCCAGACGTCGACCGCGGCGAGCGGTTGCTCGGGGTGGGACGGCAGCGGCATGAGACTCCTTCGTCTGCGCTGGAGGGCGCATCCGAGCAGGGTGTCCCGCCGTCCACGTCCTCGTGTTCGAAACTTTCGCTCATCAGAGCGATAGTCATTGCGATGACCGTAGAGCGGCTCTCCCGCTCCGTCAAGCCCTTTCGGGGGTCAGGTTTGCGCAACACGGATCGGACGGTGGTGAACGGGCCCGCCTCTGCTACATTCGCCCCGATAGTTTCGACCCGCTCTGCGAATGAGGCACCGTGACCACGACGAGTCCGACCGGCAGCGCCAGCGGCGCGCCCGCCACCATCGCGTCGATCGCGGCGGAACTCGGCGTCTCGGTGCCCACCGTCTCCAAGGTGCTCAACGGCAGGGCGGACGTCTCCGCCGAGACCCGTTCGCGCGTCGAGACCGCGCTGCAGAAGCACCAGTACCGGCGGCGCACGCAGGCGGTGGGGCAGCGCTCCGGCCCGCTCATCGACCTCGTGTTCCACGAGCTCGACTCCGCCTGGTGCATCGAGATCATCAAGGGCGTCCGCCGCGCCGCGAGCGACCTCGGCGTCGGCACCGTGCTCTCCGAGCTCGGCGGACGGCACCGGCCGCAGCAGAGCTGGCTCGACGCGGTGCTCGCGCGTCGTCCCCTGGGCGTGCTGCTCGTGCTCTCGCGGCTCGAGGCCGCACAGCAGTACCAGCTCGAGAGCCGCTCGATCCCGTTCGTGGTGCTCGACACCGACGGCGAGCCGCAGGGCGACGTGCCCACGGTCGGCTCCAACAACTGGCTCGGCGGGCTCTCGGCCACGCGGCATCTGCTCGAGCTCGGGCACCGCCGCGTCGCCGTGATCTCCGGACCGGCGGATGTGCTGTGCTCGCGCGCCCGCATCGACGGCTTCCGCAGCGCGCACGACGAGCTCGGCGTCGCGGTCGACCCGGCGCTCGTCCGCTACGGCGACTTCGCCGTCGAGGGCGGCTACCGGCACGGTCGCGACCTGCTCGACCGGCCGGACCGGCCGACGGCGATCTTCGCCGGCTCCGACATGCAGGCGATCGGGGTGCTCCGTGCGGCCCGGGAGCTGGGCATCGACGTGCCGCGCGAGCTCTCGGTGGTGGGCTACGACGATCTGCCGGTGGCGGAGTGGATGGGTCCGGCCCTCACCACCGTGCACCAGCCGCTGCAGCAGATGGCCGCCATCGCGACGCGCATGCTCGTCGATCTCGCCCGCGGCGAGACCGTCGACCCGCCGCGCATCGAGCTGCAGACGCACCTCGTGGTGCGCGAGAGCACCACGGTTCCGCCCACCAACGCCTGAGGAGGCGCCATGGCCCAGTTCGACCTGCCGCTCGAGACGCTGCGCGGCTACCGCTCGGAGTCACCGGAGCCCGACGGCTTCGACGACCACTGGAGCAGCACGCTCGCCGACGCCCGCACGCACGACGTGATCCTCGAGCGGCGCCCGGTCGAGACGGGTCTCGTCGCGAGCGATACCTGGGACGTGCGCTTCGCCGGCTTCGACGGGCATCCGATCGCCGCGTGGTACACCGAGCCGAGGCACCGGCGGGCGCACCGCGGCGTGGTGGTCGAGTACCTCGGCTACGGGCGGGGTCGCGGGCTTCCCCACGAGCGCCTGATCTGGTCGGCGGCCGGGTACGCGCACCTGCTGATGGACAGCCGCGGCCAGGGCGGCCAGCACGGCAACGGCGGCGACACGACCGATCCGGTGGGCACGCCCCCGTCGGCGGTCGGGTTCGTCACCCGCGGCATCGCGGACCCGCTCGAGCACTACTACCGGCGCCTCGTGACGGACGCGGTGCGCGCCGTCGACGCGGCGCGCGCCCTGGGCGACGCCGACGCGCCCGTGGTCGTCGCCGGCAACAGCCAGGGCGGTGGTCTCGCGCTCGCCGCCGGCGGTCTCGTGCCCGACGTCTCCGCAGTGCTGGCGAACGTGCCGTTCCTCGCGCATCCGCGTCGCGCGCTCATGATCACCGAGTCGTCGCCGTGGTCGGAGGTCGTGCACTACCTGTCCGTGCACCGCGATCGAGTCGAGGCGGCATTGCGCACCCTCGACTTCGTCGACGGTGTCAACTTCGCCCGCCGCGGGCGGGCCCCGCTGCACGCCGGGGTCGGGCTGCGCGACACGGTCTGCCCGCCGTCGACCGTGTTCGCGGCGTTCAACGCGTGGGGTGAGCATGCGGAGACCGAGGTGCCGAGCGAGATCGAGGTGTACCCGTTCAACCACCACGAGGGCGGCGACGCGGTGCACAGCCGCAGCCAGCTGGCCTGGCTGGCCGGAGTGCTCGAGGGCGCTTAGCGGGAGCGGCGCTGCGCCCGCACGCGCACCAGCTGCGCCTCGAGGCGCAGGCGGCGGGCGCGGATCATCAGCGCGGTGCCGGCGAAGACCAGCACGAAGGCGATCGCGGCGAACAGCCCCTGCACGAACGGCTGCGCGGTGCCGGCGACGGCGCCCATGAACGCGGCGAAGCCGAGCAGGTCGATCAGGAAGCCGGTGACGGCGAGCGCGCGGTGCTGACGCATGGGCGACCCTTCGGGTGCGGAGCGGATGCGGCGAGCGTACCGAGCGGGGCTGGGTGCCCGGTGCGCGCGGACCGGCAGTCGTCCTCCCCAGGCTCCGCTCCGGCTCGCCGTCCTGTGGAACCCGGTGAGGGCGCCGCGCGGCGGCGCACGCTGGCCGCATGACCACCGCGACTCCCATCATCCGCTCGTCCACCGGCGCCGAGTTCCTCAGCATGGTGCCCGCGCTCGCCGGCTACACCGCGACCGACAGCGTGCTCGTCATCCCCTTCGAGGGCAAGCGCACCATCGGGCGCGTCATGCGCCTCGACCTGCCGGGGCCGCGACCCCGCGAGGTGCACGACGCCCTCGCCTCGCTGCTGCTCGGCAACCTCAGCCGGCTCGACCGCGTGGACGGGCTCGTGCTCGTCGTCTACGCGCCCGGGCCGTTCCCGAACGCCCGCGCCGCGCACGATCGGCTGCGCCGCACCCTCGAGCGCCGGCTGCGCGAGGGCGGCTTCCGCATCGTCGACAGCTTCCTCGTCGCCGACGACGGCTGGGCCAGCTGGCAGGAGCGCCGCGGGCCCTGGTCGGGGCATCCGCTCGAGCAGATCGAGACCGGCGAGGTGAAGGAACGAGCGGATGCGGCGCGCGGCGCCCTGCGCCCGATCCGCGCACAGGCGGAGCTGCCGCGGCCGGAGCCCGAGCTGCTCGGCGCGCTCGACGAGGCGGCGCTCGGCCTGCTCGAGTTCGAGGCCGAGGTCGATGCTTTCGGGCGGGTCGTGCCCGCAGCGCCGTACGAGCGCAGCGGCTTCACGGAGCAGCTGCTCGCGCAGGAGCCCGAAGCGCTCACGCTGCGGCAGCTCGCTCGCCTGGCGGTGCTGGCGGCCGTGCCCCGCGAGCGCGACGAGACGCTGCTGCAGGTCGCCTTCGGCGTCGACGCGGGCCGGCGGGCCGAGCGGTCCAACGACGAGATCCACGAGGAGCGCGAGCGCACCGGCGAGAGCCTCGACGAGATCGTGCTGCGCTGGCGGGCCGAGGGGCGCCACGGCGACCACGGCCTCGACGACATGATGCTCGGCGAGACCCGCCGCCGGCCGGATCCCGACCGCATCCAGCGAGCGGTCGACGCCCTCGGCCGCGTGGCGGCGAACGCGGGCGCGCCCCTGCAGCCCGGCGTGCGCAGCATGCTCGGCTGGCTGCACTGGGCGCTCGGCGAGGGCACGGCCGCGGGCATCCATCTCGACGAGTCGCTGCGCATCGACCCCGGCCACGGCATGACCCGGGTGCTGCGCGCGCTCGTCGGCAGCGGCAAGGTGCCGGAGTGGGCGTTCGTGCGCGAGTGAGCGCCCCGGTGTCGCCGGCACCCGCTAGACATGACCCGATGAGACTCCTGCACAGCTCCGACTGGCACATCGGGCGCACCTTCCACGGCAACTCGACCGTCGCCGCGCTGCGCGGGGTGCTCGGCGAGCTCGTCGGGATCTCCCGGCGCGAGCGCCTCGACGCGGTGCTCGTCGCCGGCGACGTCTTCGACTCGGCGGTGCCGGCGGGGGAGCACTTCGACCTGCTCGCCGAGACGCTCGTGGCGTTGCGCGACGCGGGGACGGCCGTCATCGTCACGAGCGGCAACCACGACTCGCCCGCCCGGCTCGGCTTCCAGGCCGCGCTGCTGCGCGAGGGCGTGCACGTGATCACCCGCGCCGAGCAGATCCTCGAGCCGATCGTGCTGCGCGACGAGCACGGCCCGGTCGCGGTCTACGGCATCCCCTACCTCGAGCCCGCGCTCTACCGGCACCGGCACCCCGAGCTGCAGCTGCGCTCGCACGACCAGGTGCTCGCCCACGTGATGGAGGGCGTGCGCACCGACCTCGCCGAGCGCCGCGCTGTCGAGCCGGGCCTGCGCTCGGTCGTGCTCGCGCACTGCTTCGCGGTCGGCGTCGACGCTGCGGGACCCGAGCGCGACATCACCGCCGGTGGCGTCGAGTACGTGGCCCTCGAGCGCTTCGCCGGCGTCGACTACGCGGCCCTCGGGCACATCCACTCGCGCGCCGAGCTGGCGCCGGGCATCCGCTACTCGGGAGCGCCCCTGCACTACTCCTTCACGGAGGCAGGCAAGCCGCGCGGCGCCTGGCTCGTGGAGCTCGACGCCGACGGGCTCGCCGCAGCCGAGTGGGCCGAGCTGCCCGTGCCGCGGCCCCTCGCCGAGCTCACCGGAACCCTCGACGCGCTGCTGACCGAGCCGCGCTACGCGGCGCACGAGCAGCACTGGGTCAGCGCGGTGCTCACCGACCGCAGCCGGCCCACCGACGCCATGGCGAAGCTGCAGGGCCGCTTCCCGCACTGCGCCACGCTCGTGCACCGGCCCGCCGAGACGCACGACGACGGGGCGAGCGGCTACGCCGAGCTGATGCGGTCCAAGACCGATCCGCAGATCGTCGCCGACTTCCTCGCCCACGTCCGCAACGGCGACGCCGCCACCCCGGATGAGCAGGCGCTGCTGCGCGAGGAGCTGGCCGTGCTCGAGAGCGCAGCCGACTGATGCGCATCCTCACCCTCGAGTTCGCCGGCCTCGGCCCGTACCGGGGCGAGCAGACCATCGACTTCACGGCCCTCGAGCAGGACGGCATCTACCTGATCGCCGGGCGCACCGGTGCCGGCAAGTCCACCATCCTCGACGCCATCGTCTTCGCGCTCTACGGCTCGGTGCCCCGCTTCGACGGCGGCGAGAAGCACCTGCGCAGCGACCACTGCGAGCCCGGCGACGAGACCTGGGTGCGGCTCGAGTTCGAGGCCGGCGGGCAGCGCTACCGCATCCGCCGCTCGCCCGACTACGAGCGGCCGAAGTCGCGCGGCACCGGCACGACCACGCAGAAGGCCGCCGGCGTGCTCGAGCGCGGCGGACCCGACTGGGAGGGCGTCTCGACGAGCCTGCGCGAGATCGGCGAGCTCATGCCCGAGCTCGTCGGCCTCACCGGCGCCGAGTTCCTGCAGGTCACGCTGCTCGCGCAGAACCGCTTCAGCGAGTTCCTGCTCGCCCCCAACGACAAGCGTCAGGCGCTGCTGCGCCGGCTCTTCGGCACCCACCGCTTCGACCGACTGCGAGGCCGCATCGTCGACCGCGCCCGCGAGGCCGGCAAGGCGCTCGAGCTGGAGCGGGCGCTGCTCGAGCAGCTGGCCGAGCAGGTCGCCGGCATCGCCGAGGTCGAACCCCCGAGCTCGCTCGACACCGACTGGTTCGAGCGGATCGCACAGCATCTCGCGCCCGAGCTGCTCCTCGCCGAGTCGCAGTGGACGGCCGCCGATGCCGAGGCGACGGCAGCCGAGTCGGCGCTGAACGCCGCCCGCACTCAGGCCGAGCAGCAGCGCCGGCGCGACGACGCGGCCGCGCGCACCGTGGCGCTCGACGCGGAGCAGCCCGGCATCGACGACGCGCGGTCCGAGATCGAGCTCGCCCGCCGCGTCGAGGCGGTGCGCCCGCTGGCCGAGACCGAGCGGATCGCGAGCCGGCGTCACGACGCGGCCAGGACGGAGGCGGCCCGAGCGCACTCCGCGTACAGCGCGCTGCCCGACCAGCCCGATCCGGCCGCGGCTGCCGAGGCGGCCGACGAGCTGCTCTCGTCGATCGGGTCGCTCGACGGCGCCCTGGAGGACGAGGGCCGTCTGCCGCAGATCGAGCGCGACCGGGCGGATGCCGAGGCGTCGGTGCTCGAGAGCGACGCGACCCTGACGCGCATCGCCGAGCGCACGGATGCGCTGCCTGCGCAGATCGCGGAGCTCTCCGAGCGCGTGGCCGCCGATCAGCAGCTGGTGGTGCAGGCCGGCGCTCGCCAGGAGCGCGTGAAGGCGCTGGTCGCGCGCCGGACCGCCGCCGAGCGGCTGGCCGATGCGGAGGTCGTCCACCGCGCGGCAGGGCGCGCGGTGCTCGCCGCCTCCGGCGCCCACAGCGCCGCGGTCACCGCGCACGACGAGCTCGTGCAGGCGCGTTTCGCGGGCTTCGCCGGCGAACTCGCGGCGCGGCTCGAACCCGGCCGGCCCTGCTCCGTCTGCGGCGCGCTCGAGCACCCCTCGCCCGCCGCGATCGATCACGAACGGGGTGCGACGGCGGAGGCCGTCGAGACGGCGCAGCGGGAGGCCGAGCGGCTGCGGTCACGATCCGAGACCGCGCAGGCCGAAGAGCGCGAGGCGAGATCTTCGGTCGATCGGCTGCGCGCCGAGGCGGGCGACACCGAGGCGCTCGAGGTCGAGCTGCCGGCCGCCGAGGGCGAGCTGCGGCTCGCTCTCGAGGCCTCGGAACGGCTCGCCGACCTGCAGCGGCAGCAGCGCGAGCTCGCTGACGAGCGCGACGCGCTCGACGACGAGCGGGAGCGCGCCCGCACCGCCCGGCAGGCAGCCTCCGAGCGCCGCGCGGCCCTGACCGCCGAGCTGGAGGGCGCGCGCGCTCGGGTCGACGCAGCCCGCGGCGAGCACGCCACCGTCGGCGAACGTCGCAGCGAGCTGCAGCACCGCCGCGCGCTGGCGCTCGCGGTCGTGACGACCGCGGCCGAGCTGGCGGGCGCCGCATCCGCTCTGCAGCACGCCTCGGCGGCGCTCGACGCCGGGCTCGCCGAGCGGTCGCTCGAGCGCGACGACGTGCAGCGAGGGCAGCGCGATGCCAGCGCGATCACCGGGCTCCAGGCGCGGCTGCGCGAGCACGACGACGCCCGCGCCGCGACTGCGGCCGCGCTGGCAGAGGCCGCGGCGCTCGACCTGCCCGACGAACGCGTCGACCTCGATGCGCCGCAGCAGCGGATGCGCAGCGCCCGTGCGCAGCGCGACGCCGCCGCCGAGCGGCGCAGCGCCCTCGCGCAGCGCGACGGCGACCTGCGCCGGCGCGCAGCGGAGGCGCTCGAGCGGATCGGGCGCGATGGCGAGCGCCGCGTGGCGGCCGAGCGGCTGCGGCGGTTGGCCGAGACGCTCGACGGCAAGGGACCCAATACGAAGCGGATGGACCTCGAGGCCTTCGTGCTCGCCGCCCGCCTCGAGCAGATCGTCGACGCCGCCAACGCGCGCCTCGGCGCGATGACCGGCGGGCGCTTCAGCCTCGAGCACGACGATTCCGTGCAGTACCGCAACACGGGCAGCGGTCTGGGCATCCGCATCCTCGACGCGTTCACCGGGCGCCGGCGCATCCCCAGCTCGCTGAGCGGCGGCGAGACCTTCCTCGCCTCGCTCGCTCTCGCGCTCGGACTCGCCGACGTCGTCACGGCCGAGTCGGGCGGGGTGCGCCTGGAGACGCTCTTCATCGACGAGGGCTTCGGCTCGCTCGACCCCGAGACGCTCGAGATCGCCATGGCGACCCTCGACGGGCTGCGCGCCGGCGGTCGCACCGTCGGGCTCATCAGCCACGTCGACGCCATGAAGGAGCGCATCCCGATCGGCGTGCAGGTCGAGGTGGGTCCGCGCGGCGACAGCTCGCTGCGGCAGGCCTGAGCGCGGTCGATCCGCAGCGCACGGCACCCCGCGGCGACGCCTCCGATCACTAGGCTCGAGCCATGACGACGACGTCCATGAAGACACGACTCCTGCCCGGCACCGACATCACCGCCCCGAACATCGTGCTCGGGCTCATGCGCATCGGCGACAAGACCGATGACGAGATCCGCGCCCTCGTGCGGACCGCGAACGATCACGGTATCGACTTCATCGATCACGCCGACATCTACGGCGGCGAGCTGCACCGCAGCGAGCAGCGCTGGGCCGAGGCGACGCAGCTCAGCCCGGCCGAGCGCGACGCGGTGACGATCCAGACCAAGGCGGGCATCCGCCACCCCGGCCCCTTCTTCGACTTCTCCTACCAGCACCTCGTACGCTCCGCCGAGGCCTCGCTCGAGGCGCTGCAGACCGACCGCATCGACGTCTTCCTGCTGCACCGGCCCGACGCGCTCGTCGAGCCCGAGGAGGTCGCCCGCGCCTTCGACCACCTGCACGAGACCGGCAAGGTGCGCCACTTCGGCGTCAGCAACCACACACCGCGGCAGATCGATCTGCTGAAGACGGCCGTGCGCCAGCCGATCGTCGCCAACCAGGTGCAGCTCTCGATCGCGCACGCGCCGAGCATCGCCCAGGGCGTCGACGCCAACGTCGCCGGCAACGAGCAGTCGCTGACGCTCGACGGCGGCGGCCTCGTCGACTACGCGCGGCTCAACGACATCACGCTGCAGGCGTGGTCGCCGTTCCAGAAGGGCGGCTGGACCGGCACCTTCCTCGGCGACCCCGACTCGCCCGAGCTCAACGCCGTGATCGACCGGCTCGCGGCGAAGTACGACGTGCCCCCGATCGCCGTGGCCACCGGATGGATCACCCGGCACCCGGCCTGGATCCAGGTCGTGCTCGGCACCACCACCCCCGAGCGCGTCGCGGGCGCCGCGCAGGGCAGCGACCTGCCGCTCAGCCGCGAGGAGTGGTACGAGCTGTTCCGTGCCGCGGGGTACCGCGTGCCCTGACCTCGCTGCGAACCGGCTCGCCGCACCGCGATGAACCCGAGCGCGGGCGAGCGGATGCGGCGGCCCGCATCCGCTTGACCCCGACGTAGCGTCATAGCGTTGCGTGGTCGGCATGCGCAACCGCCTCACCGTCGCCACCTACCTCGTCTCATCGACGCTCTCGGCCCTCGGCAACGCCATCGCGGCCGTCGCCCTGCCGCTGCTGCTGCTCGCGGCCACCGGCAGCGCGCTCGGCGCGGGCGTGCTCGCCGTCGCCACCGCGGTGCCCTCGGTGCTCGCCGGTGTGCTCGGGGGTGCGCTCGTCGACCGGATGGACCGGCGGCTCGCCTCCGCGATCGCCGACGTGGTCTCGGCCCTGGCTCTGCTGGCGCTGCCGATCGTCGACGCGATCGCGGGGCTCGAGCTCGGCTGGTTCGTGCTCTTCGGCGTGCTCGGCGCGATCGGCGACGTGCCCGGCATGGCCGCCCGCGAAGCGCTGTCACCGCGCATCGCGCGCACGGTCGGCATGCCCCTGGAGCGGCTGATCGGCCTGCGCGAAGCCGGTCAGGCGATCGCGATCGTCGTGGGTCCCGGCCTCGCGGCGCTGCTCGTCACCGGGGTCAGCACGAGCGGCGTGCTCATCGTCACGGCGGTGACCTCGACGCTCGCGGCGGTCGCCACCCTGCTGCTGCCCGCCGCGGTCGGCCGGCCCGCGCCCCGCGACGGCGGCGAGGCGTCGCATGAGCAGGGCGCCGGGGGCGTGCTCGCCGGCCTCCGGCTCGTCCTGCGCCGCGGTCCCGTGCGCGCCGTCATGCTGCTCGGCACCGGGGTGGTCGCGGTCGTCGGCGCGATGCAGGGCATCCTGCTGCCGGTGCACCTGCAGGCGAGCGGGCAGCCGGCGGTGCTCGGCCTCGCCCTCAGCGGTCTCGCGGTCGGCTCGCTGCTCGGCGCGGGCCTCACGGCGCTCATCGGCGGGCGTCTGCGCCGCCGCCTGATCGTCGTCCTGGCGCTGCTCGCCTCGCTGCCCGCCGTGGTAGGGCTGTCACTGCTGCCGCCTGCGGCGGCGCTGATCGGCGCTGCCGTGCTGCTCGGCCTCGTCAGCGCGCCGCTCGGCGCGGTCCTCGGCGCCGCGCTGCTCGACAGCGTCGACGATCGACTGCACGGCCGCGTGCTCGGCGCGCAGAACGCCGTCGCGCTGGTGGCGGCGCCGCTCGCCATCGGCGCGATCTCGGTGGTGATCGAGTTCGCCGGCGCACGGGTGGCGGGCCTCGCGCTCGCGGGCCTCTGGGCGCTCGTCGTGCTGCTGGCGCTGCTCTCCCGCTCGATCCGGCAGGTGACCGCCGGCCCTACGCTGGAGCAGGATCCGGAGGAGGGCCCGCATGCGCAGCGCTGAGCTCGCCCGGCTGGCGGGCACGACCGTGCGAACCCTGCGGCACTACCACCAGATCGGGTTGCTCGACGAGCCCCGCCGCAGCGCCGGCGGCTACCGCGACTACGGTCTCGAGCATCTCGTCCGAGTGCTCGGCGTGCGCCGGCTGGTCGCGCTCGGACTGTCGCTCGACGCAGCGGCGGAGACGCTCGACGGCCCTCGTGATCGGCGGGACGACCTGCTCGACGAGCTCGACGCGGAGCTCGCGGAGCGCATCGAGCAGCTGCAGCGGCAGCGCGACGCCGTGGCGATGGTGCGCTCTGCCGCGGGCGATCCGACGCTGCCGCCCGCGAGCGCCGGGTATCTGTCGCGACTCGAGGCCGCCGGCGTCGATCCCGCCGCGATCGAGGACGAGAAGGCGCTGCTGCTGATGCTGGGGCACGGGCTCGGTGACGCCGCCGAGCGGCTCTTCGCCGCGATCGAGGAGTCGATGCTCGACCCGCAGCGGGTCGCTGCGTCGCTCGACCTGCTCGTCCGCTTCCGTCGCGCGGACCCGGCCGACGAGGACGCGCTCGTCGAAGAGCTGCTCGGGCAAGCGGTGCACCTCGTCCGATCGCTGACCGCTGAGGCGTCCGACGCGCCGGGAGCGGCAGACGCCGACGAGCTGTTCGGGGTCTTCCGCGCCGAACGGCTGACGCCTGTGCAGGACCGGGTGCTGCGGCGCGTCGAGGCGCGCCTGCACGCGTCCTGACAGCAGCAGGCCCCGCCGCGCTGCGCGCGGGGGGGCCGGGC
>JASCOA010000057.1 GCA_029959365.1 Microbacteriaceae bacterium PS02343 | reverse complement strand
ACTAAAAGATCGTCTACTGACAATCAATCAATCCAAAGGAATCTCTCCACCGGTGAAAAACCGGCACGAGGATAATTTGGCATTTGACATGTGCACGCTGTTGAGTTCTCAAGGATCGGACGCACCCGGCTTCAGGCCTTTCGGCTGTCGCTCCGGGGCAACTTCTCTAAGTTACATCCTCCGCCTCACCGTGTCAAATCGACCGGCCGGCGTTCCGTTCGCTGCTCTGCAGTCGAATGGGCACCGCTGTTCGGACCGTTGCCGGTCGTGAACTGGAGGGGTATCCGTTCCACCCGCATCCGAGCACAGAAGTGCTTGTTCGGATTGCCTTTCGGCTGGGGGTGGTTTGCGCTAAATGAGGGGGAGAAGCTCTTCCGCTTCCCGGCCCCTTTGCGGCGACAGGGGATTACATTACGCACGGTTCGGGAGCCGCGCAAATCGGCGCCTCCGGAGACCCGCCGATCCCAATGAATACAAGGGGTTCATCGGCGTGTCGCGCTCCGTTCACCCTGCCGCCTCGAGGTGCAGGGTGCGCCCCGCCCAGCGACGACGCAGCCAGCGATCATGGCTCGCCACGACCACCGCGCCCGGGTACGAACCGAGGGCGTTCTCCAGCTCGGTCGCGAGCGAGAGCGAGAGGTGGTTCGTCGGCTCATCGAGCAGGAACAGATGCGGAGGCCTCGCGATGATGAGCGCGAGCGCCACCCGGCGCTGCTGACCGACCGAGAGCGCCCCCACGGGACGGTGCTCGTCGCGGGTGTGGATCAGACCGAGGTCGGCGAGCGGCAGCGCCGCTGCGCGCGCCTCTCCGACGGAGCGCTCGTAGAGCTCGAAGGGCGAGCGCGACGGGTCGGGCCAGCGCACATCCTGCTCGAGCAACGCGATGCGCAGCCCCTTGCGACGTTGCGTCGTGCCCGCATCCGCTGCGAAGTCACCGGCGAGGAGCGAGAGCAGCGTCGACTTGCCGGCTCCGTTGGCGCCGGTGACGAGCAGTCGCGCATCCGCCTCGAGGGTCAGCGCCTCGAGACGGAGGCGCCCGTCGACGCGGAGGTCGCGGGCCTCGATGATCGGGCCGCCGTCGATCGGCGTGCTGCCCGTCGGGATGCCGGCGAAGCGCAGCGGCTCGACCGGGCGGCTGAGCGACAGCGCCTCGAGCTCCTCGATGCGCCGCTCGAGCGCCAGCCGCCGCGCGGCGTTGCTCTGCTGAGCACGGTCGCCGCGCATGCCGAAGGCCATCTTGTTGCGGTCCTTCATGACCCGCTCGCGATGGATGTTCACCTCGGCCGCGCCGGACTCCTCGCGCAGACGCACGAGCTCCTGCTGCTCGGCGTTGTAGCGGTCGACCCAGCGGCGGTACTCCGCGGACTTGTGCTCGAGGTACGCGGTGTACATGCCCGCATCCGCCTTGCCGCCGAAGCGCTGCGGGCCCGAGCGGTGCGGATCGATGTCGACCAGGCCGGTCGCGACCTCGTCGAGGAACGCGCGGTCGTGGCTGGCGAAGAGCACCGGGCCGTTCCACGCGCGCAGCTCGTCGCGCAGGAACGCGACCGCATCGTCGTCGAGATGGTTGGTCGGCTCGTCGAGCATGAGGGCGATCGGACGACCGAGCAGCAGCGCGGCGAGCGCGAAGCGCGAGCGCTGGCCGCCGCTGACCTCGTCGATGCGGCGCTCGAGCGGGATGCCCTCGAGGCCGAGGCCCGAGAGCACCGCGTCGCGGCGGGCGTCGATGCTCCACAGGCCGCCGGTCTCGGCTTCCTGCAGCAGCGCGTCGTAGCGGGCGGCGGCCTGCTCGCCGCCGTCGGCGAGCGCGAGCGCGGCCGCCTCGAGGTCGCGCTCGAGGGCGCGGAACTCGAAGAGTGCGTCATCGAGCAGGTCGCGCAGCGACCAGTGGCGCGGGGCGCGCACCTCCTGGGCGAGCAGCCCGGCGCTCGCCAGGCCGCGGCGGCGCGGCACGGTGACCGTGCCCGCATCCGGCGAGTCCGCTCCGGCGGCGATGCGCAGCAGCGTCGACTTGCCGGCGCCGTTCTCGCCGAGCAGGCCGAGCCTCGCGCCCGGGGGCACGAGCAGGCTGAATCCATCGATCACCCGGCGGACGCCGAAGGTGCGGCTGATCCCCTCGAGTCGGAGGATGTCACCCGCACGCGCGGTGGGGGTGGACATGAACGAGTGCGTGAACTGGGTGGCCATGAAGGCCCCTTCCGTAACCGGTTTCGGTTCCCGCCGGGCGCGACGCCGCGGGCGCGGGAGGTGAAAGGGCTCAGAACTTCATAGTGCCTCGACGGTAGCACGCGGCGGGCGCCGCGTCATCCGCCGGCCGCGCTCACACCTTGCGCTTGCGGAGCCAGCGCGTGATCAGCAGGATCGCGGCGGCCAGGATGCCGATGCCCGCGATCGCGCCGACGATGGCGATCCAGGGGGTCTGCTCGTTGCCGGCGCTGCCCTCGATGGCACCGTCGTCCTCGGCGCCGTCCTCCGCATCCGGTGCGGTCTGGGTGGTCATCTCGGGCTCGGGGGTGTCGCTCGCCTCGGGCGTCTCGCTCGCCACGGGGGCGCCGACGGTGACGGTGAAGGCCACCGCATCGCCGGTCCCCTCGCTGTCGATCGGGTGGCCGTCCGACGAGGTGACCCGCCACGCGACCGTGTAGTCGCCGGCGGGCAGCTCGGGCTCGAGCGCCTGCGTCACCTCGGTGCCGATGATCTGCGGAGCGCCGGTCGACACGATCGTGCCGTCGCCCGCGGAGACCTCGACGAGGGTGCCCGCGTCGATGAGGTTGGCCGAGTACTCGAGGGTGATCGACTCGGGCGCCTGCTCGAGCGAGCTGCCGTTCTCAGGGTTGGAGCCGATCAGCGCGTCGTGCGCGGCCGCCGGGCTCGCGACCCCCGCTACCGCGAGCAGCGCCCCGGCGGCGATCGCGAACGGGGCGGCCAGCATGCGACTGGCGCGACGGCGGGAGGGGCTGGTCGAGGTCATGGCGCGATCCAATCAGACGTGCAGGCCGAGCGCCTGTGCGGTGCGAGCGAGCGACGCCTCGGCGGCGGCCGGGTCGTCGGAGAGCTTGGTGCCGTACGACGGGACCATCCGCTCGATCTCGGCCTTCCATCCGCCGATCCGATCGGGGAAGCACTGCTCGAGCAGGCCGAGCATGATGGGCACGGCCGTGGAAGCGCCGGGGCTGGCGCCGAGCAGGCCCGCGATGGAGCCCTCGGCACCGGTGATCACCTGGGTGCCGAACTGGATGACCCCCTCCTTCGTGATCACCTGCACGCGCTGGCCCGCGGTGATGGGGCGCCACTGCGCTGGATCGGCGTTCGGCACGAACTCCTCGAGGGCGGCGAACTTGGTGCGCTTCGAGGCGAGCAGCTGACCGACGAGGTAGCCGACGAGGTCGAGGTTGCCGAGGCCCGACTTGATCATGGGCACGAGGTTGTGGATCGTGATCGAGCCCGGCAGGTCGGTGAGGGCGCCGCGCTTGAGGAAGCGGGGGCTGAACCCGGCGTAGGGGCCGAAGAGCAGGCTCGCACTGCCGTCGACGACCCGGGTGTCGAGGTGCGGGACCGACATCGGGGGTGCCCCGACCGAGGCCTTGCCGTAGACCTTCGCCTGATGCTGGGCGACGACCTCGGGGTCGTCGGTGCGCAGGAACTCGCCTGAGATCGGGAAGCCGCCGAAGCCCTTGGCCTCGTCGATGCCCGACTTCTGCAGCAGCTTGAGCGCGCCGCCGCCGGCTCCGACGAAGACGAACCGGGCCGCGAGCTCGCCCGGGGTGCGGCCGACCGTGTGCTGGGTGCGCAGGTGCCAGAGGCCGTCCTTGCGCTTGAGCGACTTGACCCGCCGGTTGAGCAGGATGTCGACCCCGCGCGCCGCGGCGTCGTCGAGCAGCAGCCTGGTGAGCGCGCCGAAGTCGACATCGCTGCCCGAGCGGATCCGGGTGGCCGCGATCGGCTGGTCCTTGCGGCGGCCGGGCAGCAGCAGGGGGGTCCACTCGCGGATGACCCGCGCGTCCTCGGAGTACTCCATGCCGGCGAAGAGCGGGTGGTCGACGAGCGCCTCGTAGCGCGCACGGAGGTAGGCGACGTTGTCCTCGCCCCACACGAAGCTGAGGTGCGGGGTCGGGTTGATGAAGGCCCTCGGCTCGGGCAGCGAGCCCTCGTCGACCAGGTGCGCCCAGAACTGGCGGGACACCTGGAACTGCTCGTTGACGTTGACCGCCTTGTCGATCTCGATGGAGCCGTCGGCGTTCTGCGGCGTGTAATTGAGCTCGCAGAGCGCGGCATGACCGGTGCCCGCGTTGTTCCACGGGTTCGAGCTCTCGGTGGCGAGTTCGCCCTGCAGCTCGACCAGTCGGATGTCCCAGTCCGGCTCGAGCCGCGTGAGGAGGCTCGCGAGCGTGGCGCTCATGATGCCGCCGCCGATCAGGACAACGTCGGCGGTGTCGTTGGAGGGGGTCACGATGCCCCATTCTACGGGCGCTGCGCCGTGCATCCGCTGGACCGCCTCGCGACCCGCGGTCGGGTTGCATGTGCACAGCCTGAAAGCATCGGCGCCGGCCTCGACACCGGCGCCGCGGGCTCGGAATACTGATCGCGGGGTACGACATCGTGAACGCTTTCGGGTGGCGGACACGATGGGCCCCCTCGGCCGACGGGAACCGTCCACCGAGGGGGCTTCTTTCCTTTAACGTTCGGTGCATGGATCTCGTCGCACGCCTGCGCGCCGCCGGCTGCGTGCTCGCGGAGGAGGAGGCGGGCCTGCTGCTCGCCTCCACCGCCGACGCCGCCGAGCTCGAGCGCCGCGTGCTGCGCCGCATCGCCGGCGAGCCGCTGGAGCAGATTCTCGGCTGGGCCGCCTTCATGGGACTGCGCCTGCGGATCGAGCCCGGGGTGTTCGTGCCGCGGCACCGCAGCGAGGCGCTCGTGCGGGAGGCGGCGGCGCTCGCGAGCCCGGGCGGTACGGCGCTCGACCTCTGCTGCGGCAGCGGGGCCCTCGGTGCGGCGCTGGCGGCGCTCGTGCCGGGGCTGCGCCACGTCGCCGCGGATCTCGACCCGCTCGCAGTGCGGTGCGCCCGCGCGAACACGGCGGGCGAGGTGTTCGAGGGCGACCTCTTCGCGGCGCTGCCCGAGGCGCTGCGAGGCCGTGTCGATGTGCTCATCGCCAACGCGCCCTACGTGCCGACCGCCGAGATCGCGCGGCTGCCGGCGGAGTTCCGGGAGCACGAGCTGCGCGCGGCACTCGACGGCGGGGTCGACGGGCTCGACCTGCAGCGCCGGGTGATCGCCGAAGCGCCGAGGTGGCTCGCACCGGGCGGAGCGCTGCTGATCGAGACCTCGTCCGCGCAGGCGCCGGCGACCCGGGCGCTGCTCGCGGCGGCCGGGCTGCGCGCCTCGACGCGATACTCGGAGGAGTTCGAGACGACCGTGGCGATCGGTCGCGCCTAGCCTGGGGCGATGCACCTGCCTCCGCTCGTCGAACCCGGCCCGCCGCTCGGCAACGTCGCGATCGAGCGGTACTCCCGCAGCATCGCGATGCCCGGCTTCGGCCTGGTCGCGCAGCGGCGCCTCGCCGCCGCCCGCGTGCTCGTGGTCGGGGCCGGTGGGCTCGGCTCGCCCGTGCTGCTCGCGCTCGCCGCCGCCGGGGTCGGCACGATCGGCGTGATCGACGGCGACGTGGTGGAGCTCAGCAACCTGCAGCGTCAGTCCATCCACCGGGACGAGGACATCGGGCGGGGCAAGGCCGCCTCGGCCGTCGCGGCGATCGAGCGCGCGAACCCCCTCGTGACGGCGGTGGCCCATCCGCTCCGCCTCGACGCGGCGAACGCGCTCGAGGTGCTCGGCGGCTACGACCTCGTGGTCGACGGAACGGACCGCTACGCGAGCCGGTTCCTGGTGGCCGACGCGGCGGCGATCGCCGGACTGCCGGTCGTCTGGGGCGCGGTGTCGCAGCAGCACGCGCAGGTCAGCGTGCTCTGGGAGGCGCACGGCCCGGGGCTGCGCGATCTGCATCCCTCCGCTCCGCTGACCGAGGCGGAGGAGCTGGCCGGCTCGTGCGCGGAGGCGGGCGTGCTCGGCGCGGTGTGCACCATCGCCGGCGGGCAGATGGCCGCCGAGGTCGTGAAGCTCGTGACCGGGCTCGGCGAGCCGCTGCTGGGTCGGATCCTGGTGACGGACGCGTGGACCGCACGGAGCTACGAGGTGCCGCTGGTGCGGGCCCCGGGCCGGGCGACGGTGACGGAGCTCGCGCCGGAGCCGGAGCGGCGGGAGCTGCGCGCGTCACGTCGCGACGGCTGAGCGGCGGAACCGGCCGCGCGGCGCGGCCGTCCGCTCCGTGCGATTCGGAGGACACCGCATCCGCTCGGCCCGCCCTCATCGCGCGGCGGCGAGCAGGACGGGGTCGCGATCCGCCGATCTCCTCCGAATCGAGCAGGAGGACGTGCTTACTGGGCGGCGTAGCCGCCGTCGACGAGGTGGTAGCTGCCGGTGATGAAGCTCGCGGCGTCGCTCGCGAGGAACGCGACGAGGTGCGCGACCTCCTCCGGCTGGCCCATCCGCTGGGTCGCGTGCTTGCTCGCGAGGAAGTCCTGCGCAGCCTGGTCGAGGTTCTTCTCGAGCAGGGGGGTCTTGATGAAGCCGGGGCCGACGGCGGTGACGCGCACGCCCTGAGCGCCGTACTCGAGCGCGGCGTTCTTGGTGAGGCCGAGCAGCGCGTGCTTGGTGGTGACGTAGGCCGACGAGTTGGCGATGCCGACCGAGCCGAGCACCGAGGCCATGTTGATGATCGAGCCGCCGCCGTTGGCGACCATCGCGTTGATCTGGGCGCGCACGCCACGGAAGACGGCGTTGAGGTTGACGTCGATGACCTTGAGCCAGGACTCGTCGGAGTACTCGCCGACCGGGGTCGCCTGGCCGCCGATGCCGGCGTTGTTGACGGCGATCTTGAGCGGGGCGAGCGCGTTCGCGGCGGCGATCATGCCGTCGATCGCGGCCTGATCGGTCACGTCGCCGACGTACGCCTCGGCGGTGCCGCCGGCGGCGCGGATCTCGGCGACGACCGCGTTCGCGGCCTCCTCGACGAAGTCGGCGACGATGACGAAGGCGCCGGAGGCGGCGAGGACGAGGGCGGTGGCGCGGCCGATGCCGTTGCCTCCTCCCGTGACGATGGCGGAGCGGTCGGCGACGTCGTAGGTGGCCATGAGGGTGCTTCTTTCGTGGGAGAGCTGATCGCTGCGGGATGCGCTCCCACGGCGCGGGGTCGTCGGGTGGCGACCGAGGGCAATCCGACGATTGTGGATTTGCCGAACGGCACTCTACGCCTGTCGAGGAGGATCGTCACGTCGAGACAGCCGCTCGACGCGTCGGCCCGGCTCAGCCGCCGGCGAAGGGCGGCAGCACGTCGACGCGGTCGCCGTCGGCGAGCGGATGCGCGAGGTCGCTCGTCGAGCGTCCGTTCACCAGGAACGAGCAGCGGCCGAAGATGCGCTCGCCCTCGGGATGCGTCGCGCCGACGGCCGCGAGCAGCCCCGCGATCGTCGGGGACTGCGGCGCGAGGGCGAGGGACTCCGCGCCGGCCGCATCCCGCGCGGCGGCGAAGAAGCGCGCCTGGATCTGCACGCTCATCCGCCGATCGCGCTCATCGGGCGGTCCGGCTGCACGAAACCCGCCTCGCCGAGGCCGGGTCGCTCCATGCCGTGCGCCGCGGGCTTGGCCCACATCGCGCCGCGCCAGCGGTCGGCGATCTGCTCGTCGGTGCCGTCGCCGCGCAGCAGGCCCAGCAGGTCCGTCTCATCGTGGGAGAAGAGGCACGAGCGCACCCCGCCCTCCGCGGTGAGGCGGGTGCGGCGGCAGTCGCCGCAGAAGGGCTCGGTGACGGAGGCGATCACGCCGACGAGACCGCGCATCCGCTCGCCCTGCCAGGCCTCGAAGAGCTCGGCCGGCGCACCGTCGCGCGGGGCGTCGTGCGGGCGCAGCTCGAAGCGCTCGGCGAGGCGCTCGTGGATCTGGGCGGCGGTGAGCATGCGCTCGCGGTCCCAGACGTGGTCGGCGTCGAGCGGCATCTGCTCGATGAAGCGCAGCTGGTGGCCGCGCTCGAGGCACCAGTCGAGCAGCTCGGCGGCCTGGTGGTCGTTGACGCCCGGCAGCAGCACGGCGTTGATCTTGACGGCGAGGCCCGCGTCGGCGGAGGCCTGGATGCCGCGCAGCACCTTGTCGAGGAAAGGGCGCCGGGTGATCTCGGCGAACGTCTCGGCGTGCACCGAGTCGAGCGAGACGTTGATGCGGTCGAGCCCGGCTGCGGCGAGCGCCGCGACGCGCAGGTCGAGGCCGATGGCGTTGGTGGTGAGCGAGAGCTCGGGGCGCGGCTCGAGGGCCGCGCAGTCCTGCAGGATCTCGACGAGGTCCTTGCGCAGCAGCGGTTCGCCGCCGGTGAAGCGCACCTGGCGCACGCCGAGCTCGGTGACGGCGATGCGCACGAGGCGCACGATCTCCTCGCGGCTCATGGTCGCTTTGCGGTCGAGGAAGGGCAGCCCCTCGGCCGGCATGCAGTAGGTGCAGCGCAGGTTGCAGCGGTCGGTGAGCGAGACGCGCAGATCGGTGGCGGTGCGACCGAAGCGGTCGGCGAGGCCGGGGCCGGCGGAGAGCGGGCGCTCCGCGGCCGGGCCCGTGCGGCGCAGGCCGGGCATGCCGAGGGCGGTGGTCATCGTCCAAGGCTACGCGGCAGCACCGGCACCGAGCTCCGTTCCGCATCTGCGCCCTCTTCTGGCCGCAGTACTTGCAGGTGCGGCTATTCTCACAGTATGACCCAGATCCGCATCAGCGACGCCGCCGTCTTCCTCGGCGTGAGCGACGACACCGTGCGACGGCTCGTCGAGCAGGGAGCACTGCCCTCCTCCGCGGACGCCAGCGGGCGCAAGGTCGTCGACGGCCTCGCCCTCGGCGAGTACGCGCGGGAGCGGGCCTCGGGCATGCCCGATCCGCTCGGCGTCTCCAGCAGCGCCCGCAACCGCTTCGTCGGGCTCGTCACCGCGGTGCTCAGCGACACCGTGATGAGCCAGGTGGAGCTGCAGAGCGGACCGCACCGCGTCGTCTCGCTCATGAGCACCGAGGCGGTGCGCGAGCTCGGCATCGAGCCGGGGGTCGTCGCGGTCGCCAGCGTCAAGGCCACCCAGGTGGTCGTCGAAGTCCCCAAGCCCTGAAGGAGGCCCATGCGCATCCGCTCGCTCGCCGTCGCCGGCCTCGCTCTGCTCGCTGTCGCGGGCTGCTCCGCCTCGCCGACCCCCGCCCCGTCGTCGTCGGCTGCCGCGCTCGAGGGCACGCTCACCGTCGCCGCGGCCGCCTCGCTGCAGAACGCCTTCACGGAGCTCGGCGATCTCTTCGAGGGGGCCAACCCCGAGGTCACGGTCGAGTTCGCCTTCGCGGGCTCCTCCGCCCTGGTCGCCCAGCTGCAGGAGGGCGCGCCGGGCGACGTCTTCGCCAGCGCCGACGCGGCGAACATGGAGAAGGCCTCCGAGCTGCTCTCCGGCGACCCGGAGCTCTTCGCGGGCAACACCCTCACGATCGTCACCCCGCCCGGCAACCCGTCGGGCATCGAGTCGTTCGCCGACCTCGCCGACGCGCGACTCGTGGTCTGCGCGGCGCAGGTGCCCTGCGGCACCGCGACCGCCGCGGAGGCCGACGCCGCAGGCGTGACGCTCAGCCCCGTCAGCGAGGAGCAGAGCGTCACCGACGTGCTCGGCCGGGTCACGAGCGGCGAAGCGGATGCGGGTCTCGTCTACGCGACCGACGCCGAGGCCGCGGGCGACGCCGTCGAGCGCATCGACTTCGACACCACGGTCGTGAACGAGTACCCGATCGCCGCGCTGAACGACTCGGAGGTCGCGGCGGCGTTCATCGCCTTCGTGCTCTCCGACGAGGGCCGGTCCGTGCTCGCGTCGTACGGGTTCAAGGCACCGTGAGCCTCGCCGCCGGGCTCCCCCGGTGGCTGCTGATCCCCGCAGCCCTCGGCGCCGCGATCGTGCTCGTGCCGATCGCGGGGCTGCTCGGCCGCGTGCCCTGGGCGCGGCTGCCGGAGCTGCTGACCACGGAGGCCTCGCTCGACGCGCTCGCTCTGAGCGTCGGGACCGCCGGCGTCTCGACGATCCTCTGCCTGCTGCTCGGGGTACCGCTCGCTCTCGTGCTGGCCCGCAGCGAGTTCCGCGGGCTCGCGCTGCTGCGCGCGGTGGTGCTGCTGCCGCTCGTGCTACCGCCGGTCGTCGGCGGCCTCGCCCTGCTCGCCGCCTTCGGCCGCAACGGCCTGCTCGGCGAGACCCTCGAGCTGGCCGGCATCCGCTTGGCGTTCACCTCGGTCGCGGTCGTGCTCGCCCAGGTCTTCGTCTCGCTGCCCTTCCTCGTGCTCAGCCTCGAGGGCGCACTGCGACTCGGGCATCGGCGCTACGAGCAGGTGGCCGCTTCCCTCGGCGCCTCCCCCTCCGTCACCCTGCGCCGGGTGACCCTGCCGCTCGTGCTGCCCGCCGTCGGCGCCGCGGCGGTGCTCGCCTTCGCGCGAGCGCTCGGCGAGTTCGGCGCGACGCTGACCTTCGCCGGCAGCTACCAGGGCACGACCCGCACGCTGCCGCTCGAGATCTACCTGCAGCGCGAGGTGGATCCGGATGCGGCGATCGCCCTGTCCCTGCTGCTCGTCGTCGTCGCCGTGGTGGGCGTGCTGCTGACCACCGCGCGGAGGGCGCCGCGATGATGGAGCTCACCGCATCCGTGCCCTCGCGCTCGCTGGAGGTCGAGATCGCGCTCTCGGACGGCGAGCGCGTCGCGCTGCTCGGGCCGAACGGGGCCGGCAAGTCGACGACCCTCGATGTGATCGCCGGGTTCCTGCCCGCGTCCGGATCGCTGCTGCTCGATGAGGTCGCGCTCGACGGCGCACCCGCGCATCGGCGGCCGATCGGGCTGCTCGCACAGCAGCCGCTGCTGTTCCCGCACCTCGACGCGCTCGGCAACGTGGCCTTCCCGCTCGAGCACCGGCGAGGGCTCGGGCGGCGGGAGGCCCGGCGCACGGCGCTGACCCAACTGGCCGACTTCGGCGTGGAGCACCTGGCCGGTCGCCGGCCGGCGCAGCTCTCCGGCGGGCAGGCGCAGCGCGTGGCGCTGGCCCGGGCCCTGGCGGCCGAGCCGCGACTGCTGCTGCTCGACGAGCCGCTCGCGGCCCTCGATGTGACCGCCGTGCCCGAGATGCGGCGAGCGCTGCGCGCCGCGATGGAGGGGCGGATGGGCGTGATCGTGACCCACGACCCCCTCGACGCGCTGCTGCTCGCCGACCGGGCGATCGTGCTCGAGCACGGGCGGATCGTGGAGGACCGGCCGGTCGTCGACGTGCTGACCTCGCCGCGCTCCGACTTCGCGCGCGCGCTCGTGGCGCAGAGCCCCTGGCTCGCCGTGGCCGACCTCGACGCGCTGCGCTCGCGGTTAGCCTGAGCGCATGCCACGCACCATCGCCGAGCACGCCGACGCGGTCGCCGCCCTGCTGCGCGAGGGGCTCTCGCACCGCAGCGTCGAATCGCTGCCCGTCGACGCCGCGCTCATCGCCGCGGCCTCGGATCGGCACCTGGGCCGCGTGCTGGCAGCGGACGTGCGCGCGCCGATCGCGCTGCCGCCGTTCGACAACTCGCAGATGGACGGATTCGCGGTGCGCAGCGCCGAGCTCGGCGACGCCGGCGCGACCCTGCCCGTCGGCCCGATGATCGTCGCCGGCGCCGGCATCCTCGACCTCCCACCGGGCACGGCCATGCCGATCATGACCGGCGCGCCGATCCCCCGCGGCGCCGACGCCGTCGTGCAGGTCGAGCGCGCCGTGCCCGCGGTCTTCCCCGCGGAGGGCGGCGCGGTGACGCTGCCGGGCGGGATCGTGGCGGGTACGTTCATCCGCTCGGCCGGCTCGGACGCCCGCGAGGGCGACCTGCTGCTGCAGGGGGGCACGAGGCTCGGGCCCGCGCAGTGGGGCGTGCTCGCCGCCGCGGGCGTCGCCTCCGTCGAGGTGCATCGTCGGCGCAGCGTGCTCGTCGTCTCGACCGGGCTCGAGCTGGCACCGCCCGGGGAACCGCTCGCGCCGGGTCGCATCCACGACGCCAACAGCGCCTCGCTGGGCGCCTCGCTCGCAGGCCTCGGCCTCGAGGTCGCCGTTGAGACCCTGCGCAGCGACGAGCCCGCCGAACTGCTCGCGCTGCTGCGGGCACGGGAGTTCGACCTGCTCATCACGAGCGGCGGCGTGAGCGCCGGTGCGCACGAGGTGGTGCGCCTGGCGCTCGAGCCGCTCGGCGTCGAGTTCCTGAGCGTGACCATGCAGCCCGGCGGCCCGCAGGGGCTCGGCCTCGCCGACCTCGGCCGCGGTCCGGTGCCGGTCGTCGCGCTGCCCGGCAACCCCGTGAGCGTGCTCGTCTCCTTCGAGGCCTTCCTGCGCCCGGCGCTGCGCGAGACCGCCGGCCTGCGCCGCACGCGTCGCGACGCGGAGCGCCTGCCGCTCGCCGAGGCCCTCGACTCCCCCGCCGGCAAGCACCAGCTGCGCCGCGCCCTCGTGCACGGTGGCGCGGTGCACATGATCGGCGGGCCGAGCTCGCACCTGCTCGGCCACTACGCCCTCGCGGACGCCCTGGCCCACGTGCCGGTCGGGGTCGAGCGGATGGAGGCGGGCGAGCCGATCGAGATCTGGAGGATCGATGACTGAGCCGACCGCAACGCGACGGGCCATCGTGCTCGTCGCCTCGACCCGCGCCGCCCACGGCGTCTACGAGGACTGCACCGGCCCCGTGATCGAGGCCTGGCTGGCCGAGCGCGGCTTCGCGGTGGAGCGCAACGTCGCCGCCGACGGCGCCGACTTCGCCACCGCGCTGGGCGAGGCCGTCGCCGCGGCGCCGCAGCTGATCGTCAGCACCGGCGGCACCGGCATCGGCCCCTTCGACCGCACCCCCGAGGCCACCCGCGCGCTGCTCGACCTCGAGCTGCCCGGCTTCGCGGAGGAGGTGCGCCGGCGCGGTGCGGCCATCGCGCCGACCGCCATCCTCAGCCGCGCCGTAGCGGGCACGATCGGCGGCACGCTCGTCGTCAACCTGCCCGGCTCGACGGGCGGCGTGCGCGACGGGCTCGCCGTGCTCGAAGGCGTGCTCGAGCACGCCCTGGATCAGTTGCGGGGCGGGCACCATGACTGAATCGCGCATCCGGCTGGCGACCGTGGGGGCGCATCCGCTCTCCCTCGCCGAGGTCGAGGCGCTCGTCGCGGACGACGCGCACGGCGCGACCGTGTCGTTCGCCGGGGTGGTGCGCGACCACGACGGCGGACGCGGCGTGCAGGCGCTCGGCTACACCGCGCATCCGAGCGCCCAGGACGTGCTCGGCGAGGTGGCCGCGGAGATCGCCGCCGCGCATCCGCTCGTCGTCATCGCGGTGGCGCACCGGGTCGGGCCGCTCGTCGTGGGCGACATCGCCCTCGCCGCGGCGGTCTCGTCGGCGCACCGGGCCGAGGCCTTCGCGGCCTGCGGGGCGCTCGTCGACCTCGTGAAGGAGCGCACGCCGATCTGGAAGGAGCAGACCTTCGACGACGGCGCCACGGAGTGGGTCGGATCGCTCTAGGGGAAGACCCGGAGGGGCGCAATCATCCCTGCGGACGATGGCCGGATTCATAGCCGGCTGCCAGGATCGGGCATGTGCCGCGAGCCGGGCGGGGGGCCCGCACGGGGAGACAGCGGCGCGAAGGAGCGATGACGCATGTCCGCAGCACGACCGTCCATCCGCGCGGCCCGACTGGCCGTTCCCGCCGCAGCAGCCGCTCTGCTCCTGCTCGCCGGCTGCGCCGGCTCCGACGGCGGCGCGCGCAGCTACGAGGACTCGCCGCTGAGCCAGTACATGGCTGCGGCATGGGGCGGCGACGACCGCTCGCCCGAGGAGATGCAGAGCGAGTTCGACGACCAGAACCGCCGGATCGAGGAGTCGGTCGCGGCGTGCATGGCCGAGGAGGGCTTCGACTACGTGCCCGTGCTCGACAACGGCTCGGTCATCGTCGACTCCGACGACGAGAACGCCTGGGACCCGGATTCCCGCGACTGGGTCGCCCAGTACGGCTACGGCTTCGTCGACTACCCGGGCCGGGACGACCAGCCCGTCGACACCGGCGAGGAGTGGACCGACCCGAACCAGGAGTACGTCGAGAGCCTCAGCGAGTCGGAGCAGACCGCCTACTCCGAGGCCCTGCACGGCCCCTCCCTCACCGAGGAGGAGTACGCGGAGCAGGAGGAGTCGGGCGAGTTCGAGTACGACTGGACCACGGCCGGCTGCTACGGCGCCGCGAGCAACGAGGTCTACGGCGAGGACCCCTCGAGCGCCGACGAGCACCAGCCGCTCATGGACGCCATGAGCGCCCTCTACGAGGAGGCGCAGGCGCACCCCGATCTGGTCGAGCTCGACGCCGCGTGGTCGAGCTGCATGGCGGATGCGGGCCACTCCGGGTTCTCGACGCAGCAGGACGCGCAGAACTCGATCATGGACGAGCAGAACGCCTTCTACGAGAACCAGGAGCCCAGCGAGGACGGCGAGTGGGTCGAGCCCGACTTCACCGAGCTCGGCGAGCGCGAGATCGAGCTCGCGCTGGCCGACTTCGACTGCCGCGACGAGCTCGACTACACCGACAAGCAGCTCGAGGTGCAGTTCGACCTCGAGGAGCGCTTCATCGAGGAGCACAAGGCCGAGCTCGACGCCTACCTCGCCTCCGTCGAGAACGACTGATCGTGGCGGAGCGCGACGCGCAGCAGGAGTTCGAGGAGGCGCTGACCCCGACCGAGGAGGCGCCCGAGCCCGCGCCCTCGAGCCGGGTCAGCGGCTGGGGCCGCGTGCTGCGCGGCAACAAGCCGGTGTGGATCGTCGCCGGCGCGGCGGTGCTCAGCCTCGTGGCGGGCCTCGTGCTGGGCCGCTTCGTGATCTCGCCGGCCGACGCCGCCGCGAACTCGGCGGCCCCGCCCGCCGGCCTCATCACGGTGCCCGTCGAGCTGGGCGAGCTCAGCAACGACGTGACGATCCGAGCGGATGTGGGCTACGCCGACGCCGTCGACGTCTCCGTCGGCGAGGGCGTCGTCACCGGCCGCGTGCCGGAGGTCGGCGCGGAGCTGGGCGGCCTCGCCGTCGCGCTCGAGATCGCCGGACGCCCCGTGATCGTGCTGCCCGGCGAGCTGCCCGCCTACCGCGACCTGCAGGTCGGCGCCACCGGCCCCGACGTGCTGCAGCTGCGCCAGGCGCTCGAGGCCGTCGGCATCCCGGCCGGCGACGGCGCCTCCGACACCTTCGACAGCGCACTCGCGAACGCGGTGGGCCGGCTCTACACCGAGGTCGGCTACGACGCCCCCTCCGAGGAGGACGCCGACGAGTTCGTGCGCGCCGCCGAGCAGGGCGTGCTCGCCGCCGACCAGGGCGTCGCGAGCGCGCAGCGCGAGCTCGACGCGGCACGCTCCGGCACCGACGCCGTCACCGTGCGCGAAGCCGACAACGCCGTGAGCAGCGCCCGCCGCGAGCTCGATGCCGCGCGCGGTTCGGGAGCGGATGCGCTGGAGATCGCGAACCTGCAGGACGCGCTCGGCCTCGCCGAGCTGCGCCGCAGCCAGCTCGACCGCCCCGCGGACACCGGCGCGCAGCAGGACGCGCTGACCGCGGCCCGCAGCGCCCGCGCCCAGGCCGTCGAGGAGCTCGCGCGGGCCCGCGAGGGAGCGCTCGCGAGCCTGCCCCAGGCCGAGGTGCTCTTCCTGACCGAGCTGCCGCGCCGCGTCGACGCGGTGAACGTGGAGCGCGGCGCGACCGCGACGGGCGCGGCCCTCACGGTCTCCGGCGCCGATGTGCGCCTGACGGGCGCCGCCGCCGAGGCCGACGCCCGGCTGCTCGAGGTCGGCGCGCGCGCCGTCTTCGAGCTCGCCGACGGCACCGAGCACGCGGCGACCGTCTCGGCCGTCGAGGCGCCGAGCGGCGAGAGCAGCCGCTGGTCGGTGCTGCTCGAGCCCGACCCGCTCGAGCCCGAGCAGATCCAGCAGCTGCAGGGCAGCAACGTGCGCGTGGTGGTGCCGGTCGGCGCCACCGAGGGCGAGGTGCTCTCGGTGCCCTTCGCGGCGCTCACCGCCGGCCCCGGAGGCGACTCCCGCGTGGAGGTGGTCGAGGGCGATCCGCGCGACGGCGAGCGCGCCGAGACCCGGCTGGTGACCGTGGAGACCGGCCTCGCGGCCGGCGGCTACGTCGAGGTGACGCCGGGGGACGGCGACCTGGGCGAAGGCGAGCTCGTCGTTGTCGGCGAGTGAGCCGGGAGCGCCGCTCGTCGAGCTGCGCGACGTGACCCGGTCGTTCCCCGGCCCGCCCGAGGTGCAGGCGCTCAAGGGCGTGAACCTGCTCGTGGCCGAGGGCGACTACGTGTCGATCGTGGGCCCCAGCGGCTCGGGCAAGTCGACGATGCTCAACATCCTGGGTCTGCTCGACCGGCCGAGCGTCGGGGAGTACCGCCTCGCCGGGGCGCTCACCGGCGCCCTCGGCGAGGACGAGCGCGCGGTCGTGCGCGGCCGCGAGATCGGCTTCGTGTTCCAGTCGTTCCATCTCATGGCGCAGCGCAGCGTGCTCGAGAACGTGCTCGCCGGCATGCTCTACGCGGGGGTGCCTCGGGCCGAGCGCGAGGAGCGCGCCCTGCGCGCGCTCGAGCGCGTGGGCCTCGGGCACCGCATGGGCTTCAAACCCCCGACCCTCTCGGGCGGCGAGCGGCAGCGCGTGGCGATCGCCCGCGCCGTGGCGGGGTCGCCCAAGCTGCTGCTCGCCGACGAGCCCACCGGCAACCTCGACGAGCGCACCTCCGGCGAGGTCATGGACCTCTTCGAGGAGCTCAACGCCGAGGGGCTGACCGTGGCGATCATCACGCACGATCGTGAGGTCGCCGAGCGCGCCCGCCGCCGCATCCGCATCGCGGACGGACGGCTCACCGAGCTGGAGGCGGACGCATGATCCGGCTGCCGCGCCGCCGCCGAGGCGACGCCGAGGAGGCGCCCAGCACCGCCCGCCGCATCGCCCGGAGCGACCGCTTCACGTTCCAGGACCTCATGGCCGAGGCGACCGCCGGCATCGGAGCGCGCCCTGCGCGCCTCGTGACGACGCTGCTCGGCACGGTGCTCGGCATCGGCTCGCTCGTGGCGACCCTGGGGTTGGCGCAGACCACCGCCGGCCAGGTGGCCCGGCAGTTCGACGCCGTCGCGGCGACCCAGGTGATCGTGACCCCGGGCTCCGCGAGCACGGGAGGCCAGACCGTCGCGACCGCCCGGCTGCCGTGGGACGCGCCCGAGCGGGTGCTGCGCCTCGCCGGCGTCGAGTCGGCCGGGCTCTCGTCGGAGGTGCCGTTCGAAGGCACCATCAGCGCGGTGCCGGTGAACGACCCCTCGGCGGCCGCGACGGCAGCGCCTCCGCTCGTGGCCGCATCCGCCGGTCTGCTCGACGCCGTGCGCGGCGAGGTCACCACCGGCCGCTTCTTCGATGAAGGCCACGACGCCCGTGGCGACCGGGTGGCCGTGCTCGGCAGCCGGGCCGCCGAGCGGCTCGGCGTACAGCGCATCGACCGGCAGCCCTCGATCTTCATCGACGGCCTCGCCTACGCGGTGGTCGGCGTCGTCGACGGCATGGAGCGGCGGGCCGAGCTGCGCGACGCGGTGATCGTGCCGATGGGCGCCGCCCGCGAGGACTTCGCGCTCTCGTCGGCGGAGGAGCTGCAGATCCGCATCCAGCAGGGCGCCGGCGAGCTGGTCGGCGAGCAGGCGCCGATCGCCCTGCTGCCCGACGAGCCGGAGGGGCTCGACGTCGCGGCCCCGACCGGCCGCTCGGAGCTGGGCGCGAACGTGCAGGCCGATGTCAACGTGGTCTTCCTCGTGCTCGGTGCCATCGCCCTCGTGGTCGGCGGTCTGGGCATCGCCAACGTCACCGCGCTGTCGGTGCTCGAGCGCACCGGCGAGATCGGCCTGCGCAGAGCGCTCGGCGCCACCCGGCGGCAGATCGCATCGCAGTTCGTCGTCGAATCGATCGTGATCGGCCTGCTCGGCGGGCTCATCGGCGCCGCGCTCGGCGTGCTCTCGGTTGTCGTCGTCTCGCTCGTGCAGCAGTGGACCCCGGTCGTCGACCCGCTCGCCGCGGTGCTCGCGCCGTTCGCGGGTGCGCTCGTCGGCCTCGCCGCAGGCTGGCTGCCGGCGCGGCGGGCGTCGCGCATCGAGCCCGTGGCGGCGCTGCGGGGTTGATGCGCGCATCTGCACTCCGGGGATGCGGGTTTGATGCGCGCATCCGCCCTCCGGGGGATGCGGCGGCCCGCAGCCGGGGACGAGACTGAGCGCATGGCCTCCGAGTTCCGCACGCCGCTGATCGTGGGCGGCGCGGTCATCGGGCTCAGCGCGATCGTCGCGGCCGTCGCCGTGCTCTCGCCGGAGCCGCCACCGACGACGACGTACGAGGCCGTGAACGGCGAGAGCGTCACCGTGTCGTGGGAGGACTACCCGGCGAACTCCGGCTACGCCGCGGACGAGATCCTCGCGGCGCCCGCGCAGGGCGAGGTCGTGGCCCGGTGGGATGCGATGAGGCTCGAGATCGAGGAGCGCCTCGTCGCCTGGGACCTGGACTTCGCGCCGGCCCTCGACGACGGCTGGTTCCCGCAGAACGGCAACGGCTACGGCGGCGCGAGCAGCCTGATCAGCTACAACTCGGAGGAGCAGCTCACGACGGGCGCCCCGCCGCGCGAGGACTGGCCGGAGCTGGTCGCGATCGTCGACGGCGTGCTCGCCGAGCACGGCATGGCCCCGCTCGGGCTCGACGTCGACGACCCGCAGGGACTGGGCCCGGACGAGTGGCTGCTCGAGCGGTACGGCAGCACGGACCCCGACGAGTGGTCCGTCTGGAACGGCACGGCCTACTCGAACGGAGAATGGCTCTCAGTGACGATCAGGAACGACGACCTGTTCCCCGGCGAGGGATCGCCGGAGACCGACGCGGAACGCGGCGAGCAGTGGGTGTCGTTCTCCTACGGCGCCACGACGGTGCCCGACTCCGAGCGCGAGGCCTTCGAGCGCCGCATCGAGCCGTTCCGCGGCCTCGACCTGCCGGCGAGCACGAGCTCCGACTGACGCGCACCGCGGTGCCCTCCGCCGAACGCGCCGTCGTCGACGCGACCGCCGCACGCCGCTCCGGGACCGCCACGAGGCGGCTCAGGCCACCGACACCCGCACCGTGTGCCAGCCGGTCGCGCCGTCGGGCACGACGCCCTGCTCGCTCGAGGTCTGCGTGGCGCCCGTGCGGTCGGTGGCGCGCACCTGCAGTTCGTGATCGCCCGCATCCGCGGTCCAGGGCAGGGACCACTGCACCCAGGTGTCGTCGCTGACCGACCCGGCGAGCGCCGCCTCCTGCCACGCGCCGCCGTCGACGCGCACCTCGACCCGTTCGACGCCGGTGTGCTGCGCCCACGCGACGCCGGCGATCATCCGCTCCCCCGCGGGCACGGTGCCCGTCCGGCTCGGCACGTCGATGCGCGACTGGGTCTTGATCGGGCCCTCGGCGCTCCAACCGCGGTCGGTCCAGTAGGCGGTGACGGCGTCGAAGCGCGTCACCTCCAGCTCGACGACCCACTTGGTGGCCGAGACGTAGCCGTAGAGGCCGGGCACGACCATGCGCACCGGGAAGCCGTGCTCGAGCGGCAGCGGGTCGCCGTTCATGCCGACGGCGAGCAGGCTGTCGCGCTCCGGGTCCTGCAGCACCTCGAGCGGCGTGCCCGCGGTGAAGCCGTCCGACGAGCGCGAGAGCACCATGTCGGCCTCGGGCCGCACGCCGGCCTGCTCGAGCAGCGAGCGGATGGGGTAGCCGAGCCAGAGCGCGTTGCCGATGAGCGAACCGCCCACCTCGTTCGAGACGCACGCCAGGGTGACGTGCCGCTCGATCAGCGGCATCGCGAGCAGCTGCTCGAAGGTGATCTCGACCTCGCGCTCGACGAGGCCGTGGATGCGCAGCGTCCAGTCGGCGGCGTCGAGGTTCGGCACGACCAGCGCCGTGTCGATGCGGTAGAAGTCCGCGTTCGGGGTGACGTAGGGCGCGAGGCCCTGCAGCTGCAGGTCGGCGGATGCGGGCACCGCGGCGGCCGGTTCGGCGGCGGCCGGCAGGCGCAGCAGGGTGCGGGCGCGATCGGCGGCCTGCGCGGCGCCGGCCAGCGCGCGGCCGGCGACGACCGTGAAACCGGCGGAGACGCCCGCGATGGTCGCGGTGAGCAGGAAGCG
>JASCOA010000056.1 GCA_029959365.1 Microbacteriaceae bacterium PS02343 | reverse complement strand
CGGGGGGCGGCGCCGGGGGGGGCGGCCCGCGGCGCCGGGGGGGGGCGGGGGGGGGGCGCGCCCCCCCCCCCCCCCCCCGCCCCCGCCACGAGGCAGCCCGAAGCCGGGGCACCGCCGCCTCGGTCGACGTACCGTGACGGCACTGCCATCAGGGATGAGGCAGAGGCCGCAGTGCAGTCCCGATCGCGGCCGGGTCGCGCCGTCGGTTCCCCCCTCCGCGGCGGCGCGGCTGCTCGGGGCTCAGGCTGCGGCGTCGGCGGGCGCGCTGCCGCGCAGCTGCAGCACGGCGAGGGCGAGCAGTTGCGCGCCGACCGGCACGGCCGGGTTCATCCTCGGGGCCGCTCGCCAGAACTCGAGGAACACCTCGTGCAGCGCCGAGTCGATGGCGGTCTCGGCGTATCCCAACCGCAGCAGCATGCGCTGCGCGGGGGCGGCGTGGCGATCGAAGAGCTCGGCGAAAGCCTGCTGGTCGCCGCGAGCCACGGCCGCGACGAGCTCGCGCTCACCGGGCGCCTGTCGGTCGTCGTTCACGTCCATCCCATCCTCCGCACCGCCGGACGAGCGGATGCGGTTCCCATTCGAACGCATCATCCTCGTGACGACGCATTGCTGGCAGGTGTCGCCCAGAGTGGGTTCGGCTCAGCTTCGCGAGGGGCCGGCGAGCGCATCAGTGCAGTCGTCGGGAGCCCGGCGCCACAAGCCGCAGCCACAGCGCGCCGTAGCCGTCGAGCTCGAGCCGCAGCCCGCCCCGCTCGACCTCCGGCTGCACCGTCGGGTCGAGCAGGGAGGCGACCTCGGTGCCCTCGACGACGCCGTCCAGCGCCAGTTCCACGCTGCGCCCGTGCGCGGCGAGGTTGTGCACCGCCACGAAGTCGGCACCGTCGAGCGTCAGGCGATGCGCGAGCACGCAGTCGTGACCCGTCTCCAGAACCGTCAGCTCACCCCATCCGATCTCCGGCGACGAGCGGTAGGCGGCGATCAGCCGGCGGTGGAAGGCGAGCAGCGAGTGCTCGTCGCGCAGCTGCTCCGAGACGTTGATCTGCGCGGGCGCCGCGCCCTCGCCGGGCTGGGGCGCGACGATCTCGGCGGTGCCGGCGGGCGCGAAGCCGCCGTGCTCCCCATCCGTCCACTGCATGGGCGTGCGCACCGCGCTGCGACCCGGGATCGCACCGTTCTCGATGAGCCCGATCTCCTCGCCGTAGTAGAGCACCGGGGCGCCCGGCAGCGAGTAGGCGAGGCTGTACAGCAGCCGCAGCCGGCGCGGATCGCTCTCGAGCATCCCCGGTGCGCGGCGCACGATGCCGCGGTCGTGGATGCGCTGCGCCTTCTCGGGAGCGAAGGCGTCGAAGACCTCATGGCGCTCCTCCTCGCTCAGCTGGTCGAGGGTGAGCTCGTCGTGGTTGCGCACGAAGTTGCCCCACTGGTTGCCGGTGGCCAGCGGCGGTCGCGACTGCAGCGCCGCGCGCAGCGGGCCGGCGTCCTGCCGCGCCATCGACAGCCAGAGCGCCTGGTTGCCGACGAAGTCGAACTGCATGGTCAGCTCGTCGCCGTCCTCGCCGCCGAAGAACTCGAGCTGCTCGCCGTACGGCAGGTTGACCTCGCCGAGCATCATCGCGGAGCCGTGCCGGCGCGTCAGCGCGCCGCGCAGACTGCGCAGGAAGTCGTGCTCGCGGCCCTGCTCGCTCTCGATCAGGTACGGCACCGCGTCGACGCGGAAGCCGTCCGCCCCGATCTGCAGCCAGAAGCCGAGCACCTTCTCGATCTCCTCGCGCACCCGGGCCGAGTCGGTGTTGAGGTCGGGCTGGTGGCGGTAGAAGGTGTGCCGGTAGTAGCGGCCCGACGTCTCGTCCTGCGACCAGACGCCGTCCTCGACATCGGGGAACATGTTCTCGGTGTCGTCGTCGGGCTTCTCGTCGCGCCACAGGTAGAAGTCGCCGTACTCGCCCTGCGGGTCCTCGCGGGAGGCCTGGAACCAGGGGTGGTCCTGCGAGGTGTGGTTCACGACGAGGTCGACGATGATGCGCATGCCGCGGTCCTTCGCCGTGCGCACGAACTCGACGAAGTCGCCGAGGTGGCCGTAGTCGGGATGCACGCCGTAGTAGTCGCTGATGTCGTAGCCGTTGTCCCGCCGCGGCGACGGGTAGAACGGCGCCAGCCACAGGCAGGTGACCCCGAGGTCGGCGAGGTAGTCGAGGCGGTTCGCGAGCCCCTCGAAGTCGCCGATGCCGTCCCCGTTCCAGTCGAGGTAGGTCTTCACGTCGAGGTTGTAGAACACGGCGGTCTTCCACCAGCGGTCGCCGGTCTCCGAGATCCTCATGCGGCTGCTCCTTGCGTTCGGGGTCGCGTGGGGAGCCTCCATCGTGTCGAGCGGATGCGGTCGGCGACCGACCCCGCTCCGCGGGCGCAGCGGATGAGCAGGGCCTTCCCAGTGGAGCGTCCGTCAGCTCGTCGGCAGCTCCGGTGCGGCGCGCACCCGCAGCTCCTCGATCACCAGGCCGGTCTCCTCCCGATCGGAGCGCAGGCAGGCGCGCACCGCCTCGTCCACGATCTGCGCGACCTGCCGCTGCAGCGTCGGCGCGGCCGGCAGCACCAGCTGGCCGTCGGGGTCCTGCGCCGCGGCGAGCAGGAAGGAGGCGGCGGCGATCGGGTCCTCCACCGAGACGTCGAGCGTGATCACGAGTCGTACGGAGTCGTCGGGTGAGCTCATGCGGCGAGCTTGCCCGGGCGCCGCGCCGGGAGGCCGGACTGCCAGGCTCCCGCAAGGCGCACGCGTACCTGAACGTCCTCTCCGACTGGGGTGCACGCCTCGCGCGTCGCCGCGGCTAGTGCTGCCTCCAGCTCGGTCGCACCAGCGCGGCGAGCACCGCGGCGGCGAGGAAGACCGCGCCGAGGGCGATCGGTACCCAGACCTGCACCGAGCAGAGCGGATCGAGCGCGGCCGGCACGAGCAGGATCAGCGCGGTGCCGGCGGCGACCATGGCGACGAAGGCGATGAGGAAGCGAGGGAGTGAGCGCTGCATGGTGAGCCATGCTCCCCCACGCATCGCAGCGCCGCATGACTCCTCCCACCGCAGTCCCTCCGAATCCCGCGGAGCTCGCCGCCGCCTGGGCAGCGCTCCCCATCGACGCCGGCGTGACGCCGTCGGTACGGTCGCAGCATGAGCGATCAGACGAGCAGCCCGTACGGCCCCGCCCCCGTCGCGTACGAGGACTTCGTCTTCAGCGACGAGGAGCTGCTCGGGCCGCGCGACCCGCGCGACGCCCCGCAGCGCCGGACGAACCCGGCGCGCGCCATCGGCCGCTTCTTCGCCCGCTACGCCCGCTTCTCGGGCCGTTCGAGCCGCAGCGAGTACTGGTGGGTCGGGCTGCTGAACGTCGTCGTCATCTACGGCGCGGGCATCGTCGCGATCGTGCTCGCCGATACCGCGGAGCGCTCGAGCGCAGCGGGCCCGGGCATCGCCGCCGGCGTGCTCGGCGCGCTGATCGCCGTCTTCCTGCTCGGCTCCTTCCTCCCGGGCCTCGCGCTGGGCGTGCGCCGGCTGCACGACGCGAACCTGTCGGGTTGGTTCCTGCTGCTCGGCGCCGTGCCCGGTATCGGCCCGATGGCCCTGCTCGTGTTCTCGCTCCTGCCGCACAGCCCCGCCGGCGAGCGGTTCGACCGCCGCACCGGCGCGGTCGTCTGACCCGGCCGGCCGCGCTCACGTCGCGGGCAGCGCCTCCGGCTCCGCGCCGCGCGCCCCGCGCAGCGCCCGCCGCCAGACGAGCCGCTCCACGAGCGTGAACGCCGTGCCGACCGCCAGGTAGAGCGCGGCGGCGAGCGGCACGAAGGCCGCGACGAGCACGACGGCGAAGGGCATCCAGCTCAGCGCGCGCTGCAGGCCGCCGATCGGCGCTCCCCCGACGGCCGCATCCCGCATCCGGCGCAGCGCGACCAGACGGTGCAGGGCGGCGACGCCCGCGATCGCGACGAGCAGCAGCACGTGCACCGGCCATCCGCTCGGGTCGTTCAGCAGCGTGCCGCCGAGCTCGGCGCCGGCGAACGACTGCCCCAGCAGGGCGTTCGGCTCACCGCCGATGAGCGGATGCGTGAACACGCCGTACACGACGAGCAGCACCGGGCTCTGCGCGAGCGCCGGCAGCATGCCCGCGAACGGCGAGGTGCCGTTGTCCTTGTAGAGCGCCATCATCTTGGTCTGCAGCACCTCGGGGCGCTTGGCGTAGCGCTGCTGCAGGGCGCGCAGCTGCGGAGCGAGCCGCTCGCGGTGCAGCTCGGCGCGCACCTGCGAGCGGGTGAGCACGGTCAGCACGAGGCGCACGCCGAGGGTGGCGAGCACGACGGCGAGGGCGGCGGCCGAGGCGCCGGCGAGCGGATCGAGCAGCCCGGTCAGGCCGGTCAGCAGAGCGGATGCGCCCTCGAGCAGGGCGGCGATGGGTGCGGATTCGTAGAGGTTCACGGTGACTCCCGGGATCGAAGAAGAGGGTTCGATCGATCACGACGGCGCTGCGGTGCGCGCCGCCGGGCCGCGGGCGTCTCGGAGGAGAGGCTTACGCGGCCGCGGGGAGGGTGCCGGGTGCGCGGGGGCGCGGACGTCCGGCGGTGTTCGGGTGATCCGGCTCGGGCTCCGGCTGCCGAAGCCCGCGGTGCGCCACCGCCCGGCTGACCAGCCCGACGGGCCGCGCGAGCCGCAGCACGATCGCCGCGACGACGGCCGCGGCCGCCGCGCTCGCGACGAGCAGACCCGCCGCGGCCGCGAGCGATTCGGGCTCGGCGGATGCACCGAGCGCGAGCACCACGAACGCCACCCCGAGGATGGGGAGGAGCGCGGCTCGAATGCGGGTCATCGGGAGCATCGTACGCCGCCCCGACGCCCTACGCTCGCAACTGTGACCCTCTCCCCCGCCGCCGCGGTCGCCGCGCCCGGCTCCCGCAACCCGCTCCGGCGCCTGCGCGACTTCGGCCGCCCGCCGCGCCTCATGGGCGTCGACATCGCCCGCGGCCTCGCCGTGCTCGGCATGGCCGGCGCGCACGTCGGCGCCACCGAGGTGTTCGAGTGGGCCCGCATCGAGACGTGGCTCGACCTCGTGCACGGTCGCTCCTCCATCCTCTTCGCCGTCGTCGCGGGCATCTCGATCGCGCTGCTCACCGGCCGTCGGCGCCGCCCCGAGCCCGAGGAGCTGCGGGCGCTGCGCCTGCGCCTGCTCGGCCGCGGTGCGGTGATCTTCGCGATCGGCCTGGCGCTCGAGCTGCTGAACACGGGCATCGCCGTCATCCTCACCGTCTACGGCGTGCTCTTCGTGGCGGTCATCCCGTTCCTGCGCTGGCGGCGACGCTGGCTCGCGCTCGCCGCGGCGCTGCTCGCCCTGCTCGGCCCGGTGCTGCTCGAGGGCGTGCGCATCCTCTCGCTCGACGCGTCGGGGCCCGGCCTCGACCTGGTGCTCTTCGGCACCTACCCGATCACCGTGTGGCTCGTGTTCCTGCTCGCCGGCCTGGCGCTCGGCCGCAGCCGGCTCGATCGCAAGCGCACCGCCGCCGCGATGCTCGCCGGCGGCGTGCTGCTCGCCGGCATCGGCTACGGCGGCGCGGCGCTGCTCGCCCCGATCGGCGAGGCCGCGTGGAGCAGTGCGGTGACCGAGCGAGCGGATGCGGGCGCCGCCTTCTTCGGCGAGCCGGCCGAGTCGGTCGACCTCGACGGCAAGCGCTGCGATGCCGTCGGCAACGGATACGTCACCTGCTATGCCGAGGACGGCATGCTCGACAAGGGCTCGTCGTCGGAGGAGCCGCCGAGCTATCTCGATCGGCTCCCCGTCGGCGAGGCGGCCGCGCGCCTGATCGGCGCCGTGCTCTCCGCCGAGGCGCACTCGGGCGGCACCCTCGAGATCGTCGGCTCCGGCGGATTCGCCGTCGCGGTGATCGGGCTCAGCCTGCTCGTCGCCCGCCCGCTGCGCTGGCCGCTGCTGCCGCTGGCGGCGCTCGGCTCGATGCCGCTGAGCGCCTACTCGGCGCACGCGGTCGTCATCGTCGTGGCGGGCTCGGCCTCCGAGGTCGCGGACAACGCGTTCTGGGCCTGGCTCAGCCTCGGGCTGCTCGTCGGGGCCACGGTGTGGGTCGCGTTCCTCGGGCGCGGTCCGCTCGAGCGCCTGACGGCGGCGAGCGCTCGGGCGATGGCGGGGCGCAGCTCGCCCGCTCGGGCGGAGTGACCCGGGCGCAGGCCTGCTCCATGCCGCGCATTCACTGAGCGGCCGCCGAGCAAGGCGGGCCTGCCGACGACTGGGGGCGAGTGTTGCAGCAGCGCATCGCCCGGGCCGGCCGACGTGGACCGGCGCCGGGACGAGCGCCGCATCACCCGGTCCCGCAGTCCACGTTCTGAAGCAAGGAGCCACCCATGGCGCACGACGACACCGACCCCGCACAGCTCGCCGCGGACGAGAACTCGCTCCAGGGCGCCGACGTCGAGGCCTCGCCCACCGACACGGAGGGCACCCCGAAGCCGGGCGGCCTCGGCAAGGACGGCACCATCCCCAACGACGCCGACGGCATCGCCGCGGGTCACACCGACACCGCGTCGAACTTCAACGCGGAGGAAGACGAGCAGTCCGACTAGGGCGCGTCCCTCACCCGGTCAGCCAGACGATCCGCCCCTGACCGAGCTCCTCGAGCGCGGCTGCCAGCGCAGCCGCGCTCGTCGCGTCCACCGAGTAGTGCACCGTGACCGACTCGGCGTGGTCGACATCATTCAGCACTCCGCCAAGAGCCTCGATCGATCGCCGCACCGAGCCCTCGAGCGCGTACGGCACCCTCAGCGCCGCCGGCGCCCACGCGATGACGGGCACGCGCTCCGCCGAGCGCAGCGCGTCGGCGACCGCACCCGAGTAGGCGCGCACCAGCCCTCCGGCGCCGAGCTTCGTGCCGCCGAAGTAGCGCACGACGGTCGCGAGCACGCCGTCCAGCTCCTGCAGCCGCAGCACCTCGAGCATCGGCCGCCCCGCGGTGCCGCCGGGCTCGCCGTCGTCGACCGCCGCCGAGTGCCCGCCCACGAGCATCGCCGAGCAGACGTGCGCGGCGCCCGGATGCTCCTCCCGCAGCGCCTGCACGAGCGCCCGCGCGTCGTCGCGGTCGGCGACGGGCTGCACCCGCCCGAGGAAGCGGCTGCCCTTGATGAGCAGCTCGCTGTCGGCGGGCGCGCTGAGCGAGTAGCTCATGCCGATCGTCGGAGTCGGGTCGGCTGCGGGCGCATGGTCCCAGGGAACCGCGGGCGGTCCTCGCACGCAAATCCCTGGAGCGCGGTCGTAGCCTGGTCCCATCGTCGATCGGGAGGAGAGCCGGTGCGTTCCATCGATGCCGTAGTCGAGTTCGAGGCACCGGTCGGGCCGATCCGCGGCCACCGCCGCGGCGACGTCGTGCGGGCGAGCGGCATCCCCTACGCCCGCGCCGAGCGCTTCGCCGCACCGACCCCCGAGCCCGACTGGACCGAGCCGTTCGACGCTCGCCATCCTTCCCCGGCCAGCCCGCAGCCACCGGCCACGCTCGAGGCGGTCATCGGCGAGCAGTCGGGCGGCCTGCCGCAGCGCGAGCGCTGCCAGCACCTCTCCGTCACCGCGCCCGCCAACCGCGCCGACGACGAGCAGCTGCCGGTGATGGTCTGGATCCACGGCGGCTCCTACGTGAGCGGCGCCGGGGACGCGCCCATCTACGATCCGTCCGTCCTCGCCGCGGAGCAGCGGGTCGTCGTGGTGACGGTCACCTACCGCCTGGGCCTGCTCGGCTACCTCGGCGGTGGCGGCGAGCGGATGGCCAACCTCGGCCTGCTCGACCAGCTCGAGGCGTTCCGCTGGGTGCAGCGCAACATCGCGGCCTTCGGCGGCGACCCGCGCCGCGTCACCGCCTTCGGGCAGTCCGCCGGCGGCGACGCCGTGCTCCACCTCATGGCGACGGAGGGCGCCCGGCAGCTCTTCTCCCGCGCGATCGTGCAGAGCGCGCCGCTCGGCGTCATCCGCGGCCGCGCCCGCATGAGCGCAGCCATGCTCGCCGCGAGCCGCCACCTCACCGCTGAGACCCCGATCGCCGAGGTCGTCGCGGCGCAGGCCGCCGTGCTGACTGCGGGCTCGACCTTCGGCATGCCCTCCCTCATGCCCTTCGGCATCCAGTACGGCCACGCTCCCCTGCCCGCGGAGCGCGAGGTGCGCCGCCGGTGGGCGTCGGCGGCGCGGGACATCCCGCTACTCATCGGCACGACGGCGCAGGAGACCAACCTCTTCATCACCGCGGTGCCCGCGCTCGAGCGGCTCGCGGCGCTGCCGCTGGTCGGCGGTCCGCTCGCCACCGCGCTCAGCGCGATCATGACCCAGCTCGTCTACGAGGCTCCGGCGCGGCGCTTCGTCCGCGCCTACCGTGCCGCCGGGGGCCGCGCGCTGCGCTACCGCTTCACCTGGTCGGCCCGCCGCAACCACTACCGCTCGTCGCACGCGATCGAGGTGCCGTTCATCTTCGGCACGGAGCAGCTCGCCACCACGCTGCTCCCCTACCGCGGCGCCGACCTCCCCGAGCTGCGCCGCGTCGGCACCGCCGTCCGCACGGTCTGGGCAGACTTCACCCGCGGCGAGGGGCCGCGTGCGAGGTCAGTGGCGCGCGAGGTGCTCACGCTCTACTGATCAGCGGATGCGTCATCGTCGCGCCGCCGGTTCAGCACGGTCTCCCGCACCCACTGCACGATGCCGGCGATGAGGATGCCGAGGCCGGTGGCCGCGGCGATGAACAGCAGGAAGCCGAACCTGCCGGTGCCGAGGATCGGCGCCACCAGGGCGGAGAACGCGATGACGCCGACGCTGACGGCGGTCAGCAGCAGGCCGACACCGACGGCGAGCTCCGGGGACATGCCCCATACCTTCGGTCGTCGCAGCTCGCCCATGGCTTGGACGCTACCGGTGCGAACTGATGGTCGCGAGGCCGTGGCACCCACATCGCTGTCGGTAGGACAATCAGCCTCGACCCAAGTCGAAGCTGCCCATGACGGGTGTATCAGGTCGACCAGAATGGACTTGGCTCGGCGCATGGGCCGCGCCACACAAGCGACAGAATGGCGATTATCGGCGCTTTGCGGTAGCGAATTTTGCAGATGCTCAGCCCGCGGCTGCTGGGTCCAGCCGCTCCAGCTCCGCGAGGATGCCGGCCACGTCGTCTGGGTCTGTGACGAGGGAGACCGTTCCGAAGGAGTCGCCGATCCTGTTGAAGGAGAACTCCATACGCGAGATGCGCTCTCGGTCCGCGATGATGTAGCGCGCGTGCAACCCGCTCCCCCTGCGGTATTCGATCGTCAGGTCCGGGTTCATCATGCGTGCGTCTTGCTCGATGAGCGCCCGCACCCCCTCCCGTTCCTTGCTGTAAATGATGGTCGCGCGCTCAACCGTCACAAGCACAGTTTTGAGCAGCGCGACGAAGTTCGCGGCGTACTGATCGGGCCTCTTGCCGCCGGCGTCGAGCGCGTAAGGATCGATCACGTGCAGCTCGCTGGCGGGGAGGAGCAGCTTCATCTCTTTCCAGAAGAGCCCGATCACGTCCATCTGGCTCAGGGTCACCGGAAACGCGCTCTCTTGCAGAATCGTCCGCTGGCGTCGCGGCTCGACAGAATCCGTCATGGCTGGACTCTAAGGGTTCACCAGACGACAAGCGCCGGCCCGGCGCCGATCCGCGCTTAGGCGCAGCTCGGCCGAGCTGTCGCGTGAAAGGCGCCGGGGCGCTCCGCCTGCCCCTGGATTTCCGTGGGCGAGCGGTTGCGATCGAGAGAACGTCGCGACGCTGGGATGAGGGCTTCCCGATGAGCCGGGACGCCAACAGGTGATCCCGGGGCTGCACAGGCGTACGGATGAGGCTCCTTCTCGCCCGGGTTCGCGTACGAGGCAGTCGGACACGTCAGCTCGGCGTTGACGAGCGACCACGAGGGTGCACGGAGGATTGGTCCATCGCCACTCCACGCAATAGCGATAGGGAAGGCCCTGGCGCCTCCTAAGCGATTTTGAAGTCCGGCGACGCTGCGACCCTGCTTGCGCGCAGCACCTGCGCGAGCGTCGACAACGCATCAAACACGCCGAGTGTTTGACCTAGGAAGTCCAGGTAGGTCATTCCGATCGGGTTTGTGTCGCTGACAATACGACCGGTCTGCTGGTCGTGGTGCGCGGTGGCATGGCCGATCGTGTTGCGTTGCTTATTGTCGAGAAGTGAACTCAACGATTCCCAACCGGGAACCTGCGCCGCGTAGGCAATCTTAAAAGCGCTCGGGAGTTTATCGAATTTGGCTAGACTGGTCGGATACTTGTTTTGCGGAACCGACGAGGGATGAACATCTCCGAAATCGTCCGGGTCACCACGCTTTACAGTGTTCTGTGCAGCCACTAGAGGCCAGATGCACTTGCACGCCAGTTCGAAGCCTTGCTGGTACAAGTCTCGAACGGTCGAGAACTCGTCTCGATACAGCACAAGATCCTCAAACCTGGCGCGCTCCTGGGGTCCGACGAACCGCGTAAGCAATCCCATCTCCCAGGCTTCGTGGTGCTCAACAAAACGGTTAAGCTCGGTGAAAACGTCTCGCTCCAGCGAAGCGAGTGCCTTGCCCCGCTCGCGGAACGCTGCCAGGTGGGAGCCATCGCGTTTCATCGCCGCAGTGTGCTTCTTGGCGAAACGCCCGATGACCTTTCCGGACTCGTTTCCAGTGGAACCGGCTATGGCGGTCGCTACCGAACCCATCGCCTGGTACGCGATGCTGGTCCGTTGATGGGCCGTGGTCGGCTCCCAGTCATAATCAAAGTGATCTTTGGCCACGCGCGTGAGCATCGCGGCATTCCCTTGCAAGTAGTACTGGAAGAGCATGCGCACATGGGGCCAAACGTCTCGGCTTGCTTCGAGTGCGCGGTGCCTCTCGGACCGAAACTGCGAAAAATCGTCGGTTTTGAGAATATGCATGAGCGTCATCGTCGGGAAAGCGCCATTCGGCGAGAACGAATCTGCCTTGTACAGCGAGGGAACAAACGGGTTGATTGTTACGACGGACAATTTTTTGTCATTCGCTTCGTCGAACGGAACAACTTCGCATTCGAGGTCAAGCTTGAATTGTGATAGTTCCATGCCGGACATGGAGCCTCGAATGGGCAGCTGACAAAGTGGGCACGGCAAGTAAAACCGCGTTCCCTTGGTCGGCTCGACCCCTAGGCGTGCCGCAAAGACTGTTTTGCAACCCGGGCATTCGAGATGATAGCGGCTGATCATGAACTCAAGATTGTCACAACCCTAAACCGATTTGCGAGAAGCATCCGTTAGCGCGGCGCCCGGATCGAGCGAACTCGCCAACCCTCGGCCGCAGTGTCGCTTTTGGCGCATTCGGCTTCGAGTGATTCCCTCAGTCCGGCCTCAATCGTCTGTGTCTCGGTCGGGTGGATGATTACGGCTAACTTCATGCTGCCGTTCTAATCCTCAGCGTCGACTTCGGCATCGCGCTTGGATCGCGCGAACGCTCGGGAGACGGCCGCAGGCCCGATGCCGATCTGGTCAGCGATGCGGTCAAAGCTCATCCCCTCGGCACGGAGCTGCTACACGTTTACGAGCCGATCAGGCGTAACGGTGCTCGGCCGACGTCGATGCCGGCTGGGCTCGGGCAGGAGCAGACGAGCGCCGCGGCGGCGTAATCGTGGGCAGCTCAGCCGCGAGAACTTATGCCATGTCCACGCTGTTGCGCACAGTAACGCCCTCCGCCGCATACTTCTGCTGGAGGCGCTGTCGCGCAGAGCGCGCCGTGTGCCGGCTGACGCCCATGATCTCGGCAGCGAGCTTCGCGGATACGCCATTGGCCCACAGCGCGGCGTAGGCGAGCTGCCGGCCGCTCATCGCGACCGCCATCCGGCATCGCCCCGCTCCGGCTGCTCTCGACGCGTCCGATGCGTTTCACCTTGAGCCAGATCGCCACCGCCGCCAGGCTCATCGACGCCGACATGCCAGCAGCACAATCGCTCGAGATCTCGGCATGTCGCGCTCCACGCTCTACCGCCGCATCAACGGTGCTTCGCACCACCGCAGCAGCGTCCGAAAAGGGACCTTCGCCGCAGAGTTCTCCGTGCGGGTCTGACGTGCGTCTCGATCCCGCAGGTCAGCGACCGCCATCCTCCCCGCCTTCAGAGAGCTCGCGTCGGCTCCGCCGCGCAACCCCGACATAGGCCACGGCGAAGAGGATGACCGAGAGCGCCGCGCTGACGCAGAGCGCAACGGTGCCCCACATAAACGAGTAGGCGACGGAGAGTACAGCGGCGCCCACGCCAACGACGCCGACGACACAGGCGAGAACGACGAGATTGCCGAGAACTGTCCCCGGCCTCGAGGAGAGGTACAGCTCTTTGAGTAGCTGGTGCCGCGCAGCCAGCCTGATTGAGACGAACGGGAGAGCCAGGGCCAGCACGCCACTTCCGATGATCAGAAGCCAGATCTCTGTCCCCCACTAACCACCCATGGGTCGAGCCTAGGAGCACCCTCGCCGATCGCGCCTCGCTGCTGTGGTCGAACTGCACGGAGAATGGTGGCCAGCCGCGGAGCAGCCTCACCTTCGATGGCAGCAACTCGGCGGCGCGAGCACGGGGCGGGGAACATGGAGAACTTGCACGGCTTGCGCCACTCGCACCTGGCACGGGATTTGTCCCCACCGGCTCCCCCGAACGCCGCTTCGCGTCGCCCGGGGCCCCTCGCGCGGCGTGGGCCCACCTGCTCGCAGGTGCAACGTTTATCGCCGGGAGACGAAGAAAAGGGACCGACCGCCGCTTCGCGACGTTCGGTCCCTTTTCTTCGTCTGTCGGGCTGACAGGATTTGAACCTGCGACCCCTTGACCCCCAGTCAAGTGCGCTACCAAGCTGCGCCACAGCCCGTGACTTGCCCGCGGATCGCTCGTTGGGCCTCCGAAAGCTTAGCGCCTTTTGGGCTGGGGTGATGACCATCGAGGAGCGCCACAGGGCTACAGGTGTAGATTTGATGGACACCACGAACGAAGGAGCAGCACATGGGACGCGTCAGCGGCAAGGTCGCACTGATCAGCGGGGCGGCACGAGGGATGGGTGCCGAGCACGCTCGGCTGCTCGTGAAGGAGGGGGCGAAGGTCGTCATCGGCGACCTGCTCGAGGCGGAGGGCGCGGCGCTCGTCGAGGAGCTCGGCGCCGAGAACGCGGCGTTCGTGCCGCTGAACGTCACGAAGTACGAGCAGTGGCAGCACGCCGTCGAGGTCGCCGTCGCGACCTTCGGCCGGCTCGACGTGCTCGTCAACAACGCGGGCATCGCCAACTTCGCGCCCATCGAGGACTACACGCTCGAGCAGTGGCACACGATCATCGACATCAACCTCAACGGTGTTTTCTACGGCATGAAGGCCGCGATCCCCGCGCTCAAGCAGTCCGGTGCCGCGTCGATCGTCAATATCTCGTCGACGGCGGGCCTCAAGGGCGTTCCCGCCCTGCCCGGCTACGCGGCCGCCAAGTTCGGCGTGCGCGGGCTCTCGAAGGAGGCGGCGCTCGACCTCGGCCGTTACAACATCCGCGTCAACTCGGTGCACCCGGGCAACATCCGCACCCCCATGACCGACGGGCTCGCCGTCGACCAGAGCCAGGTGGCCCTGGGGCGCATGGGCGAGGCGATCGAGCTCAGCAACCTCATCCTGTTCCTCGCCAGCGACGAGTCCTCCTTCTCGACCGGGTCGGAGTTCATCGCCGACGGCGGCGAGACGGCGGGCATCGCGATCCCGGCCGAGTAGCCATCACGACGACACGAGCGGATGGCGGTACCCGGCAGGGTGCCGCCATCCGCCATACTGCCCGGATGAGCACTGCCCTCAGCGACGACCCCCGCGCCCTGCGCACCCGCGAGCGCCTGCGCGAGGCGCTGCGCCGCCTGGTCGCCGACGACGACTTCAGCCACGTCGGCGTCGCAGAGCTCTGCCGCGAGGCCGGCGTGCACCGCACCACCTTCTACGGGCACTACGACGGCGTCGGCGACGTCGCCGCGGACCTCTACGCCACCACCATCGACGAGCGCAGCGCCGTCGAGATCCCCGCCTCCGACTCGGTCGGCGACCTCGCGCTGCGCTACCGCGAGGCGCTCGTCGCGATCCTCGAAGCCGTGCAGGCGGAGCGCAGCGCCTTCCGCTCGCTGCTCGGCTCCTCGGTCTCGCTCGGCTTCCGACGCCGCATGCTCACCGGCTTCATCGAGCGCGCCGAGCTCGCCATCGCGGTGCTGCGCCAGCACGACCTGGCCGCCGACGTCGACGTCGAGACGGCGGCCGCGTTCATCGGCGGCGGCATGGTCGGCGCCATCGAGGCGTACGCCTTCAGCGAGGCGACGGATGCGCTCGACTACGCCAAGCGCGTGCAGACCAGCATGCCCGCCTGGTGGCCCGTGCCCTGAATCCGGCCATCGCGCATCCGTCCCGAGCCCGCAACCGGGATGTGCGGATGTTCGGCGCATCTGGCGGTGCGGATATCCGCCGGATGGCGCACAATGGGAGCGGTCTCATCGTCGAGACCTGAGGAGGATTCATGGACGCACGCCAGCGACGCAGCCGCGACGCCCTCGGCAGGGCAGTACTCCGTCTAGCGGCGGAGCGCCCGATCTCCGCGATCAGCGCGAGCGAGATCGCCCAGCTCGCCGAGCTGAACCGCTCCACCTTCTACCAGCACGCCGAGTCGCCGGCCGACCTGCTGCGGCTCATCATCACCGAGCAGCTCGACGCCGTGCGCACCCGCTACCTCGAGGGCGCCACTCGCGAGACGATCGGCGAGGCCATCGGGGCCTCGACCAGCGCCGTGCTCGACCACGTCGAGCGCTACGACCAGGTCTACATCCGCACCCTCGGCGCCGAGGGCGAGAGCGCGCTGCACTCCACGCTCAGCCGGCACTTCCGGGCCAGCATCGAGCTGCTCTTCGACCGAGGCGCGCTCACCATGCCGGGCGGGGAGTTCGTGCGCAGCGCCGCGTCGCGCTTCATCGCCGACGGCTCGGTCGGGCTCATGGACGTCTGGCTGCGCACATCCGCCCCGCGCGATCGCGGCGTCTACCTGCGCGCCTTCATGGAGCTGACGCCGGAGTGGTGGCCGGTCCAGACGGAGCCCGCCCGCCTAGGCTGATCGGATGCCGGTCATCCGCGTCTCCGCAGCCCTCATCACCGACGACGCCGGCCTGGCGCTCATGGTGCGCAAGCACGGCACCTCGGCCTTCATGCAGCCCGGCGGCAAGCCCGAGCCGGGCGAGAGCGCCGCGGAGTGCCTCAGCCGCGAGCTCGCCGAGGAGCTCGGCGCCGAGATCCCCGCCGAGCGGTTGGAGTACGTCGGCCTGTTCCGCTCCGACGCGGCCAACGAACCCGGTCACGCCCTCGAAGCGGAGGTCTTCCGGGCCGACGTGACGGGCCCCTTCGCCGTCGCCGCCGAGATCGCCGAGCTGCGCTGGGTCGACCCGCACGGCTGGGGCGAGCTCGTCGTGGCGCCGCTCAGCGCCGAGCACCTGCTGCCGCTGCTCGCGGTGGAGCGCCCGCGTGACGAGTTCGCCGAGCACCCTGCCGACACCGACGCTTGAAGGTTCAAGGAATGCGCATCCGCCGCACCCCGTTGACGCCAGCATGACCCTCCCCCAGGCCCTGCCCATCGACCCCGAGCGCGTCGTCTGGTCGACGCCCGAGCCCTTCGAGGCGCTCGCCCAGGGCGCCCCGCTCGTGGTGCTGCTGCACGGCTACGGCAGCCACGAGCGCGACCTGGCCGGGCTCACCCCCTACCTGCCCGCCGGCGCCGTCACTGCGGCGCTGCGCGCCCCGCTGCAGGCCGGCCCCGGCTTCGCCTGGTTCCCGCTCGCCGAGCCGGGCACCCCCGATGCCGACGCCGTCACCGCGGCCGCGCTCGGCGTGCTGGACTGGCTGAGCGGATTCGAAGCGGCCGGCCCCGTCGTTCCCCTCGGCTTCTCGCAGGGCGGCGCGATGTCGCTGCAGCTGCTGCGCCTGGCCCCGACCCGCTTCGCCGGCGCCGTGAACCTCTCCGGCTTCGCGATCGGCGGCGAGCTCGAGGGTGACGCCGTGCTCGCGGAGCGCACCGTGCCGGTGTTCTGGGGACGGGACGAAGCCGACCCGGTCATCGCACCCGTCGCCATCGAGCGCACGAACGCCTGGCTGCCGCGCCACGCCCTCGTCACCCGCGAGCTCTACCCGGGCATCGCCCACGGCATCAGCCGCGAGGAGCTCGACGACGTGCGCGCGTTCCTGGAGCCGCTGCTCGCGCCCTGAGCCGTTGCCCGCAGGCGCGGGCGAGAGCACACTGAGCCCATGGCCTACGAGGTGAGAACCCGCGCGAGCCCCGACCCCGCGGCGCTCGAGCAGTACCTCGCGTCGATCGAGCCCGCCCGTCGGCAGGACGACTCGCGAGCCCTGCTCGAGCGGATGCGCGCCGTCACCGGCGTCGACCCGCAGCTCTGGGGACCCTCCATCGTCGGCTTCGGCCGCTACACCTACCGCTACGCGACCGGCCACGAGGGCGAGGCCGCCAAGGTCGGCTTCGCGGGCCGTAAGGCCTCACTCGTGCTCTACGGGCTGCAGGACCACACGGATGCGGACCCGCTCGTCGAGCGCCTCGGACCGGTGAGGCTCGGCAAGGGGTGCCTGTACGTCACGCGGCTCGACCGGCTCGACCTGGAGGTGCTCGACGAGCTCGTGCGGCTGGCGTGGTCGCTGCCCGACCATGTCGAGGGGGCGACGTACGGCTGAGCGGGGCTGCGCGTCCCCGCGTCGCTTCCGTTCTTCGCCGCATCCGTTCCTCGTCCATCCGCTCGCGATCATGGCTCGTGGACGCTCCACGGCGTGCCAGCGTTCGCATCCGTTCCTCGCGGCATCCGGGCGCCTCCGCCCCGCGCCGCGCATCCGCTCGCGATCGGTCACTCGACGGGCATTCCGAGCGGATGCGCGCACGGCTTCCGACCGATCGTTGCCGGTTGCTGCGCTGCTAGGCACCGTCGAGCGCGGGATGTGGCAACGATCCGCATCGAACGGTCAGTTGTGGTGGGTGGTGCCAACGCGGAGTCGCCACGAGTGACCGTTCGTGCAGCGAGATGCAACGAGGGCCGGCGACTGACCGATCGCGGGCCGATCGTTGCCGGTTGCCGCGCTGCTGGGCACCAACAAGCACGGGATGTGGCAACGATTCCCGTCGAACGGACGGTTGTAGTGGGTGGTGCCAACGCGGAGTCGCCACGAGTGACCATTCGCGCGGCGAGATGCAGCCAGGGGCGCTGAGGTGCGGCGACAAACGCGAAGGCCTCGCGAGCTGACGCGGATGTCGAGTACCGGCGAGCCTGCGGAGACGACGAAGGGCGGGTCGGAGTAGATCCGACCCGCCCTGCGCGCTCGACTCGTGGCGGGATGGGGAGCGCTGCGCGCGCGTTCCGTCCCCGAGAGCGGGACGCCCTCGGCGCGTGCGCTCGGACGGCCAGAAATGGCCGTCCGGAAGCGCTGCGCTAGCGCTTGCGCTTCTCCCTCACACGCATGTTGACCTGGATCGGGGTGCCCTCGAAGCCGTAGATCTCCCGCAGGCGGCGCGTGATGAAGCGTCGGTACTGCGGGTCGAGGAACCCGGTCGTGAAGAGCACGAACGTCGGCGGGCGGGTCGAGACCTGCGTACCGAAGAGGATGCGGGGCTGCTTGCCGCCGCGCACCGGGTGCGGGTGCTCCGCGGTGAGCTCGGCGACCAGCGCGTTGAACTTGCCGGTCGGAATGCGGGTGTCCCAGCTCTGCAGCGCGAGCTCCAGGGCGGGCACGAGCTTCTCGAGGTGGCGGCCGGTGCGAGCGGACATGTTCACGCGCGGGGCCCAGGCGACGTGCGCCAGGTCCTGCTCGATCTCGCGCTCGAGGTAGCGGCGGCGGTCGTCGTCGAGCAGGTCCCACTTGTTGAACGCAAGCACGAGGGCGCGACCGCTCTCGAGCACGAGGTCGATGATGCGCAGCTCCTGCGTCGAGATCTCCTCGGTCACGTCGATCATGACGATCGCGACCTCGGCCTTCTCCAGCGCGGCCTGCGTGCGCAGCGAGGCGTAGAAGTCCGCTCCCTGCTGCAGGTGCACGCGCTTGCGGATGCCGGCGGTGTCGACGAAGCGCCACACCTTGCCGAGGATCTCCACCTGCTCGTCGACGGGGTCGCGGGTGGTGCCCGCGAGCTCGTTGACGACCACGCGCTCCTCGCCAGCGGCCTTGTTGAGCAGCGAGCTCTTGCCGACGTTCGGGCGGCCGAGGATGGCGACGCGGCGGGGGCCGCCCACCTCCTCCTTGGCCACGGCCGAGACCTTCGGCAGGATCGTGAGGATGTGGTCGAGCAGGTCGGCCACGCCGCGGCCGTGCAGAGCGGATGCGGGGTGCGGCTCGCCGAGCCCCAGGCTCCACAGCGAGGCGGCCTCGGCCTCCTGGCGCACGTCGTCGACCTTGTTGGCGACGAGGATGACGGGCTTGTTGGTGCCGCGCAGCATGCGCACGACGTGCTCGTCGGTCGCCGTGGCGCCGACGTTCACGTCGACGACGAAGAGCACCGCGTCGGCGAGGTCCACGGCCACCTCGGCCTGGGCCGCGACGGAGGCGTTGATGCCCTTGGCGTCGGGCTCCCAGCCGCCGGTGTCGACGAGGGTGAAGCGGCGGTCGTTCCACTCGGCCTTGTACGAGACGCGGTCGCGGGTGACGCCCGGCTTGTCCTCGACGACGGCCTCGCGGCGGCCGAGGATGCGGTTCACGAGCGCGCTCTTGCCCACGTTGGGGCGTCCGACGATCGCCAGCACCGGCAGCGCCGGCAGGTAGGTGATCGCGTCGGGGTCGTCGCTCGCGGCGTCGAGCAGCTCGAGGTCCTCGTCGTCGAGGTCGTAGTCCTCGAGTCCACGACGCAGGGATTCGGCGCGCTGCGCCGCCTCCTCCTCGTCGATCCCGTCGAGTCGCTCGACGAGCTGGGGGTCCAGCTCGGGGTGCTCGTCGACGCCGTTGCTGTCGTCGTGGATGCTCATATCGTCCTTCAGGATCGGGGGCGCTCGGTGCGCGGTGCGCGCTCCTCCGGCACGACGCGGCGCACGAGCTCCACCACGGCCTCGACCGTCTGGTCGAAGTCGAGCTGCGTGGAATCGAGCGTGGTGACCCCGTCGGCGGCGGTCATGAAATCGACCACCTTGGAGTCCTGCCGGTCGCGGGCGCTGAGCTGCTGGGCGAGTGCTTCCGCACTCGCGCCGCCGAGCTCGGCCGAACGCCGTGCCAGTCTAACCGCTTCGTCGGCCGTCAGCAGGATGCGCACCGGGGCCTCCGGTGCGACCACCGTCGTGATGTCCCGTCCTTCGACCACGATGCCGGGTCGTCCGCAGCCCGCGATGAGCCCGCCGAAGAGCGCGTTGAGGTGCCCGCGCACCTCCGGCACGCGGGCGATCTTCGAGACGACCTCGCTGATCCGGGGCTCGCGGATGGCCTCCGTCACGTCGGTGGAGCCGACCCGAACGCCGTACTCGGCGGGGTCGACGCTGATCGCGTAGGCGAAGCCGGGCAGGGCGCCGACCACCGCATCCGCGCTGTCGAGGTCGATCGCGGTGTCGAGCGCGTGCCAGGCCAGCGCCCGGTACGCCGCGCCCGTGTCGAGGTAGGCGAAGCCGAGGCGGCGCGCGGCCGCCTTGCTCACGCTCGACTTGCCGCTGCCGGCCGGTCCGTCCACCGCCACGACGCTCACGCCGTGGTCCGCCGTCTCCAGGTTCACTGCCACGCTCCCGCGATCCTCCATCCGCGCCGCTCGAGCTCCTCGCTCAGGCGCTGCTCCGCCTCGGGCAGCACGGCGATCTCCGCGAGCCCGATCTGCGCGCCCGGAGAGTGCTCCAGGCGCAGGTCCTCCATGTTCACGCCGATCTCGCCGATCTCGACGAGCAGGCGCCCGAGCTCGCCGGGCCGGTCGTCGATCATCACGACGATGCTGGCGAACTGCGTGCGGGTGCCGTGCTTGCCGGGCAGCCGGGCCACGCCGGCGTTGCCGGCGGCCAGCGCCTCGGCCACCGCGCGGCGGGCGCCGGATGCGCTCGGGTCCTCGAGCGCGCCGATCACGCCGTCGAGGTCCGCGCGCAGGGCGACGAGCGCCTCGTGCACGGGCCCGGCGTTGGCGCCGAGGATCTGCACCCACAGCGCCGGGTCGCTCGCGGCCACGCGGGTCACGTCGCGCACGCCCTGGCCGGCGAGGCCGGCCGCGGCGTCGCTCGCCTCGGCGAGGCGCGCGGCCATCAGGCTCGAGACCACCTGCGGCACGTGGCTGACGAGCGCCACGGAGCGGTCGTGCTCCTCGGCGGTCATCTCGATCGGCGTCGCGCCGAGGTCGAGGATCAGGTCCTCGATCGGCCCGCCGTCGGTGTAGCGGATGCCGTCGTGGCCCGCGATCACCCACGGCCGCCCGATGAACAGGTCGGCGCGCGCCGCGATGGGCCCGCCGCGCTCGCGGCCGGCCATCGGGTGCGAGCCGAGGTAGCGCGACAGGTCGGCGCCGAGGGCGCGCAGCTGCTCGAGGGGCGCCAGCTTCACGCTGGCGACGTCGGTCACCAGAGCGGAGGGATGCGCCGCCAGCTCGGCAGCGACTACCGCTGCGGTCACGTCCGGCGGTACGCAGACGACGCCGAGCCGCGGCTCGTCGTGCTCCCCCGCCCGGCGGGCCGCACCCTAGTCGCCCGCGCGCGCCCCCCCCCCCGGCGC
>JASCOA010000055.1 GCA_029959365.1 Microbacteriaceae bacterium PS02343 | reverse complement strand
GGGGGGGCACCGCGGGGGCCGCCGGGCGGGGCGGGCCCCGGGGCCGGGGGGGGGGGGCGCCCCCCCCCGCCCCGATCAGGTCAGAGCATGCAGCTGACGCAGCCCTCGACCTCGGTGCCCTCGAGCGCCATCTGACGCAGGCGGATGTAGTAGATCGTCTTGATCCCCTGCTTCCACGCGTAGATCTGCGCCTTGTTGATGTCGCGGGTGGTGGCGGTGTCCTTGAAGAACAGCGTGAGCGAGAGGCCCTGGTCGACGTGCTGCGTCGCCGCGGCGTAGGTGTCGATGACCTTCTCGTAGCCGATCTCGTAGGCGTCCTGGTAGTAGTCCAGGTTGTCGTTCGTCATGAACGGCGCCGGGTAGTAGACGCGGCCGATCTTGCCTTCCTTGCGGATCTCGATCTTCGAGGCGATCGGGTGGATCGACGAGGTCGAGTTGTTGATGTAGCTGATCGACCCGGTCGGCGGTACGGCCTGCAGGTTCTGGTTGTAGATGCCGGTGGCCTGCACCTTGGCCTTGAGCTCCAGCCAGTCCTGCTGCGTCGGGATGTGCACCTCGCTGGCGGCGAAGAGCTCGCGCACCCGCTCGGTGGCCGGCTGCCAGGCCTGCTCGGTGTACTTGTCGAAGAACTCGCCCGACGCGTAGGTCGAGTCGGCGAAGCCGTCGAAGGTCTCGCCGCGCTCGGTGGCGATGAGGTTCGAGGCGCGCAGCGCGTGGAAGAGCACCGTGTAGAAGTAGATGTTCGTGAAGTCCACACCCTCCTCGCTGCCGTAGAAGACGCGCTCGCGGGCGAGGTAGCCGTGCAGGTTCATCTGGCCGAGGCCGATCGCGTGGCTCTTGTCGTTGCCGTACTCGATCGAGCGCACCGAGGCGATGTGGCTCTGGTTCGACACCGAGGTGAGGCCGCGGATGGCGGTCTCGACGGTCTTGCCGAAGTCCGGGGCGTCCATCGTCAGCGCGATGTTCAGCGAGCCGAGGTTGCAGGAGATGTCCTTGCCGATGGCGTCGTACGAGAGGTCCTCGTTGTACGTCGTCGGGGTGTTGACCTGCAGGATCTCCGAGCACAGGTTGCTCATGTTGATCCGGCCCTTGATCGGGTTGGCCTTGTTCACCGTGTCCTCGAACATGATGTACGGGTAGCCCGACTCGAACTGCAGCTCGGCGAGGGTCTGGAAGAAGTGCCGCGCGTTGATCTTGGTCTTGCGGATGCGCGCGTCGTCGACCATCTCGCGGTACTTCTCGGAGACGGAGATGTCGCCGAAGGGCACGCCGTAGACCTTCTCGACGTCGTACGGCGAGAACAGGTACATGTCCTCGTTGTTCTTCGCCAGCTCGAAGGTGATGTCGGGCAGCACGACGCCGAGCGAGAGCGTCTTGATGCGGATCTTCTCGTCCGCGTTCTCGCGCTTGGTGTCGAGGAACTTCATGATGTCGGGGTGGTGCGCGTTGAGGTACACCGCGCCCGCGCCCTGACGCGCACCGAGCTGGTTCGCGTAGCTGAAGCTGTCTTCGAGCAGCTTCATGACGGGGATGATGCCCGAGCTCTGGTTCTCGATCTGCTTGATCGGGGCGCCGGCCTCGCGGATGTTCGACAGCAGCAGGGCCACGCCGCCGCCGCGCTTCGAGAGCTGCAGGGCGGAGTTGATGCCGCGGGCGATCGACTCCATGTTGTCCTCGATGCGGAGCAGGAAGCAGGAGACGAGCTCGCCGCGCTGCGCCTTGCCGGCGTTGAGGAAGGTGGGGGTGGCCGGCTGGAAGCGGCCGCCGACGATCTCCTCGACGAGGTTGATCGCGAGCTGCTCGTCGCCTGCGGCGAGGCCGAGGGCGGTCATGACGACGCGGTCCTCGAAGCGCTCGAGGTAGCGCTTGCCGTCGAAGGTCTTGAGCGTGTAGCTCGTGTAGTACTTGAACGCGCCGAGGAAGGTGTCGAAGCGGAACTTCTTCGAGTACGCGAGGTCGTTGAGCTGCTGGATGAACTCGAACGAGTACATGTCGAGCACGGCCTGCTCGTAGTACTCCTTCTCGACGAGGTAGTCGAGGCGCTCCTGCAGGTTGTGGAAGAACACCGTGTTCTGGTTGACGTGCTGCAGGAAGAACTGCTTCGCCGCCTCGCGGTCCTTCTCGAACTGGATCTCGCCGTTCGGGCCGTAGAGGTTGAGCATCGCGTTGAGCGAGTGGTAGTCCAGACCGATCTGGTTCTGGATCGTGCTGACCTGGCTGTCGTCGAGCACGTCGGCTACGGGTGAAGTCGCCAAAATTCGTCCAATCCTGTGGAGACGGCAGCCACGTCGTCAGGCGTGCCGAAGAGTTCGAGCTTGTAGAGGAACGGGACACCGCACTTCTGGGCGACGATGTCGCCGGCGATGCAGTAGGCCTCGCCGAAGTTGGTGTTTCCAGCGGCGATGACGCCGCGGATGAGGGACCGGTTGCGCTGGTCGTTCAGGAATCTGATGACCTGCTTGGGCACGGCACCCTGCCCGTTGCCGCCACCGTAGGTCGGCAGCACGAGCACGTAGGGGTCGACGACCGAGAGGCTGTCTTCCTTGGTCTTGAGCGGGATGCGGGAGGCGGTCCAGTCGGACCGCGCTTCCTGCAGCTTCTCGACGAAGCGGTGGGTGTTGCCCGAGACGCTCGAGAAGTAGACGAGGCGGCTCATGGCGACCGGGTCAGCCGAGGCGCGCGGCCAGCTCGTCGATCTTGTCGGGGCGGAAGCCGCTCCAGTGGCCCTCGTCGGTGACGACCACGGGGGCCTGCAGGTAACCGAGGTTCTTGACGGTCTCGAGCGCGTGCTCGTCAGCCGACACGTCGAGCACCTCGTACTCGATGCCCTTGCTGTCGAGGGCACGGTAGGTCGCGGTGCACTGCACGCACGACGGCTTGGTGTAGACGGTGATCGCCATGGCCTGAATCCTCCTGCTGGACGGTGAAAGTGATGTCGGGGGCTCCCCCCGGAGCGGCCCCGTTCCTCCCAAGGGAGACGGTTCGCTGCGGTGGTTCGAGCATACCCCCGGCCACCGACACGAGCACTACATCTAGTGCCGCGTTCTGGATCGACCACTAGATGCTGTGTTACACCGCTGTGATTATCCACAAGCCTTTCCACAAGCCCTGTGGATGGAGAGGGCCGCGAATCCGGGCCTCGGAGGCCACTGTCCACGACTCCACCGACACGGCCGGCCCTCAGGAATCCGAGGGTGTGGAAATCCGGCCCCGTGCATCCGCTCGGCGTGTCGCGCCGGAGTATCGTGGGCGGCCGGATGAGTGCGTACGGAGACCTGCTGAAGACCCCCGGGGTGGCCCGGATCGTCAGCGCGCAGCTGCTGGCCCGCATGCCCGCCGGCATGCTCTCGCTGGGCGTGCTCATGCACGTCGAGCAGACCCACGACTCCTACGGCGCGGCCGGCATCGTGCTCGCCGCGCTGAGCATCGGCCAGGCCGTCTCGGGCCCGCTGCTGGGCCGCTGGATGGGCGCATGGCGCATGCGCCCCGTGATCGCCATCACGATGGCCGTCTGCACCGCGGCCATCGCCGTGCTCGCGCTGCCGCTGCCCGTCTGGGGCTTCGTGCTGGTGGCGCTGCTGGTCGGGCTCTCGACCCCGCCCATCCAGCCCGCCGTGCGCACCATCTACCCCAAGATGGTCAACTCCAAGCAGCTGACCCCCCTCTTCTCGCTGGACGCCAGCGCGCAGGAGATCATCTGGGTCGCCGGCCCCGTGGCCGTCACCTTCATCGCGACCCAGATCGGCACCCCCGTGGGCGTGCTCGTGCCGGCGGCGCTCACGCTGTTCGGCGGCCTCTTCTTCCTGAGCTCGCCAGAGCTCGGCCGCGTGCGCATCCCCAGGAGCCGCGGCAGGTTCGGCAAGGTGCTGCTCAAGCCCATCGTGGCGATCGCCACCGTCGTGGGCATGCTGCTCATCGGCACGGCCTCGGCCGTCGAGGCCGGCGTGGTCGCGGTCTTCGGCCACGACGGCCTCGAAGCCGGCATCGTGCTCGCGGTCTTCGCCGGCGGCTCGCTCATCGGCGGGCTCGCCTTCGGCCACATCGGCATCTCACCCTGGGCGATCGCCCGGCGGATGGCCGTGGTCGCCGTCGGCGTCGCGCTCGCCTCGGCGGTGCTCGAGGCCTGGTGGCTCAGCATCGGCCTGCTCATCGCCGGCCTCGGCATCGCCCCGGCGCTCGCGGCCATCTTCACGAGCGTCTCGTCGAGCCTGCGCTTCAGCGAGACCGCCGAGGCCTACGGATGGGTCGGCACCGGTCAGCTGATCGGCGCGGCCGCCGGCAGCGCGGCCGCCGGCTTCATGATCGACGGCGTCGGCCCGCAGGGCGCGTTCTGGGTGGGCGGCGGCCTCGCCGCCCTCGGCGTGATCGTGGCCGTCGTCTCGGTGCGCTGGCTGCCCGACCTGCGCGGCAAGGACGCCGGGCCCCGACCCGACACGGAGCCGCTCGACCTCATCGGCTGAGCGCCGGATGCACGGCGGAGCTTCCGCCTCGCGTCCGCGCCAGGATGGGGGCATGACCCTCGCCCTCAGCCCGACGCTCGCACTGCACGACGGACGCTCGATCCCGCAGCTCGGCTTCGGCGTCTACAAGACGCCGCCGGCGCAGACCGCCGAGGCCGTCGCCGTCGCGCTGGCGGCCGGCTACCGGCACATCGACACCGCGACGCTCTACGCCAACGAGCAGGGCGTCGGCGAGGCGGTGCGGGCGAGCGGCCTCGACCGCGACGAGGTCTTCATCACCACCAAGGTGTGGAACGCCGACCAGGGCTACGACGCGACCCTGGCCGCTTTCGCGGAGAGCGAGCGGCTGCTCGGCCTCGGCGTGGTCGACCTCTACCTGATCCACTGGCCCCAGCCGGCCCGCGGCCTCTTCGTCGACACCTACCGCGCGCTCGAGACGCTCAAGGGCGAGGGCAGGGTGCGCTCGATCGGCGTCTCGAACTTCGAGCCCGAGCACCTCGAGGCGCTGCGCGAGGCCGGGCTCGAGACCCCGGTGCTCGACCAGGTGGAGCTGCACCCGCGGCTGCAGCAGGAGCAGGTGCGCGCCTACGGCGAGCGCCACGGCATCCTCACCCAGGCCTGGGCGCCGCTCGGCCGCGGCCGTGTGCTCGACGACCCGGTGATCGGCGGCGTCGCCGCCGAGCACGGCATCACGCCGGCGCAGGCCGTGCTGCGCTGGCACCTGCAGCAGGGGCGCATCGTGATCCCGAAGTCGGTGACGCCGGAGCGCATCCGCGAGAACATCGACGTGTTCGGCTTCGTGCTCGACGAGGCGCAGATGGCCGCCATCGACGCGCTCGACGCCGGCGAGGCGGGCCGCACCGGCAAGGTGCCGGGCGACTTCAACGACTGACGGCACGACCGGGCGAGCGGATGCGACGGAGCACCTCATGAGCGGAACGGCACTGCGGCACGCGACCGTGATCGGCGACGCGCTGATCGACGAGTGGCAGGACGGCGACGGCACGGCGGAGGCCGTGGGCGGCGCGGCCCTGAACGTGGCCGCGGGGCTGCGCATCCTCGGCATCGACGCCCGGCTCGTCGCCATGGTCGGCGACGACGCCGACGGGGCCGCCGTGCGCGCGCACCTCGAGGCGCAGGGCGTGCCGCTGATCGCCACGGCGGCGCCGAACGGCACGGCGCGCGCCACCTCGGTGCGCGTCGCGGGCGAGCCGAGCTACGTCTTCAACGAGGCCGCGATGCGCCGGCGCGTGGAGCTCGACGAGGTCGATCTCGGCGACGACCTCGTGGTGGTCAGCTGCGTGGCCTTCGACGACGCCCGGCAGGCGCGCTCGATCGCCGAGGTGGCCTCCCCCGAGGCCAGGCTCGTCATCGACCCGAACCCGCGCCCGGGCATGCTCAACGACCGCGACGCCTTCCGCGCGGGCTTCCTCGCGGCCGCGGCCCGCGCGCTGCTCGTCAAGGTCAGCGACGAGGACGCGGCGGTGCTGGGCTTCGCCGACCTCGACGCGCTCGTGGGGGCGCTGCGCGCATCCGGCACCCGGCTCGTGCTCGCGACCGAGGGTCCGCGCGGGGCGAGCCTGCACGGCGACGGCTTCACCGCATCCGCCCCGGTCACCGTGCGAGCGGATGCGGTCGTCGACACCATGGGCGCCGGCGACGCGACGCTCGCGACGGTCGTCGCGGGCCTCGCGGCCGGGGAGCCGGCGGATGCGGCGGGCTGGCAGGCCCTGCTCGAGCGCGCCATGTCCGTGGCCGGCGCGACCTGCACCGCCTACGGCGCGCAGCTGCGGCTTCCCTAGCAGCGCTCGATCCGCGCGGATCGACCCGTCCCGTCGGGCAGCGCACGGCGGTGCGCCGCTGCGGACGCCGCAGCCCCGCGAAACGTTGGACTGCCCATCCGCTCGGTCGCTCACTAGCGTTCGAGCCATGCGAGCCTCACTGCGCACGACCACGGGAGCGGCCTTCGCCGGCGCCGCCCTCGTGCTGCTGCTGGCCGGCTGCACGGCGAGCGAGTCGTTCGACATGTCGACCGCGCCGACCGCCGCGGACGAGCGGATGGGAGCCCCCGGCTCCGAGCTCGGCGCGGGCTCCGAAGCCGAGTCCGGCGCCGTCCCCGAGTCGGGCGACGCCGATGCCGCGACCGGGACCACGGACGCCGGGCTCGCCGACCGCGAGATCGTCACGACCGGCTCCGCCACGATCACCGCCGAGGAGCCGGTCGAGGCCGCGGACGCGATCGCGGAGCTCGCCGGCGTCGAGGGCGGGCACGTGGCCGAGCGCTTCGAGACGACCGCGACGGAGTACCAGACGGCGAGCGCATCGCTGACGGTGCGCATCCCCTCCGCTCGGCTCGACGCCTTCATGGCGCAGCTCGACGAGCTGGGGCGCATCGACGACCAGCAGTACAGCCGCCAGGACGTGACCGCCGAGGGTCAGGACCTCGATGCGCGCATCACGGCGCTGCGCACCTCGGTCGACCGGCTGCTCGCCCTGCTCGAGCGGGCGGAGGGCACCGACGACCTCATCGCGATCGAGTCGACGCTCTCGCAGCGCCAGGGCGAGCTCGAGAGCCTCGAGGGCCAGCGGCGGGTGCTCGACGACCAGGTGGCGCTGTCGACGGTGCAGCTGGTGGTGCGCGGTGAGGAGGACGCGCCGACGGTGGAGCCGGAGAGCTTCCTGACCGGGCTCAGCGCGGGCTGGGGCGCGCTGATCGCGACCGGCGCCGGCCTGCTGGTGACGCTCGGGGTGCTGCTGCCCTGGCTGCTGCTGCTCGGCGTACTCGCCCTCGCCGTCGTCATGAGGAGCTGCTCAGCGCAGGTCCTCTTTGTACTCGTTCTTCGCCTGCACGGCGTCGCGGTCGGCCTCGGCCTTCTTGACGTCGGCTTCGGCCTTCTTCACCTCGGACTCGGCGCGGACCTCGTCGGCCTTGTCGGAGACGCGGTCCTTCGCGTCCTCGACCGCCTCGCCGATCTTCTTGCCGGTCGCTGCGGCCGCGTCCTTGGCGCTGTCGAGCAGTCCCATGGCTCCTCCTTCGTTCAGGTGATCTGGTTCGTCGGCGGCTGGGCCGCCTGATTCGAGCGTAGGAAGAGGCCGCGGCGACGGAGTCTGCTCCCAGCGGGCGCCCACACGACGCGCAGCCGGCACCCCGGCGGTGCGGGCGTAGCGTGGGCTCATGGACGACGACGTGCGGTTCCGGCTCGACGACGATCTGCTGGAGCGCATCCGCTCGCGGGCCGCAGGCTACGACGCCGCGAACACCTTCCCCGACGAGGACCTCGCCGAGCTGCGCGAGGCGGGTTACCTGCGCGCCGGGGTGCCGGTCGAGCTGGGCGGGCACGGTCTGAGCCTGCGCGAGCTCGCCGCCGAGCAGCGGCGCCTCGCCGGAGCCGCACCGGCCACTGCGCTCGCGATCAACATGCACCTGGTCTGGACGAGCGTGGCCGTGGTGCTGCGCGAGCGCGGCGACGACACCCTCGACTGGCTGCTGCGCGAGGCCGCCGCGGGTGAGGTCTTCGCCTTCGGCATCAGCGAGGCCGGCAACGACCTCGTGCTCTTCGACTCGGGCACGACGGCCGAACCGCGGCCCGACGGCGGCTACCGCTTCACCGGCCGCAAGGTGTTCACCTCGCTCGCGCCGGTGTGGACCCGGCTCGGCACCATCGGCCGCGACGACAGCAGCCCGGACGCGCCGAAGCTCGTCTACGCGTTCGTCGAGCGCGGCGCCGAGGTCGTGATGCTCGACGACTGGGACGTGCTCGGCATGCGCGCGACCCGATCGAACACGACCTCGCTCGAGGGCGCATCCGCTCCGGCCGACCGGGTGATCCGGCGCCTCGATCCGGGTTCGAGCCCCGATCCGCTCGTCTTCGCGATCTTCGCGAGCTTCGAGGTGCTCATCGCCAACGTCTACGCGGGGCTCGCGACGCGGGCGCTCGAGCTCGCGGCGGCCTCAGCATCCGCTCGCACGTCGAAGGCGACCGGGCTGCGCGCCGCCGACGACGCGGTGACGCGGTGGAAGGTCGCCGAGGCGGCGATCGAGCTCGACGGCCTGCTGATCGCAGCGGATGCGCTCGCGCGCGACGTCGACGAGCAGGCCCCGCACGGCCGGGCCTGGTTCGCGAAGCTCGTCGGCCTCAAGACGCGGGCCGCCCGGGTGGCCGGCGACGTCGTGCGGCGGTCGGCGGCGATCGCCGGCGCCTCGTCGTACCGAGCGGATGCGGAGCTCGCCCGCCTGCAGCGCGACGTGGTCGCGGCGGGCTTCCACCCCTCCAACGAGGACAGCGCGCACCGCACCGTCGCGGACGCCTGGCTCGGCCCGATCGGCGGGTAGCCGCGCGGCAGGTACGATCTCGTGTGACCTCCGAGACCCCCGAACCCCAGCACGGCCCGAGCGGCATCGACCCCGACGAGCTGGCGATCACGCTGAAGGTGCTCGGCATGGTGCACGAGGTCGACGAGGAGCACCCCGACTTCGTGGCCGTGCGCCGCGCCACCGGCAAGATGTTCAAGGCCGTCAAGACCTTCCGGCGCCTCGAGAAGCGCGCCGAGATCGCGGAGTGGGACAAGGCGGTCGTCGCGAACACGGCGACCGGCGCCGCGGACCGCATCGACGACGAGACCCGGGGCATCCCGCTCGCCAAGCGCGTGGAGGCCCCGACCGCGGGCGAGCTGCGGAAGCCGCGCCCCTGCTACATCTGCAAGCAGGATTACACGCTCGTCGACGCCTTCTACCACCAGCTCTGCCCGAAGTGCGCGGCGGAGAACCACGCCAAGCGCGACGCCCGCACCGACCTCACCGGCAAGCGCGCGCTGCTCACCGGCGGCCGCGCCAAGATCGGCATGTACATCGCGCTGCGACTGCTGCGCGACGGCGCGCACACCACCATCACGACGCGCTTCCCGCGCGACGCGGTGCGCCGCTTCCAGTCGCTGCCCGACTCGGCCGACTGGCTGCACCGCCTGCGCATCGTCGGCATCGACCTGCGCGATCCCGCGCAGGTGATCGGCTTGGCCGAGGACGTCGCGGCCCAGGGCCCGCTCGACATCCTCATCAACAACGCCGCGCAGACCGTGCGCCGCTCGAAGGGCTCGTATCAGCCGCTCGTCGACGGCGAGCTGGCGCCGCTGCCGGACGGGCCGCTGCCGGAGCTGGTGACCTTCGGGCACACCAACGACGCGCATCCGCTCGCCCTCACGCAGTCGGTGACCGCGCATCCGATCCTCGCCGCCGCGGCCGCCAAGGCCGAGGAGCTCACCGACCTCGCGATGGCCGCCGGCAGCTCGAGCATCGAGAAGCACATCGCCGGCACCGCGATCGACGCCGGCGGCCTCGTGCCCGACCAGGCGCACAGCAACAGCTGGGTGCAGGCGGTCGAGGAGGTCGAGCCCATCGAGCTGCTCGAGGTGCAGCTGGCCAACTCGACGGCGCCGTTCATCCTCATCTCGAAGCTGCGCGAGTCGATGAGGCAGTCGCCCGCGCGCCGCAAGTACATCGTGAACGTGAGCGCCATGGAGGGCGTGTTCAACCGCGGTTACAAGGGCCCCGGCCACCCGCACACGAACATGGCGAAGGCCGCGGTCAACATGCTCACCCGCACGAGCGGCCGCGAGATGTTCGAGACCGACGGCATCCTCATGACCAGCGTCGACACCGGCTGGATCACGGACGAGCGCCCGCACTACACGAAGATCCGCCTCGCCGAGGAGGGCTTCCACGCCCCGCTCGACCTGGTCGACGGCGCCGCGCGCGTCTACGACCCGATCGTGCGCGGCGAGGACGGCGAGGACCTGTACGGCATCTTCCTCAAGGACTACGCCAAGTCGCAGTGGTGAGCGCCGGGCGCCAGCGATTAGGTTGACCCCATGCGCCGGCTCTCCGTCCTCATCGCCTCCGGGGCGCTGGTCGTGGCGATGGCCGGCTGCGCGCCGATCCCGACGACGGTCACCTGGGATCAGTGGGCGGCGGGGGCCGTCGGCGATGGCGGCCCGATGGACCTGCACAGCGGACGCGCCGTAGGCGGCACGCTTGCCGACGGCCTGCAGACGTTCACCGTCGCGGACACGTTCTGGGATGTCTCGCCGGGGATGAGCACCCTCGATCTGCATTGCCGCAGCACGGGCCCGGTCGTGTTCGAGGTCGCTCGTGCGGAGCCGGTCACCGTCGACTGCGAGAAGGGCGGCACCGTCGAGACCGAGCTGCAGGCCAGCTCCCGAGTGCTGACGAGCGCAGACGGCCGCGCCTACTGGCTCGCGATCATCCGACCGGAGACCGACGCCTTCGTCGACGGGGAGCCCGTCGAGCCGTGACCGGCGCGCATCCGCTCTGATAATCTGGCCGGCTGCCCGGCGGAGGCCCGGTCGGCGGAAGGCGCTGCCATGACGTTCGACATCATCGAGCCGCAGGTGCCGGCGCCCGAGGGCTCGCAGGACGCCGCCCGCTTCGACAGCTCCATCGCCGTGCGCAACGTGGTCGAGAACGAGCCCTTCGGCACCGGCGAGGAGCTGTCGTTCCTGGCCGAGGAGCTGCTGCCGCAGTGGTCCGACCCTGCCGAGCCGAAGCGGCTGCTCGTCGCCGAGATCGACGGACGGGTCGTCGCCCGCGGCCTGTACGAGACCCGCGCCGCAGCCGACTGGCCGGCGGCCTACGTCACCGTGCAGGTGCATCCGGAGGCCCGCGGTCTCGGCATCGGCGGCGCGCTGCTGGAGCGGATCGAGGCCTGGGCGCGCGACGAGGGCCGCACCCGACTGCTCGCCTGGGTCGCGACGCCGCCGCTCGCCGGCCCCGCGCTGCCCTCCCCCACCGGCTTCGGCGCGGTGCCCGAGGCGGCGCCGTCGACGGGCTTCCTGCTGCGCCGCGGCTGGCGGCTCGAGCAGGTGGAGCGCGCCAGCCGCTACCCGCTGCCCGACGGCGTCGGTGACCTCGAGCAGCGTGTCGCGGCCGCGCTCGAGCGCAGCGGCCCCGACTACCGGGTGCACGCCTGGGTCGATCGCACGCCGCCCGAGTGGCGGGAGCACGTGGCCGCCCTCTACACGCGCATGACGACGGATGCGCCCAGCGCCGGCCTCGAGGACCCGGAGGACGTCTGGACCGTCGAGCGCCTCGTCGAGACCGAGCGGACGGACGCGGCCAGCCCGCGCACGACCCTCACCGTCGTCGCCGAGCACGTGCCCGGCGGAGCCCTCGTCGGCTACAACCAGCTGAGCGTGCCGGCCGAGCGGCACCGGCCGGTCCACCAGGAGGACACTCTCGTCGTCCGCGAGCACCGCGGCCACCGGCTCGGCATGCTGCTCAAGGTCGCGAACCTGCTCGAGCTGCAGCGCCGCGAGCCCGGCCACCCGGGCGTGATCACCTACAACGCCGAGGAGAACCGGCCGATGCTCGACGTCAACGAGGCGCTCGGCTTCGTACCGATCGGCTACGAGGGGGCGTGGCGCAAGGACCTCGGGTAGCGGGTGCCGCATCCGCTCGTGGCGTGGCGCGGGTTCGTCGGGCGCCCTCTCGTCCATCGCGCCTCGCTCGAGCGCACGGGCTCCACGACATTGCGCGGGTTCGCACGCCCGCGATCTGTCGCGGAGCCCGCGCGATGGCGGGCCTTGTTCTTGTCGTGGTGTGAGCGGTATTGCAGCGCTGGAGCGGCGCATCCGCTCGCGACTCAGCACCGACGCGGCAAGTCAGCGGGGTGTTCGCTGCTGAGTTGTCGTTCCGCTGTTGAGTCATGAGCGGGGACGACGTCGCCCGCCGGGATGCGGCTGACCATGCGATCCGTGCACGGCACGGCACGGCACGGCACGGCAGCGCAGCGCAGTCCCGCCGCGGCAGTGCCTCGCCGCGGCCGAGGCGCGAGCCGCCTCAGCGCGGCGCGGTGCCCGGCGCCCCGCCGCGACGCCGCCGCAGGATGCGCCAGATCGCCACGCCCGCGCCGATCAGCACGATGGCGTCGTCGCCGAAGCCGAGCGGGCCGGCGAGCAGCTCGGGGATGAGGTCGATCGGCGAGGCACTGTAGAGCAGCGCGCCGACGCCGATGAGCACGGCCTTGAGCATCGAGCCGTCCTTGCGCATGCGGCTACGGTAGCTGAGCGCGCTCCGACCCGGCCTGGCGCGCGGTCGGGCGCCGCAGCACCAGGAGTTCAGCGCTTCGCGCCGCCTTCGGCGGCGGCGGGGGCCGCAGTCGTCGCGGCGCGCCGCACCTGCCGGGGGGCCGGGCGCCGCCGCGGCTCGGGGCTGCCGGTTCGGCTCGCATCCACCGCGCCTGCGCCAGGATGATGCCATGCCACTCGCGATCGAGGACTACGCGCTCATCGGCGACTGCCACACCGGCGCGCTCGTCGGCACCGACGGCAGCATCGACTGGCTCTGCCTGCCGCGGTTCGACTCGGCCAGCACCTTCGGCGCGCTGCTCGGCGACGAGGGCCACGGGCGCTGGCTGCTCGCCCCGGAGGACCCGGACGCGCGGATGCTCGGCCGCGCCTACGACGACGGCACCTTCACGCTCGTCACCCGCTGGGCCACATCGACCGGCGAGGTCGAGGTCGTCGACCTCATGCCGCACGGCGACCGGCGGGCGGATGTGGTGCGCCGGGTGCGCGGTGTCAGCGGCACCGTGCGGATGCGGCAGGAGCTGCGCATCCGCTTCGACTACGCCGCCGCGATGCCCTGGGTGCGGCAGGTGCCCCTCGACGAGCGCACCGGCGAGGAGGCGCTCATCGCCACCGCCGGCCCGGACGCCGTCATCGTGCGAGGACCGCGGATGCGCGCTACCGACCACCGCCACGAGGTCGCCTTCGACGTGGCCGCCGGCGAGCACGTGGACACCGTGCTCACCTGGTACCCCGCGCACCGCGAGCCGCCGGCCGCGCTCGACGTGGACGAGCAGCTGGCCGCGACGAACGCCTGGTGGCGCACCTGGGCCGAGGGCTGCGAGACGGCCGGCCGCTACGAGGCGATCGTGGAGCGCTCGCTGCTGGTGCTGCGCGCGCTCACGCACGAGGACACGGGCGGCATCGTCGCAGCAGCCACCACGAGCCTGCCGGAGGACTTCGGCGGCGAGCGCAACTGGGACTACCGCTACGTCTGGCTGCGCGACGCCGCCCTCACGCTGCAGTCGCTCATGCTGCACGGCTTCAAGGACGAGGCGGACCACTGGCGCGGTTGGCTGCTGCGGGCGATCGCCGGCGACCCGGCCGACGTGCAGATCATGTACGGGCTCTCCGGCGAGCGCCGCCTCGCCGAGCGCGAGCTCGACAGCCTGCCCGGCTACCGCGGCAGCTCCCCGGTGCGCATCGGCAACGGCGCCTACACGCAGTACCAGGGCGACATCTTCGGCGAGGTGATGATCGCGCTCGACGAGGCCCGCGGCCTGGGCGTCGCCGAGAGCACGGACTCCTGGTCGCTGCAGGTGGCGCTGCTGCGCGACATCGAGCAGCACTGGAACCGCGAGGATCGCGGCATCTGGGAGATCCGCGGGCCCGAGCAGCACTTCACCCACTCGCGCGCCATGATCTGGGCGGCGCTCGACCGGGGCATCCGGGCCGTGCGCGAGTTCGGGCTCGAGGGACCCGTGGAGCGCTGGGAGGCGCTGCGCGAGCGGGTGCGCGACGAGATCGAGCAGCGCGGCTGGAACGCCTCGCTCGGCAGCTACACGCAGGTCTACGGCGGCGACGAGGTCGACGCCTCGCTGCTGCAGCTCGCCCAGATCGGCTACGTCGAGTGGACGGACGAGCGGATGCGCGGCACGGTCGCCGCGATCGAGCGCGACCTCCTGCGCGACGGCCTGCTCCTGCGGTACCGCACCCAGGCGGGCGTCGACGGGCTGAGCGGGGACGAGCATCCGTTCCTCGCCTGCTCCTTCTGGCTCGTCGAGCAGTACGCGCGATCGGGGCGGCTCGACGAGGCCGTCGCGCTCATGGACCGGCTGGTCGGGTTCGCGAACGACGTCGGGCTGCTCGCCGAGGAGGTCGACCCCGCGACGGGGCGGCACGCGGGCAACACCCCGCAGGCGTTCTCGCACCTGGCGCTCGTGCGGGCGGCGGATGCGATCCACGCTGCGGAGGCGGCGGACGCGGGCTGACCCCCGAACCGGGGATGCGGTTCTCAGAACCGCCGCGTAAACTCACCCAGTCGCCACCCCTGAACCGCGACCGCTCCCCCGCTCGACCGCTCCACGGAAACACCTCTCGATGCCCCAAACCCCCCTCTCGCGCCGCGAAGCACTGCGCGCCGAACGCGCCGCCGGCCGTCCGCTGCCCGATGGGCTGCAGGTCGGCGAGTCGCAGGCACCCGCGGGAGCGGAGACGTCGGACTCCGCGCGGCCCGTGGTCGCAGCCGGCGAGGGCGAGCCGACGGAGACCGTGCAGCTCTCCGACGCGGCGCTGCCGTTCCTGCGGGACGGGTCGCTGCTGCTCGACGACGAGCCCGAGGCCGCGGCGAGCGAGCCCGCACGCGCACGGCGCAAGGGGCGCGGTCGGAGCGTGCGGCCGGAGGCCGGTGCATCCGCTCGTCCGCCCCGCAGCGCTCGACGCGCAGCCCGCGAGGAGACCGGCGCGACCAGGGGCCACAGGGTGCGCAAGGCCGCGATGACCTGGCTGGGCATGCCTGCGCTGTTCGCATGCGTGGCGCTGCCCGCCTACGCCCTCAACGCGCAGGGCGAGCCGACCGGTCAGGTCGTCGGCCAGGTCGACCCCGCCGCGCAGTCGCTCGAGATCGCCAGCGGCGACGCCGTCACCGAGCAGCCCGCGATCCGGGACGAGTTCCTGGCGCTCTCCGAGGCGGAGCGCACCGCCGTCGAGAGCGGCCGCATCTCCGCGGACGGCATCATGTCGTACCTGCGCGGCAGCGACGAGGGCTGGTTCCGGCCCGTCGCCGCGCCCATGACCTCGCCCTACGGTCCGCGCCGCATCATCTGCAACGAGGCCGGCTGCAGCAACCCGATCCACGAGGGCATCGACTTCGGGGCCGCCTGCGGCACGCCCGTCAAGGCCGTCGCCGCGGGCACCGTGCGCTTCGTCGGGCTCGACGGGGGCTACGGCAACCGCGTGATCGTCGATCACGGCGACGGCATCGCCTCCGTCTACGGGCACCTCGGCACCGGCACCGCGACCGTGGCGGAGGGCGACGTGATCGAGGCCGGCGTCTTCGTCGGCGACGTCGGCCGCACCGGCGTGGGCACCGGCTGCCACCTCGACCTCAAGATCGAGCAGCAGGGCTCGTTCACCGACCCCGAGGCGTTCCTGATCTCGCACGGCGTCGTGGTCTGAGGTTCCCTCGACCCACCCCTGTAGTGGGCGTTTCCACCTACGACCGGCGTCAATAGTGTGAGCGCATGCCGTTGCACCGGGGTTGGTGGTTCGCACTCCTCGTGGTGCAGATCGTCATCGCGCTCGCGGGCCTCGCCATCGGTCTCGGCACGCTGCTCGGCACCAGCAGCGCCCCGCCCTCACCCGAGTTCTTCGCCAACCGCGACGTGCGCGGCGTCGCCATCATGCTGCTCGGCGCCTTCACCGGCATCGCCGCCTTCACCCTCATGCGCGGGCTCCGGCTCGCGCTCGTCGTCTCGGCGCTGAGCTCGATGCTGCTGCTGGGATGGATGCACCGCGTCGCCGTCGCGCTCGGCCAGCACTCCGCGGTCGGCACCTTCTTCATGGTGCTCGGCGTGCTGCAGCTGACCTTCGTGCTGCTCGTCCTGGGCGTGCAGCGCGGCATCCCGGCGCCCCCGCGTGCGGCCCCGCTGCCCGAGCCCGCGCCGGTGGCGCACGAGGACCTCGAGGACTGAGCTCATGGCTGCGCCGCCGCTCCTGCGGCGCAGCTGCTCCCGCGCGACCGAGCGCGGTCGCTCGCGCTCCGCGTGTTCATGGCTGCGCCGCCGCTCCTGCGGCGCAGCTGCTCCCGCATCGCCGACGCGGTCGCCGATGCTCCGCGTGTTCATGGCTGCGCCGCCGCCCCTGCGGCGCAGCTGCTCCCGCGCGACCGAGCGCGGTCGCTCGCGCTTCGCGGAATCGGTCCGTGGTCGAACGGAGGGCCTCCGCGGGGTGGGAGCTGTGCGGGCGGGGCCGCATCCGCTCGGCTGGCAGGATGGTGCGATGCTGCGCGCCGCGATCCCCCTGACGCTGGCGCCGCTGTTCTGGGCCGGCAACATGGTGGTCGGCAAGCTCGTGCTCGCCGAGATCGATCCGGTGTCGCTCACGTTCTGGCGCTGGCTCCTGGCCGCCGGGCTGCTGCTCGGCATCGCCCAGCTGACCGAGCGGCCCGACTGGCGAGCGGTGCTGCGGCGCTGGCCGCTGCTGCTCGCGCTCGCCGCGATCGGCATGGTCGGCTACGTGCTGCTGCTCTACTTCGGCCTCAGCGTGACGAGCCCGCTCAACGCCGCGCTCATCAACGCCGCCAATCCGGCGCTCATCACCCTGCTCGCCGTGTTGGTGCTGCGGGAGCCCTTCGGCTGGCGCAAGGCCGTGGGCATCCCGCTCGGCGTGCTCGGCGTCGCCGTGGTGCTCACCGACGGGGCGCTGCTCTCGCTCGTGACCCTGCAGCTCAACGAGGGCGATCTGCTGGTGCTGCTGGCCGTCGTGGCCTGGTCGTTCTACACGCTGCTCGGACGCCGCGCCCGGGACATCCCGCCCATCACCTCCACCGCCGTGCAGGCGGTCTTCGCGGTGCTGCTGCTCGCGCCGGTCGTGCCGTTCACGGGGCTCGAGTGGCCGCCGTCGGCGGGCGGCACCTGGGGCCTGCTCTTCATCGCGGTGTTCCCCTCCGTCGGCGCGTACCTCTGCTTCAACGCCGGCATGCGCCGGGTGCCGGCCTCGACCGGCGCGATCTTCCTCAACCTGCTCGCCGTCTTCACCGCGCTCATCGGCCTCGCGCTCGGCCAGCCGATCACCGCGCCGCAGATCGTCGGCGGGGCGATCGTCATCGGCGGCGTGCTGCTCGCCTCCGGCGTCGGCGCCCGGCGAGCGGATGCACGGCCAGCGGACGCGCGGCCAGCGGATGCACGGCCAGCGGACGCGCGGCCAGCGGATGCACGGCCAGCGGACGCGCGGCCAGCGGATGCACGGCGAGCGCCGTCGCCGGACCTCCCGGTGTCGGGGTCCGCGCCCGAGGAGCCCGACCGCAGGAGCTGACAGCGCAGGGAGCCGATGCCCGAGCGGCCGCCAGCGAGCAGATTCGCGCGAGCAGATCCGCACGAGCGGCGCGGACGACCGCGGCGCCGCTGTCGGCGCCCGCCCTGCCCGCATCCGGTAGACAGGGGAGCATGACGCCGCCGCTCGCCCCGCTGCACGACCCGGGCATCCGCTCATTCGCCTCCGACAACTACGCCGCCGTGCACCCGGAGGTGCTCGCGGCCATCGGCGCCGCGAACGGCGGGCACCTCGGCTCCTACGGCGGCGACCCGTACACGCAGCGTCTGCGCGAGCTCGGCGTCGAGCTCTTCGGCGAGGGCGCGACCATGTGGCCGGTGTTCAACGGCACCGGTGCGAACGTGGTGGCGCTGCAGAGCATGCTCCCGCCCTGGGGCTCGGTGATCACCGCGGCCACCTCGCACATGCACACCGACGAGAACGCAGCGCCCGAGCGGGTGGCCGGGCTCAAACTGCTCACGGTCGACGCGCCCGACGCGAAGCTGACCCCCGAGCTGATCGACCGGCAGGCCTGGGGCCGCGGCGACCAGCACCGCGCGCAGCCGCTCGCCGTCTCGGTGACCCAGTCGACCGAGCTCGGTACCGCCTACACCGCCGAGGAGCTGCGCGCCGTCGTCGAGCACGCGCACGCGCTCGGCCTGCTGGTGCACCTCGACGGTTCGCGGCTCGCCAACGCCGCCGCCGGCGCCGACGTGCCGCTCGCCGCGCTCTCGAGCGATCTGGGGGTCGACGCGATCAGCCTCGGCGGCACCAAGAACGGGCTGCTCGGCGCCGAGGCGGTGGTGCTGCTCGGTGAGGCCGGGCGCGCCGGCATGCCCTTCGTGCGCAAGATGGACATGCAGCTCGCCTCGAAGATGCGCTTCCTCTCCGCTCAGCTGCTCGCGCTGCTGGAGCCCTCGCCGGAGCCGCTCTGGCAGCGCAACGCCGCGCACGCCAACGCGATGGCGCAGCGGCTGCGCACAGGCCTCGCGGCGATCGACGGGGTGCGCATCACGCTGCCGACGGAGGCGAACGCGGTCTTCGCCGCGCTGCCGGGCGGAGCCGCCGAGCGGGCCCGCGAGCGCTTCGCCTTCTACGACTGGCCCGGCGGCGACGGCGAGGTGCGGCTCATGTGCTCGTGGGACACCGAGCCCGGCGACGTGGACGAGCTCGTCGACCTGGTGGCTCAGCCGGCGAGCAGTGCGAGGGTGCCCGAGTAGAGCAACCCTGAGAGCATGGCCGCGGCGGCGCCGAGCGCGAGGTTGTCGCCCGTCGGGTTCCGTCAGATGAGCGGCGTGCCGAACATCGCCGAGTTGGTCACGGCGATGAGGCCCCTCGACAGCAGCAGGAGCGCCACGGTGCCGCTGACGCCGAGGCCGATGAGCGCGCGATCGCGGCCGGGGCCGGCTCCGCCGCGCAACTGCAGCACGCCGAGCACCGCGCCCGCGGCGGCGACCGGGAAGGCCAGCACCGCCAGCACGTTGACGACCGCGGCCACGGCGCGCGGCTCGCCGACGCCGATGGAGAAGAGCACCGGGGACACGAGCCCGATGAGCGTCACGAGCGCTCCGACGCCGACCGCGGCGACGCCGAGCGCGAGCACGGCAGTGGCGCCACCGGGAACGCGCGACGCCGGTGCGGCGATGAGCTGATGACCGGCGGAGGGGTGCTCGAACGGACCTGGCGCGAGCTGCTGCGCGGGCGCCGAGGGGATGGCCACCCGAGGTTCGAACGGCTGGGCGGAGGGCGCTGCAGGGGCTCGCTCGACCGGAGCATCGTCGACCGGCGCCGTCTGAGCCGGTGCAGACGCGAGCGGTGCGGCTTCGACCGACTCCGCGCCCTGCACGGGCAACGGCAGCCAGGCGCTCTGCGCGTCGTTCCAGATGAGCCAGCCGGAGGGCTGCGCGGCATCCTGCACGAGCCAGGCCTCCCAGGCATCGTCCCAGATCGGTTGCGCCGCCGCCGTGCCGTTCATCGTCGTTCCCCCTCGGTGATCACCGCACCATGTCTAGCGCGTCCGAGGAGCGGAGGGGCGACGGCTCGCTCGGCGCTGCGCAGCGCCGACGGTGGAGCGGGGCACCCTGCAGACGTCGGCGCCACCCCAATCGTGTCGCCGCGCTGCGGGCGAAGCCGCGATCGCACGGGCGATGCCGCCCGTGACGATCGCGGCCGGGCTCACGAGTCGCCGCGTCCGGTCTTGGCCTGCAGCCGCTCGATGTGCTCGGAGGCCTCGGCCTTGGTGAGGTCCGCCGGCAGCTCCTCGCCGGCCTCGCGGGCCAGCGTGTCGAGGTAGCTGCGCTGCGCGCCGGTGATCGGCTCGTCGCCGGTGACCCAGTCGGCCGGGTCCTTGCTCGCCGGGTTGCCGGCCTCGGGCGTTCCGCCCAGTGTCTCGCCGCTCATCGTTCGGCTCCTCTCGTCGTGTGGATCAACGATCACGCCGGCCGGCGGATGCGCCCACGACGCGGAGCCCGTGCCCAGCGGACACAGCGCTCACCGCCGGTAGGCGGCCACGAAGAGCTCCCCGCGGATCTCGCAGCAGCGGTCGAGGATGCGCTCCACGAGCGCACCGGAGACCCCGCGCGCATCGAGGTCGTACGGCCCGATCGGCCGCAGTCCCTCGCCGCGCAGCCGCACCACCTCCCATCCGGCGCGACGCAGCAGCCGGTCCTTGAGCCGGTCGCTGCGCTCGCGGTGCCCCACGTGCTCATCCCCGATACGGCCCGTCGTGTCCCACTCGAGCGCGATCCGCAGGTCGGGCAGGATCACGTCGGGCCAGACGTGCAGCCGCCCGTGGAAGGGCTGCGCCACCCGCACCGCGTTGAGCTCGAGGTTCTGGTCGAGCACCTCGGCCAACCTGCGGCGCAGCTCGCCCTCCGCGGCCGAGGTGCCCAGTCGGAACGCCTTCGGGTCGACGAAGGCCTCCCCCGCCGGACCGCCCGGCACCGGCGCGGCGCGTTCGCGCTTCGCGCCGACGCGGCGTGCCGGCCGCAGGGGGTCGCCGAGCCGAGCGGATGCGCGCGGTGCGGTCGACGAGCTCGGCCCGGCAGCCGCGGGCAGCAGGTCCGCCGAACCGGCCACTGGCACCTGGTCCAGCGGGTCCGACAAGCCGGCCGTACGCACTGGGTTCATCACGCCGCCTTCGTGCCCCGGGTCCAGCGGCTCCCTCGAGCCGGCCATCGCCGCCGGGCTCGATCGAGCGGATGCGCCCGGCTCGGTCGTCCGCGGGCCGCTGCCCGCCCGTCCCGGCGGGTCGCCCGCCGCCGCGGCGGGGACGCGCCC
>JASCOA010000054.1 GCA_029959365.1 Microbacteriaceae bacterium PS02343 | reverse complement strand
CGGGGGGGGCCGCGGCGCGCGCCCCGCCCGGCCCCCCCCCGGGGCGGGGGGGGGGGGGGGGGCGCCCCCCCCCCCCCCACGGCGGCGCGCACGCCCTCGTCGGTGAAGGTGGGCGGCATCCGCACGTCCACGACGGCGAGATCGGGCTCGTGCTCGGCCACCGCGCGCAGCAGGCCCTCGGCGGTGTCGACGCCGGCGAGCACCTCGTGCCCGGCGTCGGTCAGCAGGCGCTCGATGCCCGCTCGGAGGAGGACGGAGTCCTCGGCGATCACGATGCGCACGGCACCTCCACGGTGATGATGGTCGGTCCGCCGACCGAGCTGTCGATGTGCAGGGTGCCGCCGGCGGCGCGCACCCGTTCCCGCATGCCGGTGAGGCCGCCGCCCGAGCCGATCGCGGCGCCGCCCCGGCCGTCGTCGCGGATCACGGCGCGCACGCCGCCCTCGATCGGTTCGACGACGACGGATGCGCTGCCCGCCTGCGCGTGCTTGGCCACGTTGGTGAGCGCCTCCGCCACCGAGAAGTAGACCACCGCCTCCACCTCCGCCAGCAGCCGGCCGGGCAGCCGCACGCTGACGCTCGTCGGCACGGGGCTCTGCCCGGCGACCGCCGAGAGGGCCGCGTCGAGGCCGCGGTCGGTGAGCACCGCGGGGTGGATGCCGCGCACGAGGCGGCGCAGCTCGGTGATGTTCGTCTTGGCCTGCGCGTGCGCCGCGTCGAGCAGCGCCTTCGCGCCCTCGGGGTCGGCGAGCAGCTTGCCGCGGGCCAGGTCGATGGTCATCGCAACGCTCACGAGGCCCGGCTGCACGCCGTCGTGCAGGTCGCGCTCGATGCGCGAGCGGTCGACCTCGGCCGAGGCGACCGCGCCCTGCCGGGCGTCGGCGAGCTGATCGACGCGGCGCTCGAGCACCGCAGTGCGGCTCGTGCCGAGCAGGGCGGGCGAGACGATGCGGTCGAGGCTGCCGACGCCGTAGACGTAAGCGCCCAGCGCGATGACGGCCAGCAGCGCCGCGCCGATGGCGGGCAGCGTGCCCTGCAGGCCCAGCATCCCGTCGCCGGCCAGCTGGGACACGAGGCGCACGGCGCCGCCGAACAGCCAGAACAGCAGTCCGCCGGCGACCGCCGAGAAGCAGTGGTGCAGCAGCGTCTTCCAGGTCGACGGTGCGACCAGGTCGACGAAGGCCTGGGCGACGGGCGCCCATCCGCCCGTCACCCGGGTGAGCCGGCGCGGTTCGGGCGTGATGGTCACCTCGAGCAGCGCGGCGGCGCGGTGCCGCTCGACGAAGCCGGTGAGCCGCGCCGCCTGTCCGGCCGCCACGATGAGCAGCGCACCGAAGCCGAGGGCGGGCAGCGTGAAGGCGCCCACGCCGAGCAGAGCCAGCAGGCCGAACAGGAAGAGGGCGCCCAGCACGCCGTCGATCCAGAGATCGACGGCGGCGGCCCAGAGGAATCGGAGTTGCCGTCGCATGACCACGACGCTACCGACGGGGTGCCGCCCGGTCCCATGCGGGCATCCGGTCTCTTGCTGCGGGGGTTATCCCCCGGTCTCCGGACATCCCGCGCAACGTTCACCCGGCAGGGGTGACGACGAGCGGATGCGCGGCGTACGCTGACCCCGAACCCGCACCGCGGCGGGGTCCCCGTCGCCGACGGAGGACGCGAGGAGCGCGCATGTACCGCTATCCACCGGCCCTGGCCGAGCTTGCCCACGGCGACGCCGAGCGCGCCGCCCGCATCATCGCGTACCTGCACGACGACGTCTCCGTCGTGGTCGAGCTCTTCGACCGTGAGGGCCTGCTCCTGGCCCGCACCGTCACGGCGCTCACCGGCTGCCTCGAGGTGACCGCGGGGCTCGTCATCGACGGCAGCCCGCTCGGTTACCGGCAGCCCCCGCAGCAGCGCACCCTCGGCGGCCAGCCCGCGCTGAGCGCCACCGTGCAGCTGCGCACGGTGCAGCAGGCCTAGGAGTTCTCGGCGGACCAGTCCCCGCCGTCCGCCGGGCGCGACCAGCGCACCGGGTCGGAGATCTCGCGCGCGCCGTCCCGCAGCCAGTACGTCGCGTCGGGATTCCATCCCGCCAGCACCGAGGCTGAGCCGCCATCGATTTCGACCAGCCGGGTCGCGGTGCGCAGGTACCCGAGCACGGACAGGTGCACGCCGGCGGCTTCGTGCGCGACGCGCGACCAGTCCGGCAGCACCCAGGCGCGATCCTCTCCCGTCACGCGGTACCAGTCGTGGCGCACCGAGGCCTCCACCTCGAACGGCCAGCGCCGGCAGAGCGCGGCCCAGTCCTTCGGGCCCGTGATCTCGATCACCGGACCGTCCGCTGTGGAGACCTGCCGCACCTCGGCGGAGTCCCAGCCGAAGCCGTCCTCCACGAGATCCAGCCCGTACGGGCCGCCGGGCAGTGCTCGAGTGGTGCGGTGCAGCGAGTTGGGCGGCACCGACCACCAGTCGCCGCTCCGATTCGCCGTCGGCTCGCTCGGGCCTTCCCGCCGTGCGCGCTGCTCCTCAGCGGAACGGCGCTCGGCCCAACGCTGCAGCTGCTCGGCAGCCGTTTCGCGGCTGGGCGCCCAGGACTCGTCGGGCGCGGAGGTCACCTGGCTCCACCGGTCGATCGGCTCACTCCACCACGAGGCCGCAGGGCTGCTCGCGACGAGCTCCGCGACCCGCAGCAGCTGCGTGCGGAGCTCCGGCTGCGCCGCGAGCGCATCCAGGCCGTCGGGCTCCTGCCAGTAGCGCGCGACGTCCACCGAGACGGCCAGAGCGCCTCGGAGCGCACCCGCGTCGATGCGAGCGGGGAGCACGATGGCGGCGAGCACGGCGGCCGCCTCGCTCGGCGTCCCGGGAGCCCGCTCCTCCACCGGCGCACCGCCCGATGCGTCCTCGAACGAGCTCAGGATGAGGCGGGCGTACCGGTTGCCGTCGTCGGGCTCGAACGCTCGGCCGGCGGTGGTCACCACCCGGCTCGCGTCCCACCCGCGTTCATCCGTCATGCCCTCCGCCGCGTGCAGCAGCAGCTCGAGGCACAGCCGCCGACCCCGCGGCCCCTCGAGCAGCGCCTCCGCCGTCATCTCGCTCATCCGCCACCCCCTCGTTCGACCCTAGAGCCCCGGCCCGGCCGCATCCGGGTCGGCGCTGCGAGAGTCGGCGGCGGCGCTCAGCGCTGCGACAGCGGCGAGAGCACCAGCTCGTCGATGCGCACGTGCGGCGGCGCCGTGATGGCGTAGAGCGCTGCGTCGGCGACGTCGCCGGGCGAGAGCATGACGGCCCGGGCGGCGGCGTCGGGCACCGAGGGGCGCTGCTGCAGGAAGTCGCTGTCGATGTCACCGGGGCACAGGTGCGTGGCCCGCACGCCCGAGGCGCCCTCCTGATCGTTGATCGTGCGCACGACGGGAGCCAGCGCGGTCTTGCTCGCGCTGTAGGCGACGCCGGCGCCGGGCGAGGGCCGCCAGCCGGCGATGGACGATACGACCACGACGATGCCGGATGCGCTGCGCAGCGCCGGCAGCGCCGCATCGATCACGCGCACCACGCCGAGCAGGTTGGTCTGCACGATCGCCTCGAAGACGGCCATGCCCTGGTCGGCCCAGGCCCGATCCGGATGGTTGAGGCCGGCCGCGAGCACGAGGGCGTCGAGGCGGCCTCCCACCACGGCCGCGGCGGTGGCCGGGTCGTCCGCGCCGACGTCCAGGGGCAGCTCGACGGGGTGGCCGCCCGCGTCGCGCGCGAGGCGCGCGGTCTCGGCCAGCGCATCCGCTCGCCGACCGGAGAGCACGACCCGCCAGCCGAGCGCGCCGAGAGCGACCGCGGTCGCCCGCCCCACGCCGCTGCCGGCTCCGGTGATCCACGCGGTCTTCGTCGCATCCGTCATGGGAGCTACAATAATCATACTTTTCAACTCGAGCGAGGAGCGACGATGCTGATCGACCTGACCGACCGCGTGGTGCTGATCTCGGGCGGCGGCCGCGGCATCGGCCGAGCCCTGGTGGAGCGCTTCGCCGAGGAGGGCTCGCGCGTCGCGGCCCTCGACATCGCGTTCCCGGAACCGCTGCCCGACGGGGTGCTCGCCGTGACCGGCGACGTGACCGACCCCGAGTCGGTCGCCGCGGCCGTCGCGAACGTGGTCGAGCGCTGCGGCGGGCTCGACGTGCTGATCAACAACGCCGGCATCAACGTCGAGGGCTTCGTCGAGGACCTCGATCCCGCCGCCTGGAAGCGCTGCTTCGACGTGAACGTCGGGGGCGTCTTCCTGCTCTCGCAGGCGGCGATCCCCCACCTCAAGGCCTCGGGCCGCGGCCGCGTGATCAACGCCGCGTCCTTCGCCGCGATCGTGCCGAGCGTCGGCGCCGCTGCCTACGGCGCCTCGAAGGCCGCGGTCGTGCAGTTCACCAGGGTGCTCGCCGGCGAGCTCGGCCCCTGGGGCGTGACCGTCAACGCCTACGCGCCCGGCATGGTGCCCAGCGCGATGAACGGCTTCGCCGAGATGCCGCAGGCCGCACAGGACCGGCTGCTCGACACCCTCACCCTGCGCCGCTGGGAGTCGCCCGGCGACATCGCCGACCTGCTCGTCTTCCTCGCGGGCGACGCCGCCGGTTACATCACGGGCACGCTCGTCGACGTGAGCGGCGGCAAGCTCGCCACCCAGCTGCCGCAGCGCGCCTACGAGCGGGCCGCGGGCCCGGCGTGAGCCGGCAGGCCCGGCTCGTCGAGGCGCTCGGTGCGGGCATCGCGCGCGGATCGCTCGAGCCGGGCCGGGTGCTCGAGACCGCGGCGGTCGCCGCCGAGCACGGCGTCTCGCGCACCGTCGTGCGCGAGGCCTTCCGCACCCTCGAGACGCTCGGGCTGATCGCCGCCCGTCAGCGCGTCGGCACGGTCGTGCAGCCGCTCGCATCCTGGCGCCTGCTCGACCCGCGGGTGATCGCCTGGCGGGAGGCAGGAGCGGATGCGCTCGCCCAGCTGCGCGAGCTCACCCGGCTGCGCGAGGCGGTCGAGCCCGCTGCGGCGGAGCTGGCCGCCGCGCACGCGACGCCCGAGCAGCTCGCCGCGATCCTCGACGCGGTCGAGCGGATGCGGGCGGCCTCGTCCGGCCGCGACGTCGCCGCCTTCGCCGCCGCCGACGCCGAGCTGCACGCGCTCGTCGTGACCGCTTCCGCCAGCGCCGTGCTGGCGCAGCTGCTCGGCACCCTCGGCGCCGCGCTGCGCTCGCGCTACGCGCACGACCTGCCGGTGTTCGGCGCCGAGGGCGAGCGCTCGCTCGAGCAGCACGCGCGGCTCGCCGCGGCGCTGGCGGCCCGCGACGGGGCAGCCGCGGCGGCGGTCACCCGCGAGATCGCGCGCGAGACCGGCGAGCGGCTGCGCGGCTGAACAGGGCGCGACGCGACCGGTCCGCGTCGCCGAGCAGCGGACGCGCCCCCGGCGGTTCGTCGAGCAGCGGGTCGCCTACCAGCGCACGACGATGCGCTCGACCAGCCCGATGATGCCGAGCAGCGTCAAGGAGACCAGCGCCGAGACGAGGATCGCCACCCACATCTGCGGCAGGTTGAGATAGGTGGTCGCCGTCACGATCGTGGCGCCGAGGCCGCGGGTCGAGCCGGTGAACTCCGAGACGATGGCGCCGATCATGGCCGCGCTGGCCGACAGCCGAGCGCCTGCGAAGAGGTAGCGCAGGCTGCCGGGCAGGCGCAGGCGCAGGAACACGTCCGTGCGGCTCGCGGCCATCGAGTCGAACACCTCGAGCGAGCCCCGGTCGACGTTCTGGAAGCCCGCGAGCGCGTTGATGAGCATCGGGAAGAAGGCGGTCAGCGCCGCCACGACGATGTTGGGCGCCTGGGTGAAGCCGAAGGCGACGACGAGCGCCGGCGCGATCGCCACGACCGGGGTGACGTTGAGCAGCAGCGCGACCGGCAGCACCGCCGAGCGCAGCACCGGCGCGTGCACGACCGCGATAGCGAGCGCGAGCGCCGCGCCCACGCCGATGCCGAAGCCGCTCAGCGCCGAGCCAAGGGTGTGCCCGAGGTTGCGCAGGTAGAAGTCGGGGCGGGCGGCGAACTCCGCCGGCAGCGCGCCCAACGGCGGCAGCACACTCGGGTTCGCGGCCGCGGTCCACGACCACAGCAGGCCGAGCAGCACGAGCAGCGCCGCGGGGGCGCCGATGGCGAGGGCGAGGCGGCGGGCGCTCATCCGCTCGCTCCGGCCCGGAGCGCGGCCGTGATCTCGCGCTCCACCGCGCGCACCTCGTCGCTGTCGGCGGCGCCGTCCGCGCGCGGGCGCGGGATCGGCACCGCGATCTCGGCGGCGATGCGCCCGGGCCGCGGCGAGAGCACGATCACGCGGTCGGAGAGCAGCGCGGCCTCCTCGGCCGAGTGGGTCACGAACACGACGGTCTTGCGGTGCCGCTCCCACAGGTCGAGCAGCTGCAGCCGCACGGCCGAGCGGGTGATCTCGTCGAGCGCCGAGAAGGGCTCGTCCATGAGGAGCAGCGGGGCGCCCTGCACGAAGACGCGGGCGAGGGCGGCGCGCTGCTGCATGCCGCCGGAGAGCTGCCCGGGGCGGACGTCGGCGAAGTCGGCGAGGCCGACCTCGGCGAGCATGCCGTCGACATCCTGCGGTACCCGCTGGGGGTGCGGTGCACGGTCGGCGCGGCGGTTCACGAGCGCGCTGAGCCCGGCGTTGGCGCGCACGCGCGACCAGGGCAGCAGTGCCGCGTTCTGCGGCACCCAGCCGATGTCCTTCCGTCGGGCGGCCTCGCGGGGCGTGCCGCCGAGCACCTCGACGGCGCCCGCATCCGCTCGTTCCAGGCCCGCGATGATGCGCAGCAGCGTCGACTTGCCGCTGCCCGAGGGGCCGAAGAGCGTGACGAACTCCCCCGCGCGCACCGTCAGGTCGATGCCGTCGAGCGCGGCGACGGGGCGCTTGCCCGGGAAGGTGCGGCCGACGCCGCGGAGCGCGATCGCGTCGGTCATCCCTCTTCCGGCCAGATGATCGAGCCCGAGCCGGTCACCGACTCGAGGAAGGACGTGTCGAAGGCCGCCGCGAGGTCGGGTTCTGCGGCGATGAGGTCGTAGCGCGCGAGCACCTCGGCCTCGGGGCGCCACTGCGCCTCGTCCATCCAGCCGACCGGCCACCCCTCGGGCAGCGACTCCTCGACGAGCTCGACCTCGCGCTGCCAGCGCGCGCGGCTGACCTCGACGTCGTAGCCGGCCTCGCTGCGCGCCTCGGCCCAGCCGAGCGCCTCGTCGAGGTTCGCCTCCTCGGCGTTGATCCAGTCGTAGGCGTGCAGGCTCGCGCGCAGGAAGTCGGCGACCGCTGCGGGGTGCTCCTCGGCGAAGGCGGTGTTCACGACCTGCGCGTTGAAGGTGCTCGGCACGCCGTGATCGTCCGGGTCCCACTCCACGATGTCGTGGCCGGCGGCGCGCAGGGCGAGCGGCTCGTTCGACTTGTAGGCGGCCAGCGCGTCGACCTGGCCGTCGGGCAGGATGCTCGGGTCGTAACCGACCGAGACCCACTCGATCGAGTCGAGGTCGACCCCGTTGCCCTGCAGCATGGCCTGGAACTGCGGAGGGATGACCTCCTTGTAGCCGATCGTCGCGCCGGCGAAGTCGCCGATCGCGTCGATGCCGCCGTCGGCCATCGTGAGCAGCTCGATGGCGCCCTGGTTGCCGTACACGGCCGCAGCCTCGAGCTCGGCGCCGTTGTCGCGCGCCACGAGCACGTCGCTGGCCCCGCCGATGCCGGCGAACTGCGCGGTGCCGGCGCTCACCAGCTGCGTGTTGGCGCTGCCCGGTTCGAGGGTCACGTCGAGGCAGAGCTGGTCGAAGTAGCCGAGCTCGTCCGCGGCGAGCACGTCGAGGATGCCGACCGAGGCCGCGTAGCCGAAGGAGGTGAGGAAGGTGATCGGGCCTGCGTCGCGGTTGGCCTGACAGGCCTCGTCGCCGAGCAGCGGATCGACGTCGGAGGGCCCGCCCTCGGCGACGCACCCCGTGAGCAGCAGCGGCAGCGCGACGGCCGCGACGAGGGCGCGGGAGCGAGCGGGCATGCTGGGTTCCTTCCGGAGACGGCGGCGGATGGGGGTGCCGACGACGGTGCAACGCTACCGCGCAGCCGCGGATTCCCCGCGCCGCAGGACGGGCCGGGGCCGCGACCCCGGGCCGCCGCGCCTACTCCTCCGCCCCGCTCAGCTCGCGGATCGTCACCGCCGCGTTCACAAGGCCCAGGTGCGAGAGACCCTGCGGCAGGTTGCCCCAGAACGCCCCCGTCGCCGGGTCGATCATCTCGGCCATGATGCCGACGTCGTTGGGGGTCGTGGCGACCAGCTCGTCCATCAGCGCGACGGCCTCCTCCTGCCGGCCGACGCAGGCCAGCGCCGAGGCCGTCCAGAAGCCGCAGGCGACGAAGGGCGGCTCCTCCTGCCCGACGCCGGTGTAGCGCAGCAGGTGCGGGCCGACGCCCAGCTCGCGGCGCAGCGCGTCGATGGTACGGCTCATCCGCTCGCCGCGGTCGAAGCCGCTCACGGAGTGCAACAGCACCGAGGCGTCGAGCTCGTCGCTGCCGGGCGACATCGTGTACGCCCCGATCTCCTCGTTCCAGCCGTGCTGCTCGATCCAGTCGCGGATGCGCTCGCGCTCGGCCCGCCATCGGTCGGCGCTGCCGGGGATGTGCCCGGCCTCGGCCAGGTCCACCGCCGCGTCGAGCGCCTGCCAGCAGCCCATCTTCGAGCTCGTGTGGTGGCGTTCCTCCGGCAGCTCCCACATGCCCGCATCGGGTGAGCGCCACTGATCGCACGTGCTGTCGGCGAATGCGGCGAGCAGCCTTCCGGTCTCCACGTCGAGCACGTTGCCGGCGCTCACGTAGAGCCGCACGATGTCGAAGAGGTCGCCGAAGACGCCGAGCTGCAGCTGGTGCTGCGCGCCGTTGCCGGTGACGACGGGGCCGATGCCGCGCCAGCCGTCCACGTGGTGGAACTCGACGTCGGCGGGCACACCGCCGTCGAGCCCGTAGAAGACGTGCAGCTCGGGCCCGTGCGCGCGGATCGTCTTCAGCAGCCACGAGATCGCCGCATGGGTCTCCTCGCGCAGCCCGAACTTCACCAGCGCGCGCATCGTGTAGGCCGCGTCGCGCACCCAGGCGTAGCGGTAGTCCCAGTTCTTGCCGCCGCGGGCGTCCTCCGGCAGCGAGGTCGTCGCGGCCGCGGCGATGGCGCCGGAGGGGCTGTAGATGAGCAGCTTGAGGGCGAGCGCGCTGCGCTGCACCTGCTCCTGCCACGGTCCCTCGTAGCGGAACTCCTCGCTCCAGTGCTGCCAGTTGCGGATGGTGCGGTCGACCCCCTCGTCGACGATCGCCGGGTCCGGCAGGTGCAGCGGTTCGCCGTCGGTGCCGACGAGCGCGATGAGGTGCCGCGAGCCCTTCGCGGTCGTGAAGGCGCCCTCGATCCGCTCGCCGCCGTCGGGGGCCGGGCCGTGGTCGAGGCCGACGACGCTCAGCATCACCCCGCCGGAGCGGATGACCGCGCCGTGCTCGTTGTCCTCGATCCACGGCGAGGCGTGGCCGAGGCGGGTTCCGGGGCGCACGCACCAGCGCATCCGCACCTCGCCGGCGATGCCGTCGACGCGGCGGGCGAGCTCTGTCCAGGGCAGGCGGCCGGCGACCCCGGTGACCAGCGCGTCCGTCACCCGCACGCTGCCGGAGGCGGTCGTGAAGGTCGTCTCGAGCACGTTCGTGCCGGGCAGGTAGCGGCGCTCGACCGAGAACTCCTCCTCGGGCGCGAGGTCGGTGAAGCCGCCGTCGTCGGCGTCGAGGATCGCGTCGAAGAGCGGCGTCGCGTCGAGCTCCGGCACCGGGAACCAGTCGACACGGCCGTCCGAGCGGATGAGGGCGACCGTGCGCCCGTCGCCGATCGCCGCGTGGTCCCGCAGCTCGGCGAAGTCGCCCGGCTCCGGGGGGAATCGGCTGCCGGGCGCCGGAGCGGCGGCGGCGGGGGCGGCGGCGATGCCCACGCGGGGCCCGCGCGAGGCGCCGCGCCCGCGGCCGCCGAGGCGGGCGCGGGCGCGAACGGGGTGCTGCGGGTCAACGACTGACGGTGCGGTTCTCCGCACCGACCATCCAGGCGAACTGCTCGAGCTGCTCGATGATGCCGTGCAGGATGTCGGCGCTCGTCGGGTCGTCCTCGTCGACCTCGTCGTGCACCTCGCGCATCGTGCCGACCGTCGCCTCGAGCCGCTGCACGATGAGGTCGACGGTCTCGCTCGTGTCGATCTCGCCGTGCGGGAACTCGGGCAGCGTCGTGGTCGCGGCGACGACGTCGCTGCGGCCGTCGGGCACGGCGTGCAGGGCGCGCAGCCGCTCGGCCACGTCGTCGCTCGCCTCGCGGGCGACGTCGATGATCTCGTCGAGCTGCAGGTGCAGGTCGCGGAAGTTCTTGCCGACCACGTTCCAGTGCGCCTGCTTGCCCTGCAGGTGCAGCTCGATGAGGTCGACGAGCACGAGCTGCAGGTGCTCGGCGAGCCGCTTCGGGGCGACGAAGCCCTTCTCGGCGTTCTGGCGGCGGGTCTTCTTGACGCCCGAGCCCGAGGGGGCCTCGGTGGGGCGCTCGATGGTGCTGGTCATGATGTCTCCTTCGTTCGGTGGGATGGAGGTCAGATGGTCGCGACGGACCCGGAGTCCACGCGGTAGTTGGAGCCGTTCACGAACGACGCGGCGTCGGAGCAGAGGAAGGCGATGACGTTGGCGACCTCGTCGGGCTCGCCTCGGCGCTTCTGCTCCATGTAGGGGCGCTCCTCGTCGAGGAACGACTCGACGGCCTCGTCGAAGGAGACGCCGAGCTCGTCGGAGCGCTTCTCCATCATCGCGTCGGTCATCGGGGTGTGGATGAAAGCGGGCGAGACCGCGTTCACGAGCAGGCCCTCGGTCGCGTACGACCGCGAGAGGCCCTTCATGAGCGCCAGCACGCCGGCCTTGGCCGAGCAGTAGGGCAGCTCGTCGTCGTAGGGCTGCACGGCGTCCTCGCTGACGAGGTAGACGATGCGGCCCCAGCCGCCCTGGCGCAGGTCGGGCAGGAACTCGCGGGTCAGCCGCACCGGCCCCATGAGGTCGATGTCGATCGTCGACGCCCAGCCCTCCTCGTCGATCTCGTGGAAGAGGCCCTGAGCGCCGGTGACGCCCGAGGACTGCACGAAGATGTCGATCGCGCCGACCGCCTCGCGCACCTTGCTGCCGAGCGCGGCGACCGACTCGGTGCTCGTCACGTCCGCCGAGAAGGCGAACAGCTTGCCGTCCGGCGCCTCGAGCTTCGCAGCAGCCTCGTCGAGCGAGTCCTGGTCCTTGTCGGAGAGCACGACGGTGACGCCCTCGTCGAGGAGCAGCCGTGCCGTGTGCCAGCCGATGCCGGAGTCGCCGCCGGTGATGAGCGCCGTGCGCCCGGTGATGCCGAGATCCATGTTCACTCCTTCTCTGCCGCGGCCGACCGGCCGAGGACGTTCACGGGGCGCCCGGGTGCGGGCGCCGTCAGGGCGAAGAGGCTGCCGGAGAGCGGATGCGCCTCCAGCTGCTCCTCCGCGAGGTTCTCGCGGGCGCTGCCGATCAGCAGCGTGCGGCCGTCCGGCCCTCCGAGCGCGACGCTGGTGACGTTGGGCACCGGCAGCTCGACGCGCTCGAGCTGCGTTCCGTCGGGCGCGCTGCGGCGCACGGCGCCCGCGCCGTAGAGGCCGTGCCAGAAGCACCCCTCCGCGTCGCGCACCATGCCGTCGAAGGGCTCGCCGGTGATGAACGGCTCGGGCTCGCCGGTGATGCCCTCGGGACCGTAGGGGGCCCGGTACACGGTCTCGTTCGGTGTGTCCGAGAAGTAGACCTCGTCGCCGGCATCGTTCCACTCGAGGCTGTTCGCCACGGCGAACCCGCCGAGCAGCGTGGTCAGCGAGCCGTCCGGCGCCACGCGGAAGAGGCCGCCGTCGGACTCCTGCCCCGTCACGTCCATGCTGCCGATCACGAGGTTGCCGAAGGGGTCGACCTTGCCCTCGTTGCCTCGGATGCCGTCGTGCCGGTGCGGCAGGGTCGCGATCCGGCGGACGATGGCGCCCTCCGCATCGAGCAGCAGCACGTCGGCGCGCAGCACGACCGCGTAGCCGCCGTCCGCTGACGGCTGGACGGCCGTGAGCGGGGGCTCGAGCAGGATCGGCTCGCGGTCGCCGCGATGCAGCGCGCCTGCGGTGATGTCGACCCAGACCCACTCGCCGCGCGGCGCGTCCCAGTACAGGCTCTCGATCAGGATCGAGCGCGCCTCGTGGAACAGCCGCACGGCGCTCAAGCGAGCGCGCCGCTCAGCTGCTCGGCGGTCAGCGGCGGCTGCGAGGCGAGCACGGCGCGGGCGTCGTCGAGCGCGCCCTCGTGGTTCCAGTTGAGCACGCCGACGGGGTGCCCGTCGTCGTCGAGGTAGTAGACGACGCCCTCGCGGTCGCCGTCGAGCCAGCGCTCGACGGTCCGCAGGGAGGCGTCGAGGGTGCCGACCGCCTCGTAGCGGTTACCGAACAGCACCGAGTAGTAGAAGGGCGTGTGGTCGTAGGGCTCATCGGCGCCAGCGAGGTTGCGGCCCGCGGCGCGCCCCTGCTCGGTCGCGTTGTCGACGTGCTCGATGCGACGCCGGCCGAGGATGCGGTCGGGGTAACTGGCGACGTCGCCGGCGGCGAGCACGTCGGGGGCGCTCGTGCGCAGCTTCTCGTCGACGAGCACGCCGTCGCCGGTCTCGATGCCGGAGTCCTCGGCGAGCGCCGCGGCCGGCTCGATGCCGAGCCCGACGACCACCGCGTCCGCCTCCAGGAAGGTGCCGTCCTCGAGGTCGACGGTCACCTGCTCGCCCTGCTCGCGGCCCCCGGTGGCGCGGGCGCCGGTGACGAGCTGCACGCCGGCCTCGCGGAAGAGCGTGTCGACGTTGCGGGCGAGGGACGCCGGGAAGACGGCGCCGCCGACGACGTCCTCGGGCAGCACGAGCGTGACCCGCACGCCCTCCTGCACGAGCGCCGCGGCGATCTCCTGGCCGATGTAGCTGCCGCCCACGACGACGATGTGCCCGCGGCCGTTCGCGACCGCGCGCAGGCGCCGGTAGTCAGCGGCGCTGCGGTAGAGCAGCACGCGCTCCGACTCCTCGAAGCCGGGCGCGCTCGGGGAGCCGCCGGTGGCCAGCAGCAGCCGGCCGTAACCGATGCGGTCGCCGTCGATCGTCGTCACCTCGTGCGCCTCGGGGTCGATCGAGACCACGCGGGTCGCCAGGCGCACCTCGGCGCCCGTCTCGCCCGCCGTGTCGAGCTCGGCGCTCGACCAGTCGAAGTCGGGGTCGGTCCAGAGCTTCTTCGACAGCGCCGGGCGCGCGTACGGCGGGTCGACGTCCTCGCTGAGGATGCCGATGCTGCCGTCGGGGTCGATCTCGCGGAAGCCCTTGGCCGCCGCGTCGGCGGTCATGCCGCCTCCGATGATGAGGGCGTCGAAACGATCGGTCATCCGGTCCTCCTCGGGAAGTCGTCGAGCGGATGCCGCTACCGCGGTCCGCGTCATCCGACGACCGTATGGAGGGGCACTGGGCGGCGACTCCGCCCGCCCTGGATGCGCCCTGTCCGCTCGACGCCGGTCGCGCGGAGGAGGCCGCGCGCCCGCGGGATACAGTGGATGCCTCGCACGCGCGACCCGAGCGCGCGACTGCCCTGCACGACGAGAGCGGAACCCCAGCACGTGAGCGAAGAGCTGTCCAGCCGGTACTGGTACGAGACCGGCGATGACGCCGAGCGGTTGCGTTCCGTGGCCATCCTGCAGGCCATGCGCGCGTACCGTGCCGGCGAGGCCGCGATGCGCCGGCGCACCCGCGACTCGATGTCGATGGGCGAGAACGACCTGCTCGTGCTGCGCTTCCTCCTCAAGGCGAAGCAGCAGCACCGCGAGGTCGCCGTCGCCGAGCTCGCCGCGTACCTCGCCGTCTCGACGAGCGCGGTCCGCGCGCTCATCGCCCGGCTCGAGCGCAGCGGCCACCTGGTCCTCGACGACGAGACCGTGCGGACGACGGTCGAGAGCGACGCCGAGGTGCGCGCCACGCTCGGCCTCATGCACGAGCGGATGCTCGAGGCCGCCGGCGGCATGACCCCGGAGGAGGGCCGCGCGGTGGTCGCGTTCCTCGGACGCATGCTCGACGCCGTCGACCGCATCGACGCCCATGACGGCGCCGAAGTCGTTCACTGAACCGGGTTCGGCGAACAACTCAGCAGCTGAGCTTTCCACGGACTCGTCATTCGCTGAACGACGTGGGAGACTGAGGCCGTGACCGCAACCGAGCACTCCCGGCGCGAGCAGCACGTCGAGATCGACGGCGTCGTGCTCGTGGGATTCAGCGAACTCGTCGACCGGATCTCCGCCGCCTACCCCGCGCTCGACCGCGGCGATGTCGAGTCGACCGCGCTGCGCGAGTACGAGGCGTTCACCGGCGGCATCCCGCTCGCCGTGCCGGCAGCGCTCGAGGACGGCCTGCACGAGCTGTTCGGCGCCGCGGCGGCCGACGAGGATGCGGCGTAGCACCGCATCCGCTCGTGACGCGCGCTCGCTTTCCCGGTGCCGTCACACCGGCCGACGGATATAACTGAAGGATGAGCTCCTCCGGCCCCGCCCTCTGGCCCTCCCCGCCCGCGCGCACCCGCGCCGTGACGGCCTCGGGCATCGCGTCCAGCGAGGCCGGCGGCGTGAGCGGCGTCGTGCTCGCCGCAGATCTGCGCACCAGCAGCGGCCGCGCCTCGGCGCTCACGAGCGACCGCGAGGGGCCCTGGCTGCCGCGCACCGTCAACACGCTGCTGGCGGCCGGCTGCGACCCCGTCTTCGTCGTGCTCGGCGCCGCCTCGGACGAGGCCGCCGAGCTCGTGCCGCCGGACCCCCGCGTGCGCACGATCGTCTCCGGCGACTGGCAGCGCGGGCAGTCCCACTCCCTGCGCACCGGGCTGCGCATGGCCGCGATCACGCGGTCGCGCGGACTGCTGCTCACCCGCGTGGAGCTGCCGAACCTGCAGGCTTCGGCCGTGCACCGCGTCATGGCGGGCGCCGACGAGGGCGCGCTCCGGCGAGCCGTCTACGACGAGCAGCCCGGCTACCCCGTCTACATCGGCCGCGAGCACTGGACCGAGCTGCGCCTCGGCCTCTCGGGCGACGCGGGAGCGCACGGCTTCCACGAGCAGCACGACGGCGAGGACGTCGATTGCAGCGATCTCGGCGGCGGCTCGGAGCCCGGCGAGGCCTGACCCCCCTCGGGGTGGCCCGTCCGCTGCCGCGGACTGCTCCGACCATCGCTCGGGGGGACAATCCGATGGTCGGGGTCTCAGCGACCGCGAACGGGCCTCGATCCCTGGGGATCTCCCGACGCCGGCTCTGGGGGGACTGGCCGGCGACGGATGGGAGGCGTTCGGCCGGGTTCGGGTCTCCGTCCGCTGGCCTCCTCTGAGTATTGTTCGGCATCCGTTTCGTTTTGGATGCCCCCAGTCGGAGGGACGTCCTCAGAAAAGCGGACATCGGGGTACATCACAGACCGAGTTCGCGGAGCCCTTCGTCCATGATCTCGGTGATCTTGCTGTACCCCGCATCGCTCGGATGCAGGCCGTCACTCGCGAGCAGCCCGTCCGATCCGCCCTCCAGCCAGGTCGCGGCGCCCGCCATCCGCTCGGCATCGACGCTCTCCGCGGACTCCGCCACCCATTCGGCGACCTGGCGGGACTCGGCGGTCGACTCCTCGAGGTACCAGAACGGCTCGGAGACGATCAGGCGCGCCTCGGGCAGCTCGTCGCGGAAGCGCTCGAAGTCCTCCTGGATCGCCGAGCGGATGCGCTCCGCCGAGCCGTCCATGGAGAAGGCGTCGTTGAGGCCCATCGTCACGATGACGATGTCCGGCTGCTGCTCGACGATGAGGTCGACCAGGTCGTCGGGTCGACCCTCGCGCTGATTGACGAAGCCGAGCCCGTTCGCGCTCGGATTGAACTCGCGCCAGCCGCGCTGCTCGCTCACGATCGTCGACCAGCGCAGCGCGGGATCGCTCGCGCCCGTGCCGAGCGTGTAGGAGTCGCCGTAGAAGGCCACGAGCGGGCCGTCACCGGGTGGCGGGGCGCTCACGTCGGGCGCCGGCGAGGAGCAGGCCGCGAGCCCGAGGGCCGCGGCGACGGTCAGGAGGATCCTCGGGGTGCGCATGCGGGTGGTTCGCGACGCCGCCGCGGTCGGTTCGGTCACACCGGGTCGGCGGGCTGCTCGATCGGCACGGCGAACACCGAGACGGCGAGCGCCGCCAGCTCGATCGTCCGCTCGGCGGCCTCGTCGTCGCGGTCGCCGAGCCAGGTGAGCGAGAGACCATCGGTGAAGGTGGCGAAGAGGTGGGCCATCTCATCCATCGGCCGGTTCCAGCGCACGCCGCTCACCGCCGCGGCGAGCTCCAGCAGGGTCGCTGCCGTCCGCCGGTAGATGCGGTACTGGATCTGGGGCAGGTGGGCCAGCTCGGGGTCGCGCAGGGCGTGGTTCATGAGCTCGTTGAGCATCACCTCGCGCATCGGATCGGCTTGGACGTGCAGCATGTAGGCCCGCAGTCCGTTGCGCACGGTCTCGGCGATGTCGCGCCCCGGCTCGAGGCTCAGGCTGGCGGCGACCTCGACGTCCTCGACGATCGCGGCGATCACCTCGCGGATCAGCTCGTCGCGCGAGTCGAAGACGTAGTGGAAGCTCGCGAGCGACATGCCCGCCTCGGCCACGACGGTGCGGGTGGTCGCTGCGGCGACGCCGTCGCGGTAGATGACGGCGAGCGCGGCCTGCACGAGCGCGTGCCGGCGCTGCTCAGCGGGGATCCTGGCCATCGATCCCCCATCCCTCAACACTGCCGCATCGCCATCGAAGCGGCGGTCCCGGGTCGCGCACCCCGGACGTCCGAATTCTCACGCCCGCGCGGAGTCCGCGTCAAGCCGATAACGCGCGACGGGGGCGGCGCGCGACGTACGGCGCGCCCGTCCGCTCCGCCGAATCCCAGCCGCTGGCCGCAGAATGGAGGCATCGAACGCAGCAGACCGGGGACCTCGTGACCTCACCGACGTCGAGCCTCATCGCTCACGCCCCGACGAGGGCTCGGCTCGGCGTGCGCGCGGGCCTGGCGTCGATGGCCACCGTGCTGCTGCTCGCGGCGGCGCTGCTCGGCGGGGGCGCGGCGAGCGCGGCGCCGAACGAGGAGGCGACGTCAACTCCGTCGCCGAGTCCGACGTTGACGATCCTCTCGCCTGACTCGAACATCTTCTCTCCGGATGGCACAGCGACGGTGTCAGGTACAGCTCTGCCGAACACCGTCGTGACCGTGACGGTAGGCGTCGGCCGCGGTAGCGCGACGAGTGACGGCAACGGTAGGTGGACCGTTCTGGTGAGCGGGATCGCCAACGGTGCCAAGCAAGCGATCGTTGCCAGCTCCAGCGGTCAGGACCTGCAGAGCGAAAGCGGTTTCGTTTCGGTACTACGAACGCCGGCAATCATGACGAGTTCGACTCAGAGCGGCATCATCGCGGGATCGGGCGCGGATGGCGCGACAGTGACCGTGACAGGGCTCAACCTGCCGGTGCAGCAGCGCACCGCACAGGTCTCCGGAGGTTCATGGCAGATCCAGTTCACTCAGGCACAGCTCGCGGCAGGACGTTACGAAATCTCGGCCACCCAATCGGTGAGCGGAAGTGGTTGGCCCGACGGTCGAGCGACGAGCGCCGCTGCTACTGCGGCGGTGGTCGTGAGTTGGCCGACTACACCGCCCACTGACCCCGAGGAACCTGAGACCCCGCAGCCGCCCGCGATCACTTCCCCCGCCTCCGGCGCCCGGATCACGACCTCGCCCGTGCAGGTCTCCGGCACCGGTGCCGACGGCGCCACCGTGAGCGTCTTCGCCGACAACGGCTCCGGCAGCTGCACCGCCACCGTCTCGGCAGGGCGCTGGAGCTGCGCGGTGCCCGTCACCGGTCGCGGGACCATCACCTTCTACGCCAGCCAGTCGCTCGACCCCGCGCGGCCGAGCCAGCCCGCCACCCTCTCGGTCGCGCTCGCGCTCCCCGCCGCGGGCGACGACGACGAGGAGGAGGAGCAGGAGGAGGAACCCGAGCCCTCCGCCACCGCATCGCCCGATCCCGAGGACAGCACCACCCCGACCCCGATCCCCGGCATCGACGCGGACGACGACCAGGGCGGCATCGGCCGCGAGCCCGTCGGCCCGATCGAGCGATCGCTCGGCACGGGCTGGGGCGTGCCGACCGGCTTCGGCTTCATGCTGCCGGATGCGCGCAGCATCCTCGATCCCATCCGCTGGGTCACCGCGATCGCGCTCGCGATCGCCTTCGTGATCCTCGTGGCGCTGCCGTTGCGACTGCTCTTAGCCGCCCTGCAGCGCCGCTTCCACGTGCCCCGGCTGCACCTCACCGGGCGCAACCAGAACGTGCCCGCCGAACCCGAGACCGATGGGCCGCCGCTCAAGCCGCGCACCCTCGCGGCGGTCACCCTCGCGGGGTCGGCCGCGGTCATCGCGCTCGCCTGGGGCGTCGATGCCCAGCCCAGCTCGCTGCGGCTGCTCGTCGCGGTCGGCATCGGCCTCGTGCTGCTCAACGCGCTCGCCGTGGTGCTGCCGGCCTGGATCGGCCGGCGCCGGCTGGGCCTGCGCATCGAGGTCCGCACGCTGCCGTTCCTCGTGCTCGTCGGCGCGGTGCTCGCGCTCATCAGCCGTGGCCTCGCGCTCGACCCGCCGATCATCACGGGCGTGATCGGCACCTTCGCCTTCCTCGCCGGCGAGTCCCGCGGCCGCCGCGTCGGCGTGAATCTGGGCCAGTTCGGCACGATCTTCCTGGTGAGCATCGCCGCGTGGTGGGCGCATGCGCTGATCGGCCCCGGTGCGGGCGCCGAGCGGGTGCTGGTGCGCGAGATCCTCGCCACGATGGTGCTGGCCGGTGTGGGCTCGCTCGTCGTGCTCGCTCTGCCGGTGCGCGGGCTGCCGGGCCGGCTCGTCTACGACTGGTCGCGGCCGGTGTGGATCGGCACGGCGGCCACGAGCGTCGTGCTCGCCGCGCTGCTGCTGCTCGGCGACCTCGGCACGACGCACTTCCCCGCGCTGCTGCTGGGCATCCTGGCGGCCTGCTTCGGCGGACTCTGCGTGCTCGTCTGGGCATGGTTCCGCTTCGCGCACGACTTCGTGATGCGAGGCCGGCCGATCCTCTCCCGGGGCTGACCGAGCGGCGCTGTCCCCGGTCCGGGGGCTGCTGCTAGCGTTCGAGAGCCCGCTCATCCGCTCGGAACAGGACACCATGAACGATCAGACCCCGCTGCCCGCACCCGGCTGGTACGCCGATCCCGCCTCGCCCGAGACGACCCTGCGGTACTGGGACGGAGCGGACTGGACCGAGCACGTGCACCCGCTCGAGCCGCAGGCACCCGATGCGGCTGCGGGCCCGACCGCGGGCACCGCGCAGGAGCCGTCGATCGCAGCGGAGTCCTCCGCCGCCGAGCAGGCAGCCGCGGAGGCGCGTCGGGCCGGGACGGGGATCGCGGCGGGCCCGGGGGCCGTCGCGGAATCCGCTCCCTCGGAGCCCGCGCCCGACGTCGCCGTGCCGAGCGCCGAGGACGTCACCCCGGCGCGCTTCGACGACGCCGAGTCGCCCCAGGAACCCGCCACCGAGCCCGCCGCTGAACAGGAGGGCGACGCAGCGTCGCCGGCGACGCCCGCCGAGGCCGCGCCGCCGACGGAGCCGCGCGCGTCGGACGAGCGGGCACCCGCGCCCGGTGCGTCGGAGCCGGCAGCGCCCGCCGCCGCGCCGCAGACCGACCGCCCGGACCCGTACGCGGCGCAGCAGCCCGACCCCGCCGAGCAGCAGCAGCCCGCACCCTTCGGCCAGCCGCAGACCCCCTACGGCCAGCAGGCCTCCGCGAATCCCTACGCCGCGGCTCCCCAGCCCGGCCAGGGTGCATCGCAGCCGCCGACGGCGCCGTGGGCGCAGGGACCGGGCAACCCGTACCAGCAGCCGCAGCCCGCGCAGTACGGCGCTCAGCCGGGTGCGCCGAAGTCGCGCAAGGGCCTCTGGATCGGCCTCGGCATCGGCGGCGGCGTCTTCCTGCTGCTCGTGATCGGCATCATCGTCGCGGTCGTCGCGTTCTTCGCGAGCGTCCGCCAGAGCATCGACTCCTACGAGCCGCCGGTCGCCCCGCCCTTCGGTGCGGAGGAGCCGCCCGGCACCGAGGCGCCCGAGATCGAGGGCGAGGTCCACGCCATGGGCGAGGCCTTCGTCGTGCCCGACCCGTTCAGCAGCGACGGCAGCGGTTGGGAGCTCACGGTCACCGATTTCAGCGCCGAAGCAGCCGAAGCCGTCTCCGCCGCGCCCGGCAACAAAGGCTTCGCGGTGCTCGTGCAGGCCACCAACCTCGGCGCCGAGGCCGCCGACCCGTACTTCGGCCTCACGCCGACCTTCGTCGGCTCGGACGGCCTCGAGTACGTCGACGGCGAGCAGATCGCGCCGAGCCTCTACGACGTCGACAGCATCGACGCCGGCGCGACGACGCAGTTCACCTTCACCTTCGAGGTGCCGGAGGATCTCGCCGACGGCGGCACCGTCGTGATCTACGACGGCTTCCGGCAGGCCTCCTTCGCGGTCGAGGTGGGCTGACCCGCCTCCGGACGACGAACGGCCCCCGCCCGCCGCGCCGGCGCGGGGCCGTGCCCGGCGGTGCCCCCGGGGGGGGGGGGCCCCCCCCCCCCCCCCCCCCCCCCCCCCCCCCCCCCCCCCCCCCCCCGGGGCCCGTTCCCGTCGGTACCCCCGGTCGGGTTCGAACCGACACTGCGCGGATTTTAAGTCCGCTGCCTCTGCCAATTGGGCTACGGGGGCGCGGGGCCGTGACGCCCCGATCCAGCGTAGCCGGGCGCTCCGCATCCGCTCGCCATCGCCGACCCGACGCCGAGCGGACGGGCGCGGCGAGGGGCGCTGCAAGCCGGCGACACTGAGCGGATGCGCACCCGGGCACACGACGACGGCCCCCCGGCCCGGGGGGGGGGGGGGCGGGGCGGGGGCGGGGGGGGTTAGCCGTGGGGGGCCGGGGGCCGGGCGCGG
>JASCOA010000053.1 GCA_029959365.1 Microbacteriaceae bacterium PS02343 | reverse complement strand
CCCGGGGGGTGGCGCCCCCGCCGCGCCGCCCCCGGGCCCCCCCGCGCGCCCGGGCCGGGGGGGGCGGGGGCGCTCGCAGCGTCGGAGGGGATCAGACCTTCGCGACCTCGATCTCGACGACCGCCCACGACAGCGGCGGCAGCTGCACCGAGAGCTTCGAGCCCTCGATCGCCACGTCCCGCAGCGGCACCAGTCCCACCGCGTCCTGAGCGTCGAGGTCGTTGGCGGTGAAGCGGTCGCCGCCCTCGGGCACCGTCAGCACCTCGGCGCGGGTCACGCGCGAGCCCTCGAGGCCGCGCAGCTGCAGCTCGACCGGCTCGCTCGCCTCGAGCGAGCGGTTCGCGACGAACAGCGCCAGGCGTCCGCTCTCCTCGTCCCAGGTCGCGGCGGCGTCGACGAGCGGGGCGTCGCCGTGCCGGGCCGTGTCGTGCACCGGGGTGTCGACGGCCAGGCGCAGGATCTCGCCGCGGGCGAGCTCGGCGGTGCGGGCGAAGGGCCAGAAGATCGTCTGGCGCCAGGCGGGGCCGCCCTGCTCCGAGCGGATGGGCGCGATCACGTTGACGAGCTGCGCCTGGTTGGCGATCTTCACGCGGTCGCCGTGGCGCAGCAGCGAGTTGAGGAAGGTGCCCACCACGACCGCGTCGGTCACGTTGTAGCGGTCCTCGATGACCCGCGGATGCACCTGCCAGCCCTTCGAGACCTGGTGCGGCTGGTCGTCGCTGTCGAGGCCGCGCTGGTACCAGACGTTCCACTCGTCGAAGGAGATGTCGACGCGCTTGGAGTGCTTGCCCGCCGCCTTGACGGCGTCGACGGTCGAGACGACCTCCTCGATGAAGCGGTCCATGTCGACCGCGCTGGCGAGGAAGCTCTGCGCGTCGCCGTCGTGCTCCTGGTAGTAGGCGTGCATCGAGATGTAGTCGACCTCGCTGTAGGCGTGGGTGAGCACCTCGTGCTCCCAGGCGCCGAAGGTCGGCATGGCGCGGTTCGAGCTGCCGACCGCGACGAGCTCGATGCTGTCGTCGACGTAGCGCATGGCCTTGGCCGTCTCGAGGGCGAGGCGGCCGTACTCGGCGGCGGTCTTGTGGCCGATCTGCCAGGGGCCGTCGAGCTCGTTGCCGAGGCACCACAGCTTGATGTCGAAGGGGTCCTTCGCGCCGTTGGCGATGCGCCGGTCGCTCAGCTCGGTGCCGCCGGGGTGGTTCGCGTACTCGACGAGCTCGCGGGCCGCGTCGACGCCGCGGGTGCCCAGGTTGACCGCCTCCATGATCTCGACGTCGGCCACGCGGGCCCAGTCGACGAACTCGTGCAGGCCGAAGGCGTTCGTCTCGATCGAGTGCCAGGCGCCGTCGAGGCGGCGGGGGCGGTGCGGCCCCACCCCGTCCTCCCAGTTGTAGCCCGAGACGAAGTTGCCGCCGGGGTAGCGCACGACGGTGGCGCCGAGCTCCTTCGTGAGCGCCAGCACGTCCTTGCGGAAGCCCTGCCCGTCGGCCTCGGGGTGACCCGGCTCGAAGATGCCGGTGTAGACGCAGCGCCCCATGTGCTCCACGAAGGAGCCGAACAGGCGGCGCGGCACCTCCCCCAGGGTGAAGTCGCGATCGGCGGTGATGCGGGTGGTCATGTCTCTCCTCGTGCAGTGATGAGCGGATGGGGGTGGCCGGCCGGGATCACGTGCCGCCGAAGCCGGTGGTCGCGATGCCCTTGATGATCTGGCGCTGGAAGAACAGGAAGAGCACGATGAGCGGCAGCGCCGCCAGGATCGACATCGCCATGTTCTCGGCGTACTGCACGCCGAAGGCGCTCTTCACGGTCTGCAGCCCGACCGGCAGGGTCATGAGGGTCGTGTCGTTGATGACGAGGAACGGCCAGAGGAAGTTGTTCCAGGCGCCGATGAACACGAAGATCGACACCGCCGCCAGGATCGGCCGCGACAGCGGCAGCACGATCGACCAGAACACCCGCAACCGGGTGGCGCCGTCGACGCGGGCCGCCTCCTCGAGCTCGACCGGCAGCTGGTCGAAGAACTTCTTGAGGATGAACACCATGGCCGGCGCGATCACCTGCGGCAGGATCAGGCCCCAGTAGGTGTCGACCATGTTGAAGGCGAGCATCTGGTAGTAGAGCGGGATGATGAGCACCTGCGGCGGCACCATGATCGAGGCGATCGAGATCGCGTAGAGCCACTTGCGGCCGCGGAAGTCGAGCCGCGAGAAGGCGTAGGCCGCCATCGCGCTCGTGCCGACGGTGATCAGGGTGATCGCCACGGAGCTCAGCACGCTGTTCACGGCCCAGAGCGGCACGTTGCCCTCGGCGAGCAGCTTGGCGTAGGCGGCGAAGGTGACCCCGGTCTCGCCGACCCAGCTCACGGGCGCGCTGCCCGCATCCGCTTCGGTCTGCAGGGAGGTGGCGACGGCCCACGCGATCGGCAGCAGCCAGGTGACCGCGAGCAGGATCAGGATCGCGAAGGCGACGATGCGGCCGAGGCCGAAGCGCTTCTCGCCCGGCTTGCCGGGGCGGCGGATGGAGTCCTCGCGGACGGATGCGCGGGGCGCGGTGACGATGGCCATCTCAGGCCCCCTTCCTGGCCGTGATGCGGAACTGCACGAGGGAGACCAGGAGCACGACGGCGAAGAAGATGTACGAGACGGCGGAGGCGTAGCCGAAGCGGTACCCCGTGAATCCGGCGTCGAAGATGTACACGATCGCCGACTGCGTCGACGGCGTGACCACCTGGTTCATCATCTGGTAGATCTGGTCGAACACCTTGAGCGAGGCCAGCACCTGCAGGATCACGACGACGACGGTGGTCGGCGCGAGCTGCGGCAGCGTGATCGAGAAGAGCTGGCGCCACTTGCCGGCGCCGTCGAGCGAGGCCGCCTCGTAGTGCTGCTCGGGGATGCCCTGGATCGCGGCGATGTAGAGCAGGAAGTTGAAGCCGACCGTCCACCACACCGTGGCGATGACGATCGACACCATCGAGAGCGACGGATCCTGCAGCCACGGCTGCGCGGGCAGGCCGATGCCGGTCAGCACGGTGTTGATCGCGCCGAGCTGCGGTGTGAACAGCCAGATCCAGATGAGGGAGACCACCGTGGAGGCCAGCAGGTACGGCATGAAGAAGGCGAGCCGCCAGAGCCACTTGCCGGGCAGCCCCTGCTCGACGAGCAGCGCCATGATCAGCGCGATCACGACGAGCGGCACGGTCGAGAGCAGCGTGAACCAGAGGGTGTTGCCGATCGACTGCCACATCTCGGCCTCGCCGAAGGCCTCGAGGTAGTTGGCGAAGCCGATGAAGCCGCCGCCTGAGCCGGTGAGCGACTGGTCGGTGAAGCTGAGGTAGATGCCGTGGCCGATCGGCCAGAGCATGAAGACGGCGAAGAGCACGCCGAAGGGGGCGAAGAAGCCCCAGCCGGCGAGGCCGTCGCGGCGCCTCGGCTTGGGCCTGGGCGTGCTCGTGGGCGCGGCGGCCGTGCGTCGCGCGGGTGCGGTGGTGGTCATCCGTGGCTCCTTCGCGCTCAGACCGGGTTGGGCTTGCTCAGGAGCTCGTCGACGGCCGAGCGGAAGCGGTCGATGCCCGCCTGCGGATCGGCGCCGGCGAGCAGCACGGGCTGCAGGTTCTCGGCGAAGAGGCTCTGGAAGTCGCTACCGCTGCCGGTGAACCACGCGGGCGGGTCGTAGTTGATGATGTCGGAGACCTCCGCGTAGTGGGCCTGCGGGATGAGGTCCGCGTAGGCCGGATCCTCGGTGACCGGCAGGTACGCGGGCACGTGGCCGGCGCCGGCCCAGTCGAAGGAGTCCTTGAGGATCGCGGCGACGAAGCGGTAGACCTCGCGGCGCGCATCCTCGTCGACGTCGTTCTGGTGCGGCAGCACGAAGGCGTGCGAGTCGGCGTAGGCGGCCGGTGTGCCGTACAGGTTCGGGATCGGCATCGCGTCGATGGGGATGCCCGCGGCCTGCAGGCTCGGCAGCTCCCAGACACCCGAGAGCAGCATGCCGCTGTCGCCGCTGATGAACTCCGCCAGCGCGGTCTGGATGTCGGCGTTCGGCACGCCCCGGCTCTCGTCGACCAGCTCCTGCATGAAGCGGAACGCCTCGACGGCGGGCCCGTCGTCGATGCGCGCCTTCCCGCCGATCGGCAGCTCCATGACGCCGCCCTGCTGCAGGTAGAGCGTGTACCAGAGGCGCCACATCTGGGCGCCGTCGTTGACGTAGCCGTAGGAGAGGCCGCTGCCGCCGCTGGCCTCCTTCATGGCCGTGACCATGTCGAGGAAGTCGTCCGCGTCACGGGGCTGGCGCATCCGCTCGCCCTCCATGAGTCCGGCGGCCGCGGCGTGATCGGTGTTGTAGAACAGGATGAACGGATGCGAGTCGAGGGCGATCGAGTAGACGTCGCCGTCGTACAGCCCCGATTCCCACACCCGGTCGCCGAAGTCCTCGCGGCGCACGCCGAACTCGGCGAGCAGATCGAGGTCCCAGGGGTCGAGCAGGCCGCCGGGCGCATAGCCGGGCAGACGGGCCGCGTGCATGACGGCGAGGTCGGGGGCGCGGCCGCCGGCCGAGGCCATGGCGAGCTTCGTGTAGTACGGCGGGCCCCAGGTGAGCACGGTCTGGGTCACGTCGAAGCTCGGGTTCGCGGCGTTCGCGCGGGCCACGAGCTCGGCCATCGTGCGGCCGTCGCCGCCGCTCAGCAGATGCCAGAACTTGAGCGGGATCGCGCCGTTCGCGGCGCCGGGACTCGCGCAGCTCGCGAGCCCGAGGGCGGCCAGGCCGGCTGCCGCGCCGAGCAGCAGCGTGCGGCGCCCGAGCATCGGGCCCTCGCGGGGGATCGGTGGTGCCATCGCTTCACTCCTTCGTGATCCGGCTCGGGAGCCGGTGGTCGCTGCGACCTCGTCCACCATTACATCGTTGTAATGGTGCGTCAAGACCTGGTTGCGCGCCGGCCCGCGCTCCCGCCCCTTCGCCGAACGACGGAGTCCTGTGCGTGTGCAGCGCTGCATCCGCTCGTCCCGGACGTTCTCGGCCCGGAGCGGATCGGATCTCCGTCGTCTCGCACACCGGCACATGCTGCGGCCCCTCGAGCTCGACTCATTCCGATCTGAAGGACTCGAGGGCCTGTTCAGCGCTGCACCCGGCATTTGCCCATCCGGCGGCGCGGCTTCCGTCCCGATCTCCTTCAGATCGGAAGAGGAGGCGCAGCTCCGGATGGGCGATCGGCAGCTCGACTCGGCGGCGCGAACCGTGCGGACGCGACCGGCGCGCCGCGAGCCGCGAGCCGCGGAGATGCGCGCGCAGCCGCGTTGCCGTCGGACGCGGCGTCAGTCGCCGGTGCTGGCGCGGAAGGCGAGCGCGTGCGGCACGACGCGGCGCTCGCGGGGCGCGTCGCGGTCGAGGATGCGGCGCTCGAGCAGTTCGAGCGCCGTCGCCGCGAAGGCCCGGCGATCGAAGCTCACGGTGCTGAGCGGCGGTGAGGCGAAGCGCCCCTCGACCACGTCGTCGAAACCGGCCACGGCGACGTCGGCCGGCACCGCGAGACCGGCGCGCCACAGCTCGCTGAGCGCGCCGAGCGCCATCGAGTCGGTGAAGGCGAAGATCGCGTCCGGCGCTCCGTGACGCGCCAGGTGCGCGCGCATCGCGGCCGCGGCGTCGCCCGGGGTCCAGGGCACGCCCACCTCGAGCACGGGGTCGTGCGGCAGCCCGGCGGCGGCGAGCGCCTGGCGGTAGCCCTCGGTGCGGGAGCGCGCCGAGGCGGTGTCGAAGTCCGCGCGCACGGTGCCCAGGGCCAGGATGCGACGGTGCCCGCGCGCGATCAGCGCGGCGGTCATGTCGCGCGCCGCGGCGACGCTGTCGACCGAGACCGAGTCGACGAGGTCCTGCTGCACCTCGCCGATCAGCACGACCGGCGGCAGCTGGCCGCCCGTGACGATCGCGCTCTCGGCCAGCCGCACGGGGTTGAGCACCAGGCCGTCGACGAGGTGCGCTCGCGCTCGTGAGATGAGCTCGGCCTCGCGGTGCGGCTCGGCGCCGGTCTGCTCGATCTGCACGCCCCAGCCGCGCTCGTGGGCGAGCTCGACGAAGGCCGCCGCGGTCTCGGCGCTGTACGCGGTGGCGAGGTCGGGGAGCGCGAGCGCGATCACCCCGGAGCGCCCGTTGCGCAGGCCCCGCGCACTGAGGTTGGGCACGTAGTCGAGCTCGGTCAGTGCGGCGAGCACCCGCTCGCGGGTCTCGTCGCGCACGAAGACGACGCCGTTGATCACGTTCGACACGGTCTTCGGCGAGACACCGGCGCGCTGCGCGACGTCCTTCACCGTGGCCCTCATGCCGCCAGGCTAGCGGCGGCGTCGCGGCTCACCGCGCCGGACGACGCCCCGCATCCGCTCTCCGACGCCGGCGGCCGAGCGGATGCGCCGTGGAAGGCACCCGCATGCGCCGCCCGCGCCCGGTCCCGCCGGCGCCCCGCGTCGAGGCGCCTGGTCCCGCCGGCACCCCGCGCCGAGGCGCGCGGTCAGCCCGCGATCGCCCGCGCCGCCGCCGCCTCGTCGTGCCGGCCGAGCGCCTCGAGCGCGTCGCCGAGGGCGAGGGCCGCGGCGGGCTCGAGCTGCGGGTCGCCGGCGACCTTGGGGACGACCGCCTGCAGCACCGCGGTCGCCTCCTCGTTGCGCCCCAGGTCCGAGAGCAGCCGGCCCGCGTAGAGCTCCGCCCGGGCCGAGCTGCGCGGGTCGCCCGCGGCGAGGTAGAGGTCGGCGGCCTGCAGCGAGACCGGCACGGCGTCCGCCTGGCGGTCGGTCATGCCCAGCAGCCCGGATCGGCTGTCGGTGACGTCGGCCACGAACCAGTCCGCGCCCAGCTCGCGGCCGATCGCCTCGGCCTCGGCGAAGAGCGGCTCGATGCGCTCGGGCTGGAACGGCAGCAGCGCACGGCCACCGTCGTGCAGTGCCTGGGCGAGCAGCTGCGGGTCGCCGGTGGCACGGGCGTCCTCGATCGCCTGATCGGCGAACTCCACGGCGTCGTCGTCGCCGAAGTGGCGGGCGAAGAGGTTGGCGAGCGCGAGCTTCACGCGGGATGCGGACGCCTTGTCCTCCGCCTCGTCGAAGCGCTCGGAGGCCTCGTACCAGGCGCGGTAGGCGTCGCCGAGCGCGCCCTCCGTCTGGTGGGCCCGCCCGAGCCAGAACAGCGTCTCGGCGACCGAGCCGGTGGTCACCTCGTCGTTCTCGCGCTCCTCGTCGGCGACCTCCTCGAGCAGCTCTGCCGCGTCGGCGGCGTCGCCGGCGAGCAGCAGCTGCCGCCCGAGCCCGAAGCGGATGCCCGTGGTCGCGTAGCCCTCGATGAGCTCCGCCTCGCGGAGCGCGAGTCGCAGGCGGCCGATCGCCCGCAGCGGCTCCTCGAGGTCGCCGAGGATGCTCGCCGTGAGCAGCGCGGCGTCCACGACCATGGCCCGCGAGCCCACCGCGGCGGCCAGGTCGAGCCCCTCGTCGCCCGCCGCGAGCGCGCCGGCGAAGTCGCCGCCGCCGGCCAGCAGGCGGGCGCGCAGCACGAGTGCGCGGTAGCGCTGCACCCGGTCGGGATCGAGCGACAGCAGCCGCTCGAGCCGGGCGAGCGCCGTGTCGAGCTCGCCCACGCGCAGCGCGGCGTGCGCGGCGGTCCAGAGCGCGTTCTGCGCGAGCCAGCCGCGCCCGAGGTCGCCCGCGACGGCCACGGCCTCGGCCGCGACAGCAGTGGTGCGCTCGGCGGACTCCTCCGACTCGTCGTTGAGCAGCGCCGCGAGCGCGGTGACGAGCAGGTCGGCGCGGGCCTCGAGGTCCTCGGTCGTGCGGGCGCGCTCGATGAGGCCCGCGGCGTCCTCGCCGCCAGCCGAGCCGATCATCGTCGGCCCGAGCTCGCGGTAGATCGCCGCGTACTCGGTGCGGCCGTCGGCCTCGAGCGCGGCGACGAAGCGCTCGAGGTGCGCCTCGGCGGCCTGCTGATCGATGCCGAGCTCCACGGCCGCGCGCTGCAGGTGCAGGCGGGTGGCGACCTCGCCCTCGGCGAGCGCCGCGGCGCGCTCCGCTGCCACGCGAGCCGCGTCGATCTCGCCGCTGGTGCCGAGCTCGCGGAAGCGGCGCACCCAGCCCTCGGCATCCGTCGGCTCGGCCTGCTCTGCGGCGACGGCGGGACCCTCGACCGCGACGGGCGCACCGACCGGCAGGTCGTAGCGCTCCTCGGCGAGAGCGCGGCCTGCGGCGATACGCTTGGCGTACCAGTCGTTGCCGTTGCGGGCGTCGAAGGCGTCGGCCAGCCGCTGGGCGCCGTCCCAGGCGACGATCGCGAGCTCGGCGACCGAGCGGTCCGCGGGCGCGGCGCCGACTCCAGCCGACGAAGGCGCGGAAGCGGCGCCTGCCGCGGCAGACGACGTCTCGCCTGCTGCGCCGCCGCCGCGAGGGGCGTCGCCGAAGAACGGGGCGAGCCGTGCATCCGCCGATCCCCGCACCGGCACCCCGCCGTGCCCGGCGCGGGCGACCGCGTCGAGGGTCGCCCCGAGCGCGACGAGCGCACTGAAGTGGGCGGTCTGGTCGAGGCCGTCGTGCGCGAGCCAGCCGAGGTGGCGCTCGACGAGCGTGAGGGCGCGATCCTCGTTGCCGGTCACGGCCAAGAACACCCAGTGCTCGGCGACGGAGCCGATCATGTCGGGCTTGGGCTTGATGAGCCGGTAGCTCATCCGCTGGTTCGCGAGCGCGTCGTCGAACCGGCCCGCGCGCAGCAGCGGCAGCAGCGCGCTGGCCTGCGTGGCCTCGGGCTCGTCGCCGCAGCTGAACTGGTTCTCGATGATCTCGTCGAAGCGGCGCAGCCCCTCCTCCTCGCGACCGGTCGCGAAGAAGAAGTCGGCGGCGTCGCCGCGCACGCAGGCGTCGCAGTGGCTGTACTCGTCGCGCGGGGTGCGCTCCAGGCTGGCGAAGTACTGCTCGGCCAGATCGAGCTCGCCGCGGCGCACGGCGGCGTTGAACCGCGACTGCCAGACGCCCGAGAGGCCCACGCCCTGGCGGCGGTAGAGGTCCTCCATCCGCTGCAGCGCCGTCTCGATGTCGGCGACCGCGAAGGCCGGGCTCTTCGCCAGCGTCGACGGGATCCACTTGTGGTACCAGAGCAGGTCGTACCACTCGATCTGCAGCGGATGCGCCTGCGGGTCGCGCTCGTGCATGCCCACGCACCAGGCGAAGGAGGCGAGCAGCGACTCGGTGTCGCCGGCGTTGTGGGCCGCGTTGATGCGCCGCAGCCGGGCGCCGTAGCCCAGCTCCGTGTCGCCGAGCTCGTCGGCGAGCGCCACGGCGCGGTCGAGCAGGGCCACCTGCTCGCGCCCCTCGAGCTGCTCGCTCTGCTCGATGAGCTGCTGGATCTCCTTCTCGGCGCTCATGCGTTCTCTCCCTGGATTCGATCGGATGCGGAAGCGACGCTCAGCTGCACGATGTCGGTCATCGCCTGCGTCAGGGCGGCGCGGTCGGCCGCCCGCAGCGGGCGGTGCCCGGCGAGCAGCGACTGCACGTAGAGGATGCGCACGGTGCGCACGAAGACCACGTCGTCGTCGAGGTCCGCGAGCGTGCGCACGAGCGGGTTGCGCCAGTTGAGGCAGAGCCGCCCGAGGGCGCTCGCGGCGGAGCGCTGCTGCGCGGCGGCGTCGAGCTTGCCCATCATGTCGCCCCAGAAGCCGCCGCCGGCGTCGCGCGCCTTCTCGCGCTCGAGCCCGCGCAGCACCTCGGGGTCGGCCACGTAGAGCGCGGTGTGGTCGGCGGGGTCGAAGGCGCGTACGGCGGCGCTGCAGTCGAGGTCGGCGAGCGCCGCGGCGGCGCGCTCCTCGAGCCGGCGGACGGTCTCGCGCTGCTCGAGCGGCGGCTCGGCGAGGTTGTCGAGCTCGTCGGCGACGGTGACCCGCTGCACGATCGACCCCGGGATCGACTCGGGCAGCCGGCGCAGCAGCTCGGCGTCGTAGACGTAGCCGCCGTTGACCACGGGGTCGTCGGCCGCGGCGATGCCGGCGATCTGGCGGAACTCGTCGACGGTCTCCGCGAAGCGGATCACCCCGCCCTTGCGCGCCAGGTCGCCGAAGGTCGTGACGCCGTTCGAGGTCTCGACGGCGAGGTGCGGCACGATGAACGCCGCCAGCTCCTCGTCGTGCAGGGCCAGGGATCGCAGCGCCTGGTGGTGCACCGCCAGGAACTCCGCGAGCCGACCGGGGCTGGTCGCGGCGAGCCCGATGACCCAGCGGCGCAGCGCGTCGCCGAGCTCGGCGCGGGTCTGCTCCAGCGCGTCGTCCTCGATCAGGGCCTCGCGCGAGGCGGTCGGATGCAGCCCCTTGGTGTCGATGACGCAGCGCACGAAGAAGGACCAGTCGGGCAGCAGGTCGTCCATCCGCTCGCTCAGCAGCATGCCGCCGAGGTGCACGCGGTGCGCCTGACGGGCGCCGGGCGCCGGTGCGAAGGGCAGCACGAAGGCGGTGCCGCGGGTCTGCGTGCCGGGCACGCTGAGCGGGATCGCGTCCAGCGGCTGCGCCCCGATGAGCTCGCGGCCCAGCTCGAGCAGCGCGTCGCTCGGTCGGGTGAAGGGCTCGGCGAAGAGCGGCTCGCGGTTGATGCGCTCCTCGCCGCCGCCGGGCAGGTCGACGCGGATGGGGGTCGGCAGGTACCGCCCGTACTCGGCGGCGAGCTCGAGCGCGGTGGCGGTGCCGAGCAGGCCGACGTCACCGGGCCGGGGCCGCAGCTCGACGACGCTGCCGGTGCTCACCGCATCCGCTTCGTCGCCCTGCAGCGGGCGCACCGTGAAGGTGCCGTCGGAGCGGCCGACCCACTCGACCGGGTCGCCGCCGCGCGCGGAGCGCGAGCGCACCACGATCTCGTCGACCACCATGAAGCAGCTCAGCAGGCCGATGCCGAACTGACCGAGGCGGTCGGTGCGCGGCAGGTCGAACAGATCGCGCTTGGAGCTGCGGCCGACGGTGCTCAGCAGCTCGCCCACCTCGGCGGCGTCGAGGCCGATGCCGTCGTCCTGCAGCCGGAACACGTCGGAGGCCGCCGAGACGGGGGTGATGCGGATGCCCGTACCCCCGCCGTCGTGCTCGCGGCGGGCCGAGAGGGCGTCCTGCCCGTTCTGCAGCAGCTCGCGCAGGAACACTCGCGGGCCGGAGTAGATGGAGCGGCTGAGCAGGTCGACGATGCCCCGCAGCTCGACCTGGAACGGGCGGGATTCGGGCGTGCTCAACCGGGGCTCCTCTACGGCTCGGCCACCCTCCTCCGGGGGCCGTCGCCCGACTGTAGCGCGCGCAGGCTGACCTCATCGGGCGCGCACCCCCGGAGTGGGTCGTGCGTCGCGGTCAGCTGTCGCCGCGGCCGCGGTGCTCGACGTGGGCGGGGTCGACGGGACGCGCATCCGCTCGGGTGATCTCGTCCGCGGTCACGCGGCTGTCGTCGTCCGGGTCGGCGTGCGGCAGCGGGATCGAGCTCGTGAAGAGCTCGGCGCGGCGCTCCGCCTCCTCGCTGCCGGTGAAGAGCCCCTGGTGCTTGATCTGCCCGGAGGGGGTCGGGTCCTTGACCGTCGGCACGGGCGCGGTGGCGGCGCGCTGCTCGTCGGCGGGGGTCCGCTCCTCCACATCCACGGTGACCGGCGCGACGCGCGGGTCCTCCGCCTGCTCGAGGCGGGTGCGCGGCAGCGCGGAGGGGTTGCGGGAATGGATCCAGGCGACCAGCTCCTCGCGCACGAGACAGCGCAGGTCGAAGAGGGTGCCCGCGTCCTTCGCCGTGACGAGCACGCGCACGCGCACGTAGCCGCCCGTCGCATCCGTCAGCTGCAGCACCTTGGCGCGGCCGTCCCAGAGGTCGGTGCCGGCGAGCACCTCGTCGAGCCGCTCGCGCATGCCCTCCGGGTCGATGCGCCAGTCGAGGTCGATCTCGACGGCGCCGAGCAGCTCGCTGTTGCGCCGGGTCCAGTTCTCGAAGGGCGTCGTCGTGAAGTAGGTGGAGGGCAGCACGAGGCGGCGGTCGTCCCAGATGTGCACCACGACGTAGGTGAGCGTGATCTCCTCGATCTTGCCCCACTGACCCTCGGCGATCACGACGTCGTCGACGCGGATGGCGTCCGAGAAGGCGAGCTGGATGCCCGCGAACACGTTCGCGAGGGTCGACTGCGCGGCGAGTCCCGCCACGACGGAGACGAGGCCCGCGGAGGCGAGCAGGCTCGTGCCCACGGCCGAGACGCCGGGGAAGGTCAGGAGCACGCTGCCGAGCGCGAGCACCCAGATGACCACCATCGCGATGCGGTTGAGCAGGTTGAGCTGGGTGTGCACGCGGCGGGCCACCCGGTTGTCCGCGACATCGAGCCGGTAGCGGCCGAGCACCTGCCGGAACCCCGAGCTCACGATGGCGGTGAGCAGCCACGCCGCGGTGACGATCGTGACGATCAGCGCCACGTGGTCGACGCCGTAGGGGCGCCCCTCCGTGTCGCGCATCGGGAAGGTGACCGAGGCCGCGATCCACAGCAGCACGACGAGCACGAGGATGCGGAACGGACGGCGCAGCGACGCCGCGGGGTCGTGCGTCCACTTGCGCTTGCGCGCGATGACGTGCACCGGCACGGCCGAGAGCGCCCCGATGGCGACGGCGGCCACCACGGCGATCACGACCGCGATGGCGAACGACGGCCAGGACTGCAGGGCGAACGGCATGGGACCTCCGGGGTGGGGTGCTCGGTGCTGGGGGCGGGGCGGGCGGGTGCGCCTCGGCGCGGACGCCCGGCCTTGCGAGGACCGGTCGACGGCCTCGGCACGCGGGCCTCGGTGTGTCGAGCTCCGGCACGTCGGGCTTCGGCACGACGGGCTTCAGCTCGACGGGCTTCAGCTTGCGAGCGGATGCGGGACGGGGCACGACCGCGGGCCCCTCGGATCGCCCCACGCTACGGGTGGCGCGTCGTCCATCCAGCCCTCGCTCCGCACCCGCTCACGGAGTTGTGCGCGGGCACCCAGGGTCGGGGGTCGGGGCGGGAGTTCCAACCCGTGCTCCATGCTTCGGGCCTGAGCCCGGACTCACCGCACAGCAATGCTCGCGAACGGTCAGTCGTGGTGGGTGCCGATGGCCAGCACTCGCCACGAGTGACCGTTCGCGCTGGGGCACGACCGAAGCGGGCGGAGTCTCGGCCCTCATCCGCTCGGGCTACCGTGTGCCGCGCTTGCCGCACGTCACCGACGACTGTGCGCGAGCGGTCACTCGTGGCGGGTGCGCGCGAAGGAGGCCCGCCACGAGTGACCGTTCGCGGAGATCAGTTCGCGGCGGGGTCGCCCGACCGGTCCTCCACAGGGCCTCCGTGCGCACAGTTCCGTTGTCGAACTGCACGAGCACTCGACGCCCGGGAAGACTCGCCGGATGCACCGTGCACCGCTTCCTCCGCAGCTCGCCCGGAGCAGTTTCGGGGTGCCGGAGGCCCGCGCCGCAGGCATCTCGCGCGGCCGCACGAGAGCGGCCGACCTCGCCGCGCCGCACCGAGGCGTGCGAGTGCCGATCGAACTCGATGCGAGCGCGGAGCAGCGCGTCGCGCCGCTGCTCGGCGGGGCCCGCTGGTTCAGCCACGTCAGCGCCGCCCGACTGTGGGGCTGCCCGCTGCCGCCCGGGTGCCCGGCCGGAGCGCATGTCACTGCGCTGGGGCGGGCGCCGCGCATCGCGGGTGTGCGCGGCCACTCGGCGCTCGAGCGTCCGAGCCTCAGACTGCGGCGCGGGCTCCCCGTGACCGATGCCGCGGCGACCTTCGTCGCGCTCGCCGAGCTGCTCCCCTTCGACGAGCTCGTCGTCTGCGGCGACCACCTGGTGCACGATCCGCCGAAGCTCGACCCGGCCGAGCCCGAGCGGCCGCATACGACGATCGCCCGGATCGAGCAGCGAGTACGAGGGCACCGCGGTCGCGGCGCCCGCGCGGCCAGGCGTGCGCTCGAGCTGTTGAGCACCGGCGCGGAGTCGCGGCCCGAGACGCTGCTCAGGCTGCTGCTCCTGCGCGCCGGCCTCACGGGCTTCGTGGTGAACCCCGACGTCAAGGACGCGCGCGGGCGCTGGCTCGCCCGCTGCGACCTGGTGTTCTTCGAGCGGATGGTCGTCGTCGAGTACGACGGCGATCACCACCGCACCTCGCGCGAGCAGTACGAGGAGGACCAGCGGCGCATCGAACGACTCACGGATGCGGGATGGCGCGTGATCCGCATCCGCTCGGACGCGCTCTTCCAGCGCCCCGAGGAGGTGGTGCGACGGGTGAGCTCCGCCCTGGCCCGGTGAAGCGGATGCGAGCGCTCCGACCGACGAGCAACCGGCGAGACGATCGGACGACGCGACGACCGACCGAGCCCAGCTCGGCCCTCTCCGGTCTGGGCGCAGTGGGACGCAGCCGCATGCCGGACGAGCGAGAGCCCGCACCGGCACGCGCCCCCGCTCCCTCCCCCGCGGATAGACTCGGGCACGTCCGGCCGCCCCGCCCCCAGGAGCCTCTGCGTGAGCACTCACATCCACACCGCCGATACCGTCGAGAACGCCATCGCGACGCCCGAGAAGCATCAGCCGTACGACGCGTTGGGTCTGAAGCCCGACGAGTACGCGAAGATCCGGGAGATCCTGGGCCGTCGCCCCACGAGCGGCGAGCTCGCCATGTACTCGGTCATGTGGAGCGAGCACTGCTCCTACAAGTCGAGCAAGATCTACCTGCGCCAGTTCGGGCAGAAGGTCAGCGACGAGATGACCAGGAACCTCATGGTCGGCATGGGCGAGAACGCGGGCGTCATCGACGTCGGCGAGGGCTGGGCCGTCACCTTCAAGATCGAGAGCCACAACCACCCGAGCTACGTGGAGCCCTTCCAGGGCGCCGCGACCGGCGTCGGCGGCATCGTGCGCGACATCATCTCCATGGGCGCGCGCCCGGTCGCCGTCATGGACGCCCTCCGCTTCGGCGCCATCGACCACCCCGACACGGCGCGCGTCGTGCCCGGCGTCGTGAGCGGCATCAGCTTCTACGGCAACTGCCTCGGCCTGCCGAACCTCGGCGGCGAGACCTACTTCGACCCGGTGTACCAGGCCAACCCGCTGGTCAACGCGCTCGCGGTCGGCGTGCTGCGCCACGAGGACCTGCACCTGGCGAACGCCCGCGGCGTCGGCAACAAGGTCGTGCTCTTCGGTGCGCGCACCGGTGGCGACGGCATCGGCGGCGCGTCCATCCTCGCCTCCGACACCTTCGAGGAGGGCGGCCCCACCAAGCGCCCCGCCGTGCAGGTCGGCGACCCCTTCGCCGAGAAGGTGCTCATCGAGTGCTGCCTCGAGCTGTTCCAGCAGGACCTCGTCGAGGGCATCCAGGACCTGGGCGCGGCCGGCATCAGCTGCGCCACCAGCGAGCTCGCCAGCAACGGCGACGGCGGCATGTACATCCAGCTCGAGAAGGTGCTGCTGCGCGACCCCACGCTCACCGCCGAGGAGATCCTCATGTCGGAGAGCCAGGAGCGGATGATGGCGGTCGTCCGCCCCGAGAAGCTCGACGCGTTCCTCGCCGTCGTCGGCAAGTGGGAGGTCGAGACGAGCGTGCTCGGCGAGGTCACCGACTCCGGCCGCCTCATCATCGACCATCACGGCGAGCGGATCGTCGACGTCGATCCGCGCACCGTCGCGATCGACGGACCCGTCTACGAGCGCCCCGTGGTCTACCCGGCCTGGCTCGACGCGCTGCAGGCCGACACCGCATCCGCTCTGCCCCGCCCGACCGAGGGCGCGGAGCTCAAGGAGCAGGCGCTCAAGCTCATCGGCAGCGCCAACCTGGGCGACAAGAGCTGGATCACGAACCAGTACGACCACTACGTGCTGGGCAACACGGCCCTGAGCTTCCCGGACGACGCCGGCATGATCCGCGTCGACGACTCGACCGGGCTCGGCGTCGCGATCGCCACCGACGCGAACGGCCGCTACTGCCAGCTCGACCCGTACGCGGGCGCGCAGCTGGCCCTCGCCGAGGCGTACCGCAACGTCGCCTCGACCGGCGCGACCCCGGCCGCGGTGAGCGACTGCCTCAACTTCGGCAGCCCGGAGAACCCCGAGGTCATGTGGCAGTTCTCGAAGGCCGTCGAGGGCCTCTCGGACGCCTGCCTCGAGCTGGGCGTGCCCGTGACCGGCGGCAACGTGAGCTTCTACAACCAGACCGGCGACGTGCCGATCCACCCGACCCCCGTGGTCGCGGTGCTCGGCACCATCGACGACGTGGCGCGCCGCCTGCCCTCGGGTTGGCAGGACGCGGGCGAGAACCTCTACCTGCTCGGCACCACGGCGCTCGAGCTCGACGGCTCGGCCTGGGCCGGCGTCATCCACGACCACCTCGGCGGTCTGCCGCCCAAGGTCGACCTGCAGGGCGAGAAGGCCCTCGCCGGACTGCTCTCGGCGGCCGCGCACGAGGGCCTCGCCACGAGCGCCCACGACCTCGCCGACGGCGGCCTCTCGCAGGCGCTCGCCGAGGCCGTGCTGCGCTTCGGCGTCGGCGCCCGCGTGTGGCTCGGCGAGATCGAGGAGCGCGACGGCGTCGACACCGCGACCACGCTGTTCAGCGAGTCGACCGGCCGTGTGCTCGTGAGCGTCGCGCGCGAGGACGACGTCAAGTTCCTCGGCCTCGCCGAGGGCCGTGGCGTGCCCGTGCTGCGCATCGGCGTCACCGACGACAGCGCCGAGCTCGAGATCCAGGACGTCTTCACCGTCGGCATCGACGAGCTGCGCACCGCCCACCGCGCACCGCTGAGCACGCACTTCGGTGCGGTCGTCGGGCAGTAACGACGACGCCGAGCGGATGAGCGAGGGCCGGATGGAGGAGACTCCGTCCGGCCCTCGTCCGTCGGTGCGGGCGCTCGACCGGGCAGCGACTCGACCCTGGCGAGAAGGCGGTCGGGCGACTGCGTTCGTTGCAGCGTCGAGCGACTCGACCTCGTCGAGGAGGCAGACAGGCGACTGAGCTCGTCTCAGCGCCGGTACGCCCGCAGCACGCCGACGGTCGCAGCCCCGACGAGCAGTCCGAGCGTGAGGAGGAAGGCCAGCGGGGCGAGCACCTGCAGCAGCTCCCACGACCAGGAGTCGGGCACGCCGAGCGGGACCCGCGGGATGCCGTCCGCATCCAGCGCAGCCGTCAGCGTCAGCACGGTCGCGATGACGGCGCTCAGCAGGGTCAGGACCAGCAGCAGCCCGAAGCCGCCCCATCCGCTCATCCACCGCATCCGCTCAGTCGAGCAGGACGAGCGGATGCGCGCATCCGCTGAGCGGATGAGGCGCGTCAGCTCGCAGCCGGCGGCACCGCCGCCTGCACCCGGCGGCGCAGCGTGAGGCGCCCCTGCGCGAGCATGATGCCGAGGAACACCACCAGCGCGCCGACGGGCTCGTTCCAGTGCAGGGTCTCGCCGAGCACGAGGATTCCGAGCAGCACGCCGACGACGGGCGTGATGTAGGTGACCATCGAGGCGCGGGTGGGGCCCCAGGCGCGCACGGTGTTCTGGTTCCAGATGTAGGCGACACCGGTGCCGACGCAGCCGAGGGCGAGCATGCTGAGCACGACCGGCCAGCTGAGCTCGATCGGAGCGACCGCGATGACCGGGGTGAGCAGCAGCGCCAGCACGGCGCCGAGGCCGATGTTCATGAAGGAGAAGGTGAGCGCGCTGACGCCGGTGTCGGCGAGGAAGCGGCGCATGTAGCCGAAGCTGAAGCCGTAGCTGGCGGTGGCGCCGAGCAGGGCCAGCTGGGCGAGCAGCGCCTGCGAGAAGTCGAGGCCCTGCCACGGGGCGATGATGACCATGACGCCGAGGATGCCGGCCAGCACGCCGGCGAGCTGTGCGCGGCTGAGCTTCTCGACGCGGAACGCGAGGCCGGCGATGAGCACCGTCATGATCGGGGTGGTGGCGTTGTAGACGGCGCCGAGGCCGGAGGCCACGTGCTGCTGCGCCCAGGCGAAGAGCAGGTACGGCACGACGCAGTAGCTGATCGCCAGCACGGTCATGTGCGCCCAGACCTTGCCGAAGCGGGGCAGGCGCTCACGGCGGATGAGCACGATGACGCCGAGGGTGAGGGCGCCGAGCACGAGGCGGCCCCAGGCGACCTGACCGGGGGCGAGGCCCTCGAGCGCGACCTTCATGAACAGGAAGCTGGCGCCCCAGACGAGGCCCAGCACCGTGAACTGGAGGCCGACGAGACGAGGCTGCATCGGGCGAGCGTATCGCCGACCGGGGACGCCCGATTCACCGAGCGGATGCGATGGCGGAGAACCGCCGATCGCTGTCAGTCCGGCACCTTCTCCGAGGCGATGCGCTCGTGGTGGTGGATGACCTCGGCGACGATGAAGTTCAGGAACTTCTCCGCGAAGGCGGGGTCGAGGTGCGAGTCGATGGCGAGACCGCGCAGGCGCTCGATCTGGACGCGCTCGCGGTCGGGGTCGCTGGCCGGCAGCCCGGTGGTGGCCTTGAGGTGGCCGACCTGCTGGGTGAACTTGAAGCGCTCGGCCAGCAGGTGCACGAGGGCGGCGTCGATGTTGTCGATGCTGCGGCGCAGGGCGAGGAGCTGCTCCTGGCTGTCGCTCATGGGCGGGCCTTCCGGGTCGCTGGCGTGGGGCGATCCGATCCTACCGAGCAGGTGTTCTCAGCGGTCGGATGCGGAGGCCGGGTCGGCCGCGTCCGCTTCGTCGACGGCGGCGAGGGTTCCCGATTCGTGCACCGCGACCCGGATGGGCAGGGCCGCGGGAGCGTCCGTCGCGACCGCGACGGGCAGGCCGAGCCTGCTCCTGCTCGACCCCTCGACCCGCGCGGCGGTGCAGGCGACGGCGTCGCCCGCGGCCGAGCACGCCCAGCCCTCGGCGCCGGCCGGACGACCCGGGTCGAGGGTGACGCCGGTCGGCAGGGTGGCCCGCACCACGACCTCGCCGCTGCCTCCGCCGGCGTTGCCCAGCTCGAGCAGCAGCTCGCCCGCGACGCCCGGACGCAGTGCCGCGGTCGTGCGCACGGCCACGGTCAGTCGCGCCGGGCCGCTCGCCGCGGGCTGCTCGGCATCCGCGGGGTCGGCGCTCGCGTCGCCCGCCGGGGCCGTGGCGGACGGCGACGCCCTGGCGCTCGGGGCCGCCTCGACGGTGGCGGGCCCGCCCTCGACCGCTTGCATGGCCGCGTAGGTGCCGACGCCGATCGCGCCGAGGCCGAGGGTCAGGGCGAGCACGACGGCGGGCACGCCGAACCCCTGGGGTGCGGGCGCCGGAGCTCCGGCACCCGGCACCGCAGCAGCGGCGGCCTCGCCCCCGACCAGCGCCGGCAGAGCCCCGACCCCTGCGACGCCGAGCACGAGCGGCGCCACGACGGTGCGCAGCCCGTGCGAGGCGTCGCGCAGCTCGGCGACGACGCGGGCGCAGTGCGCGCAGTCGCGCAGGTGCTCCTCGACGCGCTTGCGGTCCCGGCGGGCGGCGCGGCCTCGGGCGTAGGAGCCGAGCAGGATCGAGACCTCGCGGCACTGCGGCTCGGTGCCGTCGAGGCTGCCGACGTGCTGCTGCAGGTACTGCTCGCGCAGGCCCTCCCGGGCGCGGTAGGCCAGGGCGGAGACGCCGCTCGCGCTGAGTCCGAGGATGGGCGCGACGGCCGCGGGGCTCATCCGCTCGACCTCGACGTGCCAGAGCACAGCGCGCCAGCGCTCGGGCAGCGCGAGGTAGGCCTTGCCGATCACCTCGCGCTCGAAGTCGTCGAGTTGGGCGTCGCTGGTCGGGGCCGGTCGGTCGAGCTCCTCGAGGAGGCCGGCGCTGCGCGCCTTCGCCTCGGCGCGGGCGCGCTCGGCCGCGAGCCGGCGGACGGCGGTGTAGAGGTAGGCGCGCAGGGCGACGTCCGGCCCACCGCCCGATCGCAGCACCCGATAGGTGCGGGCGAAGGCCTCGGCCACGAGATCGTCGGCGGCGATGGGGTCGCGGGCGTGGGCCCGGGCGACGGCGGTCACGGCCGCGGAGTGCCGACCGAAGATGGCGCCGAGGGCGCTCGTGTCGCCCTCGCGGGCCAGCGTGATCAGCTCCGCATCGCTCGATTCGACTGCTGCGCGCATGATCTGATGCCTCGTTCCTCGCCGAGCCAACCATCTCCGCCGGGTGTCGGGGAAGACCCCAGAAAAAGGGCGGCGAAGCGGCGTCATGCATCGGCTCGTCGCCGGTCCTCTCAGACATGAGCCGTGATCGCACCGTGGATGGACTCGCCTCGTGCGGGACCGCCGCCGCGTTCGGCGACGTCGAGGGCAGGACTGCGCCCGCACCGCGGGTCGGAACAGCTGGAATCGCCGCGCTCGCGGCCGACGTCGCCGCGATCGAGGGGGGACAGGCAGGCGCGGATTCGTCCGTCGCCCTGCCCACCGGTTCGGGCTCGACCGGCGCCGCGGGGGTGCCGCCGCTGGCGGGTACCAGTTCCGACGCTCTCGCGGCGGCCTCCCGGCTCGGTTCCGCCCGCGCGCAGTGCGGCAGCAGCCTGCGCGAGGCGCTCGACGACCTCGTCGAGATCGCCGCGTTCCTCGACGGCGGCCAGCCCGATCCGCTCACCGTTCGCGCCATGGTCGAGGCCTGGACCGCCGCCCGCGGCCACCGCAGCGCCGCCCCCGCCGCCGGCTTCACCGCCTTCGCCGACCTCGACCCCGTCACGGGCCTCGCCGCCGCCGACTACCTGGCCTTCCAGATCGCCGAGCGGATGCGCCCCGTCAGCCCCGAGCGCCGCCTCGCCCTGCGCGGCACGAACGCCCCGCTCTGCGCCGTCGTCGTGCGCAGCCGGCTCGACGGCCTCGCCCCCTGGCGCCGCGACGTGCGCCTCGCCACGGTCGCCGAGGCCGTCGCGGGCGCCTTCGGCTCGGATGCGCTGCTCGGCCTGCTGCCGGACGGCACGATCCTGGTGGTCACCGACCGCGACCAGCGGCTCGCACTGCGCCTCGAGGCGCTGCGCGAGGTGCTCGAGCTCGGCGCCGATCCGTCGGCCGACCGCTCCTCCGACTCGCGGGGCGCCCTCGCGGTCGCCTGGGTCGAGTCGCTGCCCGACTCCGCCGAGCCCGCCCTGGAGCGGCTCCGCGGCCTCGACGGCTGAGGTCGGCCGGCTGTCCCGTCCAGCCGACCTCAGCCTCCTCGCGGGTGCGTCCGTCCCGGGA
>JASCOA010000052.1 GCA_029959365.1 Microbacteriaceae bacterium PS02343 | reverse complement strand
CGCCACCCGGCGCCCCCCCCGCGGCGCCCCCCGGGCGGGCCCCCGGGGGGGGCCCCGCCCCCGTGCGTTCGGGCTCACGGCGATGCGCGTCGCCGTGGGCGCCGCCGTCGCGGCGCTCGTGCTCGTGCCGCTCGGCGCGATCGTGGTGCTGGCCGCCGGCGGACGGCACCTGCCGACGCTGCTTGAGGGCGACGTGCTCGAGGCGGGGCTCAACAGCCTCGTCTCGGCCGTGCTCTCGGCGATCGGCGCGGTCGCGCTCGGCACGCTGCTCGCCGTGCTGCTGGAGCGCACCGACCTGCCGTTCCGGCGGGCCCTGCGGCTCTTCGCGCTGAGCCCGATGCTCGTGCCGCCCTTCGTCGGCGCCATCGCGTGGATCGGCATCGCCGGCCCGACCAGCGCGATCAACCTCTGGTGGCGCGATCTCTTCGGCGGGCCGCTCTGGGTCGTCTACGGCGGCGACGGCGTCGTGTTCCTGCTGATCGTGCACTCGTACCCCATCGCGATGCTCGTCGTCAGCGCCGCCCTGCGCCGCATCCCGGCCGACCTCGAGCAGGCCGCCCGCATCTCGGGCGCCTCCGCCGTGCGCGCGCTCGCCACCGTCACCGTGCCGCTGCTGCGCCCCGCCCTCGCCAGCTCCTTCACGCTCATCGCGGTCTCGAACCTCGCCGACTTCGGCATCCCCTCCATCGTCGGCACGCCGGAGCGCTTCACGACGCTCTCCACGCTCGTCTACCGGTACATCCAGTCGGGCACCGTCGACGACCCGCTCGGCGTGGTCGCCACGGTCGGCTCGGTGCTGCTCGCCGTCGCGCTGGCCGCCGTGGTGCTCGACGCGGTGCTGAGCCGGCGCGGTCACGAGCTCGACGCCTCCGCCAGCCCGCCGCAGCGGCTGCCGCTCGGCCGCGCGCTGCTGCCGGTCGGCGCCGCCACCTGGCTGCTCGTGCTCGCGCTGACCCTGCTGCCGATCCTCGCCCTCGCCAGCCAGTCGCTGCTGCCGGCCCCCGGCGTGCCCTTCACGCTCGAGAACATCACGCTCGACAACCTCGTGCGCGCGGTCACCTCGAAGAACGCGATCGACGGCGCGCTCAACTCGCTCTGGCTCGCGGGCCTGGCCGCGGTGCTCTGCGCGGGCCTCGGCCTCGCGGTCGGCGCCCTCGTCACCCGCACCCGCTCGCGGTCCAACCGCCCGCTGCAGGCCGCCGCGCTGCTGCCGCAGGCGATCCCAGGCCTCGTCATCGCCGTGGCCTGGCTGGTCATCGCCCCGCGCATCGGCCTGTTCAACACGCCCTGGCTGATCCTGGCCGCCTACGTCACCTCGTTCCTGGCGCTCGTCGTGCAGGCGGTGCACGCACCGCTCTCGGCGACCCCGATGACGGCGGAGGAGGCGGCCCGGGTCTCCGGCGCCAGCCCGCTGCGCGCGCTGATCGACATCTCCTGGCGCATGGCGCTGCCGGCGGCGCTCTCGGGCGGCGTGCTCGTCTTCCTCACCTCGGTGCGCGAGCTCACCCTCTCGGTGCTGCTGCTCTCCCCCGGCTCGCAGACCCTCGGCGTGGCCATCTTCAACCTGCAGCAGGCGGGCGCCTACAACGCCGCCAGCGCGCTCTCCCTCATCGTCACCCTCGTCGGCCTCGCGGGGCTCGGGCTCGCCGCCCGCACCCCGAAGCAGGCCTAGGAAAGGAGCTGTCATGGCCTCCGTGCACCTCGACGGCGTCTCGCTGCGCTACCCCTCCGGCACCCTCGGGCTCGAGCGTCTCGACCTGCGGGTCGGCGACGGCGAGTTCGTCGCCCTCGTCGGGCCGAGCGGTTCCGGCAAGACCACCCTGCTGCGCAGCATCGCCGGCTTCCTCGCCCCCACGGCGGGCACCGTCGCGATCGACGGGAGCACCGTCGCAGGCCCCGGCGTCTTCACCCCGCCGGAGGAGCGCCGGCTCGGCATGGTCTTCCAGCAGCACGCCGTCTGGCCGCACTGGAACGTCGGCCGCAACGTCGAGTACCCGCTGCGGCTCGCGAAGCTGCCGCGCGCCGAGCGCGCCGCGAGGGTCGCGGAGGCGCTCGACATGGTCGGGCTCGGCGGCTGGGCCAAGCGCGACCCCGCGACGCTCTCGGGCGGTCAGCGCCAGCGCGTCGCCCTCGCCCGGGCGCTCGTCGCACGCCCCCGCGTGCTGCTGCTCGACGAGGCGCTCAGCGCGCTCGACGAGCCGCTGCGCGACCGGCTGCGCCTCGAGCTGCAGTCGCTCACCCGCACGCTCGGCCTCACGGTCGTGCACGTCACCCACGACCGCGACGAGGCCCTGGCGCTGGCCGATCGGGTCGTCGTGCTCGACGGCGGGCGCATCCAGCAGATCGGCTCGCCCGAGCAGCTCGTCACGGAACCCGCCTCGCCGTTCGTGGCGCGCTTCCTCTCCGACGCCACGATCGTGCCGGGCGCGTGCGAGGCGGGCGGCTTCCGGGCGTCCGCGCATCCGCTCGTCGTGCCCACCGCGGCGCTCGCGGGGCAGGGAGGCCGCGGCGACGCCGAGCTGGCCGTGCTGCCGCAGGACCTCGAGCTGCGAGCGGATGAGCACGGCGACGCGGTCGTGAGGTCGTCGCTCTTCGGCCGCGAGGGCAACGACGTGATCGTCGACTGGCAGGGCCTCAGCCTGCGGGCGCGCACCACCGGGTATCGTCCCCGTGTGGACGAGCGCGTGACGGTGTCGGTGCGACGGGGCCTCGTGTTCCCGTCGGAGGGTGTGCGATCGGCTCAGCGGGTGCTCGCGTGACGCGCATCGCGCTGGTGCGGCACGGGCGCACCGACTGGAACGCCGCGCGGCGCATGCAGGGCCGCACCGAGAACCCGCTCAACGCGGAGGGCCTGTCGCAGGCCGCCGTCGTCGCCCCGCTGCTGACGCCGGTGAACGCCCAGCGGGTGATCTCCTCGCCGATGCTGCGTGCGCAGCAGACGGCCGACGTCATCGCGGAGCACCTGGGCGCACCCCGGGCGGCGCACCGCGAGTCGCTCATCGAGCGCGACTTCGGCTCGGCCGAGGGCGCTGATATCACCGAGGCCTACGCGTCGCACCCCGATCACGACTGGCCCGGCTCCGAGCCGGTCTCCGCCGTCGGCGAGCGCGGCGCGGCCGAGATCCGGGCGCTGCTCGCCGAGGGCGTCGACACGATCGTCGTGGCGCACGGCACCCTGCTGCGGCTCTCGCTCGGCGTGCTCACGGGCGCGCCGTTCCCCCGCTTCGACAACGCCGACGTGGTGCTCGTGCGCTCGAACGACGACGGCGAGGTCGCCGTCGAGTGGCTCGTCGGACCGGCCGAGGAGCAGCTGACCCGCTAGAGCGCCCGGTGCGTGAAGCGGCCCTCGACCAGGGTCGCCGCGACCGGCATGGTGCGCAGCGGATGCGCGCCCGGGTCGGCGTCGAGCACCGCCAGATCGGCGGGCTCCCCCACCGCGATCGACGAGCGGACGGATGCGCCCAGCGCCTCCGCGCGCGTGATCGACTGCTCGCCGTGCCAGGCGCCGCGCCCGTCGCGGCTGCGGGTCACCGCCGCGTCCATGGCGACCCAGGGGTCGAGCGGCGCGACGGGCGCGTCGGAGCCGAGGGCGAGGGTCGCCCCGGCGTCGAGCAGCGCGCGCAGCGGGAAGGCGCGCTCGGTGCGCCCCGCCCAGTAGTGCTCCGCGACGTCGCGGTCGTCCATCGCGTGCTCGGGCTGCACGCTCGCCACCACGCCGAGCTCGGCGAAGCGCGGCACGTCCTCGGGCGCGAGCAGCTGGGCGTGCTCGATCGAGCCGCGGATGCCGACCGCCGCGAAGGCGTCCAGAGCGAAGGTGTTCGCCCGGTCGCCGATCGCGTGCACCGCGGGGCGCAGACCGGCGCGCTGCGCGAGGCGCAGGTGCTCGACGAGCTCCTCGTGCGGCACGGTCAGCAGGCCGTGCGCATCGCTGTCGAGGCCCGCGTAGGGGTCCGCGCAGAAGGCGGTGCGGGTGTTCAGCGAGCCGTCCGTGATGATCTTGGCCGCGCCGACCGCGAGCAGCCCCTCGCCGCCTGCCACCAGGGCGCCGCTCGGCAGCCGCAGCGCGGTGGCCCGGGCGATGTCCTGCGGGTAGACGGCCGCCTCGACCCGCAGTGTCCGCTGCCCGCCGGCGATCCGGCGCAGCCAGGCGTCCCGGCTCCAGCGCATCTCCATGTCGACCACGCCGACCACGCCGCGCGCGGCTGCGACGAGCGCCGCCTCGCCGACCCAGCGATCGAGCACCGCGTCATCGACCGCGTCGAGCTCGCGCACCAGTGCGAAGGCCTGCTCCTCGCGCACCAGCCCCGTCGGCGCGGCGACGCCGTAGCGCGCGCAGGCGGCGCTGTTCGCCCACGCCGCGTGCAGGTCGCCGCTGACGAGCACCACCGGATGCGCACCGGTCGCCGCGTCGAGCAGCTCGCGGCTCGGGGCGTCGGGCCAGAGCCCGTCCCGGAAGCCGTAGCCCACGAGGGTCTGCCCCGGCTCCGCCCGCGGCAGGTGCCGGGCCGCGATGGCCGCGGCCTCCGCAGCGCTCTCGGCGGCGCCGACCTCGAAGCGGCGCAGGGCGAGCGCCCACTGGTTCGCGTGCACGTGGGCGTCCCAGAGCCCGGGCACCACGTGGCGGCCGTCCAGGTCGACGGTCTCGACGGCCTCGTCGATCCGCGGCGCGATCGCCGCGATGCGCCCGTCGCGCAGCAGCAGGTCCACAAGCTCGGCGGCGGTGTCGAGGCGGGCGCCGCGCAGCAGCAGGGCGCTCACGAAGCGGCACCGCCCGCATCCGCTCGCTCCGCGTCCAGGAAGGGATGCACGCGCCGCATCGCCGCCGCGAGCTGCGGCTGGGCGTACGGCCCCGAGCCCTCCAGCTCGGCCACGACGGTGCGCACGATGTGCTCGGGCTTGTTCTGGCTGAGCTTGGCCTTGGCCTCGACGCGGGTGGGGCGCAGGCGGAACCCGACGGTGCCCCGGCTGATCCGCGCGGCGTAGTCGGCGTCCTCGCTCGTGCCGTTCATGCTGCGCGGCTCGGGCAGCGGCGCCTCGAAGACGTCGACGAGGTCGGCGAGCACGCGCAGGTTCTCCTCCGCGCTGAGCAGCTCGGGGCGGCCGTGCAGGTGCACCGTGATGAAGTTCCAGGTCGGCACGGCCGGTTGCGCGTCGTACCAGCCGGGCGAGACGTAGCCGTGCGGACCCTGCAGGATCACGACCACGTCGTGCTCGCCGAGCTCGTGGATCGCGTCGTCGGGGCGGCCGACATGGCTCACGATCGTGAGGTCGTCGCCCTCGAGCACCACGGGGTAGTGGCTCACCTGCAGGCCCGTGCTCGTCGCGCTGACGAGGGTGGCCCAGGGGTGCTCGCGGACGACACGACGGATCTCGGTGAGGTCGTCGAGCGCGAAGGAGGGGTTCTGCCGCATCCGTCCATTCTGGCGTGCGGCTAGCCTGCGCTCATGCCGTTCAGCGTCCGATCCGCCTCCCTCGACGACGCGGAGGCGATGGCGCTCGTGCACGTCGGCAGCTGGCGGGAGACCTACCGGGGCGTCGTGCGCGACGAGGTGCTCGACGACCCGGCGATGCTGGAGCGGCGGATCGCCTTCTGGCGGGGGACCCTCGCGGACCCCGCCCGCGCAGCGAGCCGGGTGGCCGTCGCGGAGTCGGACGGGCGGATCCGCGGCATCGCGATGGCGCGCCCCGGCAGGCCGCAGCAGCTGCATCTGCTCTACGCGCTGCGCGAGCTGCACGGCACGGGAGCGGGCGGCGCGCTGCTCGAGGCGGTGCTCGACCCGAGCCCCGCCGAGCTCTGGGTGGCGGAGCGCAATCCGCGCGCGCGAGCCTTCTACGCCAAGCACGGCTTCGCCGCGGACGGCGTCAGCCGGGGCGACGAGACGATCGAGATCCGTCTGGCGCGCTGAGCCTCAGGCCTGGCAGCGCGGGCACCAGTAGAGCTTGCGGTTGCCCATCTCCTCGAGCACGATGTGCGTGCGGCAGACCCGGCAGGGCAGTCCCTCGCGCTTGTAGACCCAGTGCCGGTCGGCCCGGTTCGCGAGCGCAGCACGGTAGGCGTCGTCCGCGAGATCGTCCATCGTCATCATCTGACCGGTCGTGACGCCGATCTCGAGCAGCCTCGCCCAATCGGCCCAGAGGTCGCGGGCCTGCTCGACGGTCACCTGCTTGGCGGGCAGGTGCGGGTTCATCCGGGCCCGGAAGAGGATCTCGGCGCGGTAGACGTTGCCGATGCCCGCCACGACGGCCTGGTCCATGAGCTGCAGGCCGACGGCCTTGCCGGACTTGCGCAGCCGCTCCACGAACTTCGCCTCCGCCTCGGGGCCGTCGTCGAGCTGCGGATCGGGGCCGAGCCGGTCGAGCACGGCGCGCACGCCGGCATCGTCGAGCACCTCGCACGCGGTCGGGCCGCGCAGGTCGGCCACCGCGTCCTCGGTCAGCAGGCGCACCCGCACCTGGCCGATCGGCTCCGGCGGCCAGCTCTCGAGCGCATCGACCACCTTCTCCTGCTCGGCCATGCGCAGCCGGGTGCGGCGCGGGGCTCCGATCGAGGCGAGCGAGTCCTCGTGCGCACCGACGACCGTGCCCTGCTGGTTGGTCTGGCCCATCCGGCCGCCGGCGCTGGCGGTGGTCGGGTCGAAGTGCACTGTTCCACCGAGCGAGCGCAGCTCGCTCGGGACTGGCGTCGCGGGCGGGGGGGGGGGGGGGGGGGGGCGGGGCCCCCGCCCCCCCCCCCCCCCCCCCCCCCCCCCCCCCCCGGGACTGGCGTCGCGGCATCGCTGCGCGATGCTCCAAGCTCCAGCGTCCCAGCGAAGTCCCAGGCGCCGTAGATGCCGAGGTGCACGCGCAGCCAGAGCCCGTCCTCGAAGTCGAGGAACATCTGCTTGCCCACGGCCTTCGCAGCGGTCATCGTGCGACCGTCGAGCAGCGCCGCGCCTTCGGCGAAGCGCCCCTGCGGCGAGCTGACCGCGACGGTGCGGCCGACGAAGTGCCGGGCGAACTGCCGGGCGATGCGGTGGACGGAGTGACCCTCGGGCAAGGCTCAGACGACCTCGTGGCCGGCGATCGCCCCGGTGGTCTCGTACTCGGCGAGCTGCGCGATGCGGCGGGCGTGGCGCTCCTCGCCCGGGAACGGGGTGGCGATGAACGAGCGGATGAAGCCCAGCACCTCCGCGTAGTCGTGCTGCCGTGCGCCGATCGCGATCACGTTCGCGTCGTTGTGCTCGCGGGCGAGCTCGGCCGTCGAGGTGTTCCAGACGAGCGCCGCGCGCACGCCCTCGACCTTGTTCGCGGCGATCTGCTCGCCGTTGCCCGACCCGCCGAAGACGACGCCGAGCGCCGTCCGCCCGGCGCGCTGGTCGCGCACGACCGCGCGGGCCGCGTTGATGCAGAAGGACGGGTAGTCGTCGAGCGGCTCGTAGCTCGTCGGTCCGTGATCCGTGACCTCGTGGCCGTCGTCGGCCAGGTCCTCGATCAGCTGCTTGCTCATGTCCAGCCCGGCATGGTCCGTGGCGATGTGGATCCGCATGGCGCCAGCCTAGCGACGCGCGGCCGGGCTCCGGTCGGGGCTCAGTACCACCAGCGCGGGAAGGACTCCGAGAGGGTCTCGACGAGGTCCTCCCGGTTGAGCGCGGGGTCCTTCAGCCAGGCGGTGATGCCGCCGACGAGGCCGGCGCCGACGAAGCGAGCGACGATGCGCGCCTTGGGCCGGGACATCGGCGGGTCGAGGGTCTCCTGCAGGATGTGGAAGCAGGCGTCCTCGAATCCGCTCGTCAGCATGCCGACCAGGTCGGGGTCGGGGGCGTCGACGAGCGCGCGGGCGTAGATGTCGCGACGCTCCTCGACGTGGCGGATCGTCGCGTCGATGCCGTCGCGCAGCACCTCCTGCGGCGAGCCTCCGTCGCGGCGACCCTGCAGGTAGTCGTCGCGCATGGTCTCGAACTCCTCGCCGAGCACCGAGGCGAGCAGCTCGCCGGGCGAGGAGTAGTGGTCGTAGAAGGTCGCGCGGTTGATGCCGGCGCGACGCGTGAGCTCGGCGACGCCGAGCTTGGCGATCGGGGTGCGCGCGGCCAGCTCCAGCACGGCTTCGGAGAGCGCCGCCTGGGTCTGGAGGATTCGGGAGTCGACCATGGCGGGAAGCCTAGCCCGACAGGCGCCGTTCGGAGACGCCAATAGGGTAGGAGCACCGCCGAGAACACCAGGAGGAGCAAGGATGCCCGGAGAGAACCTCACCCGCATCGAGGCCCAGGAGCGCAAGGCGCTCCTGCACGTCGACAGCTACGCGATCGAACTCGATCTGACCCGCGGGGCGGAGGTGTTCGGCTCCACCACCCGCGTGCGCTTCACCGCCACCGAGGGCGCCTCGACCTTCATCGACGCGATCACCCGCACCGTGCACTCCGTGACGCTCAACGGCGTCGAGCTCGACCCGGCCGAGGTCGCCGACGGGGTGCGGATCCAGCTGCCGTCGCTCGCCGCCGAGAACGAGCTGGTGGTCGTCGCCGACGCCTTCTACACGAACAGCGGCGAGGGCCTGCACCGCTTCGTCGACCCGGTCGACGGCGAGGTCTACCTCTACTCGCAGTTCGAGGTGCCCGACAGCCGCCGCGTCTTCGCGGTCTTCGAGCAGCCCGACCTCAAGGCGACGTTCGCCTTCACGGTCACCGCGCCGGCCGCCTGGAAGGTCGTCTCGAACTCCCCCACGCCGGAGCCGACGACCACGGACGACGGCGCCGCCACTTGGAGCTTCGCACCCACCCCGATCCTCTCCAGCTACGTGACCGCGATCGTCGCAGGCCCGTACGTCGAGGTGCGCGACGAGCTGACCAGCAGCGACGGCCGCGTGATCCCGCTCGGCGTCTTCGCCCGCGCCTCGCTAGCCGAGCACCTCGACGCCGACTACGTCTTCGAGAAGACCAAGCAGGGCTTCGCCTTCTTCGAGGAGCAGTTCCAGTACCCCTACCCCTTCGAGAAGTACGACCAGCTCTTCGTGCCCGAGTTCAACGCGGGCGCCATGGAGAACGCGGGCGCGGTCACCTTCACGGAGACCTACGTCTTCCGCTCGAAGGTGACGGATGCGATCCGCGAGCGCCGCGTCGTCACGATCCTGCACGAGCTGGCCCACATGTGGTTCGGCGACCTCGTGACCATGAAGTGGTGGAACGACCTCTGGCTCAACGAGTCCTTCGCGGAGTGGGCCTCGACGCTGGCGACCGCCGAGGCCACCGAGTGGACCGAGGCCTGGACCACCTTCCAGGCGATGGAGAAGAGCTGGGCCTACCGCCAGGACCAGCTGCCCTCGACGCACCCGATCGTGGCGACCATCAACGACCTCGAGGACGTGCAGGTCAACTTCGACGGCATCACCTACGCCAAGGGCGGCAGCGTGCTCAAGCAGCTCGTCGCCTGGGTGGGCCTCGAGGCCTTCATGCAGGGCGTCGCGCAGTACTTCAAGAAGCACGCGCACTCCAACACCGAGCTGCGCGACCTGCTCGTGGAGCTCGAGGCCACCAGCGGCCGCGAGCTGACCGAGTGGTCGCAGCTGTGGCTCGAGACGGCGGGCGTGAACACCCTGCGCCCCGAGATCGAGGTCGACGCCGACGGCGCGATCACGAGCTTCGCGATCCTGCAGACCGCGCCCGCGGAGTGGCCGACCATCCGCCCGCACCGCCTGGCGATCGGCTTCTACGACCTCGACGGCGACGCGCTCGGCCGCATCCACCGCATCGAGCTCGACGTCGCGGGCGAGCGCACCGAGGTGCCCGAGCTCGTCGGTCTCGCGAAGCCCGACCTCGTGCTCGTGAACGACGACGACCTGGCCTACGCGAAGATCCGCCTCGACGACGAGTCGCAGCGGGTCGCCATCGAGCACCTGGCCGGCATCGCCGAGGCGCTGCCGCGCTCGATCGTGTGGGGCGCCGCCTGGGATGCGACGCGCGACGCGGAGCTGCGCCCGAGCGACTACGTGCGCCTGGTGCTCGGCAACATCGCGAGCGAGACCGAGTCGACCACGATCCGCACGACCCTCGCGCAGCTGGTGACGGTCGCGCGGATGTACGTCGACCCGGCGCGCCGGCTCGAGACCGTCACCGAGGTGGCCGACGGCCTCTGGTCGCTGGCGGCGCAGGCGCAGGCCGGCTCGGACGCGCAGTTCCAGTTCCTGAAGACCTTCGCCCAGGTCGTCACGACCGAGGCGCACGGCGACGTGCTCGCCGCGCTGCTCGACGGCTCGCGCGCCCTCGACGGGCTGGAGATCGACACCGACCTGCGCTGGGAGCTGCTCGAGGGCCTCGTGCTGCTCGGCCGCGCCGGCGAGGACGAGATCGTCGCGGCTCTCGAGGCCGACAACACGGCGACCGGCGCTCAGGCAGCCGCCCGCCTGCGCGCGGCGATCCCGACGGCCGAGGCCAAGCTCGCGGCCTTCGCTTCGCTCGTGGACGTCGACACCGCGCCGAACACGATCGTGCGCAACACGGCGCTGGGCTTCCAGCACGTGATCGACCCCGCGCCGCTCGAGGCGACGGTGGAGCGCTACTTCGACAGCGTCGCCACGATCTGGGCCGAGCGCAGCTACCACATCGCCGACACGGTGATCTCGGGCCTGTACCCGGCGCCGCTGGCCTCCGAGGCGCTGCGCGAGCGCACCGAGGCCTGGCTCGCCGCGAACGCGGAGGCGCCCGCGGCCCTGCGCCGCATCGTGATCGAGTCGCTGGCCGGCGTGGAGCGCGCGCTGCTCGCGCAGGAGCGCGACCGCCGGGGCTGATCCCGCCGGGGCACGGAGGAGGGGCGTCGACCGACCGGTCGGCGCCCTTCCGCGTACCGGCGCTCCCTGGCTGCCGCTGACGACGAGGAGCATGCTGTGAGCATGGATCGCGAGCAACTGGCCGACTTCCTGCGCACCCGGCGCGAGGCGCTGCAGCCCGAGGACGTCGGCCTGCCGCGCGGTCCTCGCCGCCGCACGGGCGGCCTGCGCCGCGAGGAGGTCGCCGTGCTCTGCGGCATGAGCGCCGACTACGTCGGGCGCCTCGAGCAGCGCCGCGGCCCGCAGCCGAGCGAGCAGATGCTCGCCGCGATCGCCCGCGGCCTGCGGTTGACGCACGCGGAGCGCGACCACCTGTTCCGCCTCGCCGGCCATCACGCGCCGGCGGCGGAGGGCCGCGGCGACCTCGTCAGCCCCGCGCTGCTGCGCGTGCTCGACAGGCTGCAGGACACCCCGGCGCAGGTGATCACGAGCACCGCGGAGGTGCTGGCCCAGACCCCGGGCGCGATCGCCGTGTTCGGCGACGCGAACGAGCGCGAGGGTCTCGACCGCTCGACGATCTACCGCTGGTTCACCGATCCGGGCAGCCGCGAGGTCTACCCGTCGGAGGACCATCCGCAGCGGGCCCGCGACTTCGTCGCCGACCTGCGGGCCGCGGTCGGCGTGAGCGGCCGGGCCTCGCGCGCGGCCCGCATCGCGGACGAGCTGCTGCAGCGATCCCCCGAGTTCGGCGCGCTCTGGGCCGCGCACGAGGTGCGATCGAAGCACTCCACCGACAAGCGCATCCGGCACCCCGAGCTCGGCGTCATCGCCGTGCAGTGCCAGGTGCTGCACGACCTCGACCGGGCGCAGATGCTGCTGGTGTTCACCGCGACACCGGGCACCGCCGACGCCGACAAGCTCGCGCTGCTCAGCGTGATCGGCCGCCAGCGGATGAGCGCGCGGGCAGGGGACTCATAACGAGCGCTCCCTAGACTTCGATCCATGCAGCAGTGGACCGAATTCTGGGCCGGCTTCGGAGCGTTCCTCGATGCCTGGCCGATCCTCCAAGCGCTCATCGTCGTGATGATCGCAGTCATCATCCGCTGGGTACTGCAGTTCGCAATCCGCCGCACCGTCGCGCAGATCGTCTCCGGCGTGAAAAAAGGCCAAGGCACCTCCGACACCCAGGCCATCGTGAACTCTCCGCTCGCGGCCGTGCGCGTGGTGCAGCGCACCCGCACGATGGGCACGGTGCTCGGCAACGTCGTCACCTGGATCATCGTGGTCGTGGCGTTCATCGCCGTGCTGAGTCGGTTCGACGTCGATCTCGGCCCCATCGTCGGCTCCGCCGCCGTCGCCACCGCCGCGCTCGGCTTCGGCGCCCAGAACATCATCAAGGACATCCTGCAGGGCCTGTTCATGGTCTTCGAGGACCAGCTCGGCGTCGGCGACGTGGTCGACCTCGGGCCCGCGACCGGCGTGGTCGAGGAGGTCGGCATCCGCATCACCAAGGTGCGCGACGTCAACGGCACGCTCTGGTTCGTGCGCAACGGCGAGATCCTGCGGGTCGGCAACATGTCGCAGGGCTGGGCCCGCGTCATCATCGACCTCGCCGTGCCCTACGACACCGACGTGCAGGAGGTGCAGGGGCTCATCCTCGACACCGCGAAGACCCTCGCCGCCGACCCGAAGTGGGCGGCGCGCATCCTCGAGACGCCGGAGCTCTGGGGGCTCGAGTCGATCTCGGCGGAGGCCATGGTCATCCGCCTCGTCGCGAAGACCCGCACCTCGACGAAGGACGACGTGGCCCGCGAGCTGCGCGTGCGCCTCAAGGCGGCGCTCGACGAGGCCGGCATCAAGCTGCCGCAGCTCGGCAGCATCGTGCTGAGCGGATTCGAGGGCGCCGCCTCCGTGCGCGGCGCCCAGCCCCCGCGCACCAAGCCCGTGCCGGTGACCAACAAGGCGCCGCGCGCGCCGCGCAAGCCGAAGGGCGGCGCGAGCTGATGGCCGATCTGACCCTGCGGATGGGCGAGGGCGGCGACAGCGTGCAGAGCACCTTCTGGAGCCAGGTGGGCGGCAGGCCCACCTTCGAGAAGCTGGTGCGCCGCTTCTACGAGGAGGTGCGCGCCGACGAGGTGCTCTGGCCGATGTACCCGGAGGACGACCTGGAGGGCGCGGTCCAGCGGCTCACCGGGTTCCTCGAGCAGTACTGGGGCGGACCGACGACGTACAGCAAGGAGCGCGGCCACCCCCGGCTGCGGATGCGGCACATGCCGTTCCGCGTGAACCCGGAGGCGCGCGACCGCTGGCTGCGCTGCATGCGCACGGCGGTCGACGGGCTGCAGCTCGCCCCGCTGCACGAGGCCGAGCTCTGGGACTACCTCGAGCGTGCCGCCCACGCGATGGTGAACACCTTCGAGGAGTAGCGGCCTCAGCCCGAGAGCGACCAGTTCGGCCGCTTGACGAGCACGTGCCCGCGGGTGGTGCTCACCCGGGTCCACGGACCCGTCTCGTAGACGGCCGCGAGGTCGGCGGTGCCGAGGAAGCCCAGCGTGAACGCGGCGAAGGCCGCGGCGGCCGGCACGTGCTCGTGATCCTCGATGCTGCGCCCCCAGACCTCGGCGCGCACGCGCTGCACGATCTGCTCGCCGGTGTTGCCGCCGAGCGTGTCCTTGACCTCGTCGATGCCGGCCTTGGCCACCGATTCGAGCAGCTCGGCGGGCACGGCGTCGAACTCGATCCAGCCGCCGCGCGGCGGCGAGATGGCCGCCCACGCGAGGGTCTGCACCTCGATCGGCAGCGTGACGGTCACCGGTCCGGCGACGTCCTCGCTGCGCTCCTCGAGGCGGGCGAAGCGCTCGAGCAGCGAGCGCATCGGCACGACCACGTCGAGCTCCGCCTCCTCCTCGAGCGCGAGGGTGCGCAGGCCCAGCACGGTGGGGCTGCGGTCGAGCAGGCCGCTGGGCGTGAACACCGCGACGTAGACGGCGAGCACGGAGCCGGTGGCGATGAGGCGCACGGAGCCGTCCTCCACCCTCCCGGCACGGCGCAGGAACACCTGCAGGTCGGCGAGGGAGAGGGCGTCGGGGAGGATGATCGAGCGATTCATGCGACCTCTAAACTAACCGTCGCACGCCGCCGAACGCACCCCGGGAGCCCGACCATGTCCGATCCGCTCGCCAGCTTCCTCACCTCGCTCGACCTCGTCGAGACCGGGGCCCGTACGAGCGAGGACATCTCGACCGGTCCGAGCGAGTGGATGCCGCAGGGCCGCGTCTTCGGCGGCCAGGTGCTCGCGCAGTCGCTCGTCGCCGCGTCGCGCACCTCGCCGGAGGGCCGGGTCGCGCACTCGATGCACGGCTACTTCCTGCGCCCGGGCGATGCGAACCTGCCCGTCACCTTCGGCGTGGACCGCATCCACGACGGCCGCTCCTTCTCGACCCGCCGCACGCAGGCGTACCAGGAGGGGGTGCCGATCCTGTCGATGATCGCGTCGTTCCAGGACGAGCAGCCCGGCCTCGAGCACCAGGACCCCATGCCCGAGGGGCTGCCCGAGCCGGAGTCGCTGCCGAGCGCGGCGGAGGCCCTGCGCGGCGTCGACCACCCGGTGGCCAAGCACTGGGCGACCTCGCGCGCCTTCGACCTGCGCCACGTGGAGCAGCCGATCTACTTCACGGCCGACGGGGAGCGCACGGCGCAGCAGGCGGTCTGGCTGCGCGCCGTCGGCACGCTGCCCGACGACCCGATCGTGCACCGCGCCGCGCTGGCCTATGCAAGCGACTACGCCATCCTCGAGCCGATCCTGCGCCGGCACGGGGTGCCCTGGGGCACGCCGGGCATCAAGATGGCCAGCCTCGACCACGCCATGTGGTGGCACCGCGACGGGCGGGCGGATGATTGGGTGCTGTACACGCAGGACTCCCCCTCCGCGAGCTCCGGCCGCGGACTCTCGCTGGGCCGCATCTTCGACCGCGCGGGACGGCTGCTCGCCACGGTCGCCCAGGAGGGCATGGTGCGGGTGCCCGCTCGTTAGGCGCTGACGAGCCGTTCCGGCGCGTGCTCGGGCCGGTAGCGGTCGTCGGCCAGCTCGATGGCCGTGCCGCGCTGGTCGCGCACCGAGCGCACGACCCGCAGCACCGGGCTCGACCGCCGCACGCCGAGCAGCCGCGCGTCCTCGCCGCTCGCCGCGGCCGCGCCGACGCGCTGCACGCTGTGCTCGACGACGAGCTCGAGGCCCTCCTCGAGCGAGGCCATGATCGAGCTCACGTCCTGCGGCAGCGGCTCGATCGCCGCCGCCAGCCAGCCGGGGTAGGTGGCCCGCGAGACGAGGGCCGGCACGCCGTCGACCTCGAGCACCCGCAGCACGTGCAGCACCGGGTCGCGGCCGGCGATGCCGAAGACCTGCGCCTCCCGGCTGGTCGCCTCGCCGCGCTCGCACCGCAGGGTGCGACCCCGCCATCCCGCGGCGCTGCGCTGCTCGATCGTCATGGTCCCCGTCATCCGCCCCGTCCGGGGGCGGGCCGAGCCTCCCAGCCCGGAGCGACCGGATGGTGAGCAGCGGGTGAACGGGGAGCGACGCGCTGGCGTGGGCGGTCGGGTTCCCCGAGGGTCTCGCGCGTAGGCTGGTGTGGTGCAGCAGCAGCCGGAAGCGATCCCGCCCCTCGACCTCGTCCTGAAGATCCAGGAGCGCCTGGCCGCGGTCGGCGCGCCCAGCGTCGTGGGCGGCTCCGGTCTGCTCTACTCGCTCGGCCACGTCACCGAGGTGCGCGGCTGGGACCTGGTGACGGATGCGCCGCCGTCGCGCGTGCGCCCCGTGCTCGGCGCGCTCGGCCTCGACGTGAGCGCCATCGCACCGCAGGGCGACCTCGTCACCGAGCGGCACTTCCGCATCAACGCCGGCGACCACACCATCGACATCCTGGTGAAGTTCCGGCTGCGGGCCGGCGAGGAGATCCGCGAGATCCCAGCGACCCCGGGCGCGACCTGGCGCGGCCTCGTCATGGCGCGCCCCGAGGAGTGGGCGCTGGTCTACACGCTCGTCGGGCGGTCCGACCGCGCCGCGATGCTCAGCGCTCCGCCAGCACCGCCGATCCAGCCCCCGACCGCACCGGGTGGATGGCGCTGAAGCCGGCCCGCTCCATCCGCTCGGCGACCGCGTCGAGCACAGCCGCCTCGTCCCGGCCCGGCAGCGCCGTCCCGTAGGCGACGGCCAGTCGACCGCCCGGTGAGAGCGCGTCGCGCAGCACCGCGAGCTCGCGCTCGGCGGAGGCCGCCCAGAAGACGTTGACGTTGATCGAGAACGCGAGGTCGTACGCGCCGGGCCGGGGCACGAAGTCGGCGAGGCTGCTCTCGACGAGCTCGAGACGGCCTGTCATGAGGTGCTTCGCGTTCCGATGACCGGACTGGCGCAGCGCCGTGGCCGAGCGGTCGACCAGCGTCATCCGGCCTCCGCCGAGCCGCTCGCAGACGAGCTGCGCCGCTACGCCCGGTCCCCCGCCGATCTCGAGCACCCGGGCATCGGGGCTCGGGGCGAGCAGCTCCACCAGCCAGCGGACGCGGTCGGGCACGGGCTTGCTCGGCATGCCCGACTGTCTACGGCAAGCGGCTGGGATACCCCCGGACGCGCGACGCCGAGCGGATGCACTGGGAACGCGCTGGACGGCCGCCGAGCGGCTCGCGGGCGGCCGATACGGTGAGCGGATGAGCAGCTCGAACAGCGCCGCGGACTCGAAGCTCCGCCGCATCCTCACCGACCGTCTCGGCACCGCCGGGCTGCGCAGCCTGCAGGTGCTGCTCGTACTGGCCCTCGCGAGCGTCGTCGTGCTCGCCCTCGTGCAGCTCAAGCTCGTGGTCATCCCCGTGCTGATCGCGCTCATCATCGCCTCGGCCTTCTCGCCGGTGATCGGCTGGCTGCGCCGGCACAGCGTCGGACCGATGCTGGCGACCTGGATCACGCTCATCACGAGCCTGGTCGTCTTCGGCGGCGTCATCACGCTCATCGTCTTCGCGGTGCGCGACCAGTGGTCGTCGCTGGCGGACTCGGCGGTGCAGGGCATCGAGCAGCTGCAGGAGTTCGTGCAGAACGGCCCGATCCCCGTCGATCAGGGGCAGATCGACGAGCTCGTCGACACGGTCACCGGCTTCCTGACCAGCGCGCAGTTCGGATCGAGCGCGGTGGCCGGCATCTCGGCCGCCGGCGAGATCGTCACCGGAGCGGTGCTGCTCGTCGTCGTGCTGTTCTTCTTCCTCAAGGACGGCGACCGCATCTGGGCCTTCCTCATCACGCCGCTGCGCGGCGAGCGCCACCGCCGAGGCGTCGAGATCGGCGAGACCACGGTGCGCACCTTCGGCGGCTACATCCGCGGCACCGCGATCGTCGCGCTCGTCGACTCCGTCTTCATCGGCATCGGCCTCTGGGTGCTGGGCGTGCCGCTCGCGCTGCCGCTCGCCGTCATCGTCTTCATCGCCGCCTTCATCCCGATCGTCGGAGCCACGCTCGCCGGCACCCTGGCCGCGCTCGTCGCCCTCGTCGCGAACGACCCGATCAACGCCGTCTGGGTCGTGGTCGTGGTCATCGCCGTCAACCAGATCGAGGGCAACTTCCTGCAGCCGGTCGTGATGGGCCAGTCGCTCAAGCTGCACCCGCTCGTCATCCTGCTCGCCCTCACCGCGGGCACGATCCTCGGCGGCATCATCGGCGCGATCCTGTCGGTGCCGATCGCTGCCGCGGCCTGGCAGATCACGCGGATCCTCGCGCGTCCGACGCCGGAGGAGCCCGCCGTGGCGCCGAAGCGGCGCCGCTGGTTCGGGGCCTGATCCCTCAGCGCGCAGCCGGCACGTCCGGCAGCGTGTCGTCATAGGCGCTCCAGATCGCCGGGCCGGCGAGCAGCTCGTCGTCGGTGAGCAGGCAGTCCGCGAGGGCCGAGCGGATGCGGTCGACCTCGAGCCCCAGCCCCAGCAGCACGAGCTCCTGGCCGATCGGCGCGCCCCGGACGCCCTGGCGCAGCGGCGTGCGGGTGAGCGTCAGCACGTCGCCGGCGCTCGACCAGGCGTCGACCGCGCCGCGGCGCGAGGCGATCGACACGAAGCCCTTCGACCGCAGCACGCGGCCGACCCGCTCGGGCTCGAGCCCGTGCGCGACGAGCTCGGCCAGCCGGCCGGGGTGGAACGGCCGCGGGTCGCGGAAGACGACCGCGCGCTCGGGCGCTCGGCCCGGCGCGGGCACGGAGCCGGCGAGCTCGCGGCGCCACGCGGCGCCGTCGCCGAGCCGGCCCAGTTCGGCGGCACCGGTGCACGGAGCCGCGCCGGCGCCTCCGTCCGCGCAGACGACGGCCGGGTGCAGCGTCTCGATCGCGGCGATCAGCTCGCGGTGCACCGCGTCGCCCACCTGCTCGCAGCCGACGAGCAGCACGACGCTGGCGTGCTCGATCTGGCGGGCGAGCAGGCTCGGCAGCGCGTCGTCGGGCACCGCGGGGCCGAACGGCTCGCGACGGCCGAGCAGCTGCTCGGCGAGCGACTCGGCCTCGAGCACCGCGACGACGTCGCAGAGGTGCAGCCGCCCGCTGCCGGCCGCGCCGTCGAGAGCGTCCTGCAGCGTGCGGCCCGCGGCGACGAAGTGCTCGCAGAGCGGGAGGGCGACGATCGCCGGCGGCACACGGCGCCCCTCCTGCGCCGGTGCGACGAGCCGAGCGGCGAGGTCCGGCAGCGCTCCGGGCGCGTCGGCGGCGCTGAGCCTGCGCGCGCGGTGCTCCCGCACCAGGGCGTCGGCCGCAGCCTCCAGCCGCTCGGGGCGATCGCCGATCACCAGGGTCACCGCGCCGTCGCGCATCCGCTGCATGTCCGTCCCATCCTTCGCGCGCTCCTCGCGCTCATTAGATGATAACGGTTCTCAACAGTGGGGCGACTCAGCGGCTCCGTCGGAAGGCCGGTGGCTCCCCCGCGTAGGGCGACCACGCCTCGCGCTCGCGGGTCGAGATGCGCCGCGGGCGGTCGCTCGCGCGGTCGACGAGCACGATCGTCGTCATCGCCCGGGTGTACACGATCGCCGGCTCCTCGCCGAGCGGCGAGCACACCTCGTAGCAGACCTCGAGGCTCGCCCCGCCCATGCGGCCCACCCAGAGCTGCACGTCGAGCGGCGCGCGCCAGTAGGGCACGGGGGCGAGGTACTCGACCTCCTGGCGGGCGATCAGCGAGAGCGTATCGGCGCCGGGCGAGCTGTCGAGCACGGCCGTCGTCGCTCCCGCCGCGGGGTCGTCGGTGGCCCAGAACGCCGCGATGCGCGCCTCCTCGAGCAGCCGCAGCATCTCCGCGTTGTTGACGTGCCCGTAGGCGTCGAGATCGGACCAGCGCAGCTGGATCGGCACGTGAAGCCTCATGAGATTGTCAGCGACCTCTCTGCTACGGTTGTCGTCGGTCCCCCATGTGGCGGACTGGAACAGCCTAGGCCGCGACCGCGGACCTGAGACGCCCTGCGGGGGGTCGGAGTCACGCGGGCGTATGGTCCGGCGGGTGCCGGTGACGATCCCGATGATCGCGCCCGAGCGCCTCGTGTCCGCCCCGAGTGCATCCAGCGCCAGGGCTTGAGCGCGAGCCGTCCATGCCCCGTCGACCCGGACGAGACCCGAGAGCCCGACTGCGCCGACCCCGCGCGCCGGGCACAGGAATCACGTGACCGCCAGCACCAGCAGCACCCGTCCATCCGATCCGATCCTCTCCGTAGCGAACCTCAGCAAGGCCTTCGGTCGACGCCCCAAGGAGGTCGCCAAGCGCGCCGAGGCGGGCGCCAGCCGCCAGGAGCTCGCGAACCTGGGCACCGCCGCGGTGATCGACGCCAGCTTCGACGTCGCGCCCGGCGAGATCTTCGTCGTCATGGGCCTCTCCGGCTCGGGCAAGTCGACCCTCATCCGCATGCTCAACGGCCTGCTCGCGCCCACCACCGGCAGCGTGCGCGTCGCCGGCACCGAGATCGCGGGCGTCAAGCCGGCCGTGCTGCGCACGGTGCGCCAGGAGAGCGTCTCGATGGTGTTCCAGCACTTCGCCCTCTTCCCGCACCGCACCGTGCTCGACAACGCGGCCTACGCCCTCGAGGTGCAGGGCGTCGCCAAGGAGGAGCGCATCCGCCGCGCCCAGCGCGTCATCGACGTCGTGGGCCTCAAGGGCTGGGAGCAGAAGCTGCCCGGCGAGCTCAGCGGCGGCATGCAGCAGCGCGTCGGCCTGGCCCGCGCCCTCAGCGCCGACACCCCGATCCTGCTCATGGACGAGGCCTTCAGCGCCCTCGACCCGCTGATCCGCCGCGAGATGCAGGAGCAGCTGCTCGAGCTGCAGGCCGAGCTCGGCAAGACCATCGTCTTCATCACCCACGACCTCAACGAGGCCATGTTCCTCGGCGACCGCATCGCGGTCATGCGCGACGGGCGCATCGTGCAGATCGGCACGCCCGAGGACATCCTCACCGACCCCGCCAACGACTACGTGGCGCAGTTCGTGCAGGACGTCGACCGCTCGAAGGTGCTCACCGCCTCGAGCGTCATGGAGCCCGCCCGGGCCGTCGTCACCGCGAACGCCGGCCCCCGCGCCGCGCTGCGCGCCATGCGCGACCTGCAGACCTCCGGCGTCTTCGTCGTCGACCGCGCCCGCAAGCTCAAGGGCTACGTGATGGACGCGGATGCGGTGCGCCTCACCCGCAGCGGCGCCGGCGATCTCGCCGCCATCGTCAAGGACGACCTCACGACCGTCGCTCCCGAGACCTCGCTCTCGGAGCTCTTCGTGCCCGCGGTCGAGAACACCCTGCCGATCGCCGTCGTCGATGCCGAGGGGCGCCTGCTCGGCGTGATCCCCCGCATCACGATGCTCGCTGCGCTCGGCAACATCAGCCAGACCGGCGAGATCCCGCTGCCGCCGCTCACCGTGCCCATCTCGGTGATCAGCGACACGCTGCAGGAGGCCGACGCGATCGAAGGATCGTCCATCGACGCAGGGAGCCGCGCATGATCGAGATCCCCCGCATCCAGCTCGGCGACGCGGTCGAGTCGGTCGTCGACGCGATCGTGGACGGCGCAGAGCCCTTCTTCGACGGCGTCTCCGCCGTCATCAGCACGCTCTACCAGGTCATCGCCGGCGCGCTGCACGGGCCCGAGCCGCTGCTCATGGTGCTCATCCTCGCCGTCGTCGGCCTCGTGGCGCGCAGCTGGGTCTTCGGGCTCGGCAGCCTGCTCGGCTTCGCCCTCATCACGACGCTCGGCCAGTGGAGCAACGCGATGGACACGCTCGCGCTGATCCTCGTCGCGGCGGTTATCGCCATCCTCATCAGCGTGCCGCTGGGCATCCTCGCGGCCCGCAGCCGCACCGCCTCGACGATCATGCGCCCCGTGCTCGACTTCCTGCAGACGATGCCCCCCTTCGTCTACCTGATCCCCGCGCTGCTGCTCTTCGGCATCGGCGACGTGCCCGGCATCGTCGCGACCGTGCTCTTCGCGGTCGCGCCCGGCGTGCGGCTCACCGAGCTCGGCATCCGCGGGGTCGACCAGGAGGTCGTCGAGGCCGCCTACGCCTTCGGCTCCACGCCGGGCCGGGTGCTGCGCCAGGTGCAGCTGCCGCTGGCCATGCCGTCGATCCTCGCCGGCGTGAACCAGGTGATCATGCTGTCGCTCTCGATGGTGGTCATCGCCTCGATGGTCGGCGCCGGCGGCCTCGGCAACCCGGTGCTCACCGCCATCGGCCGCATCGACATCGGCCTCGGCTTCGAGGGCGGCATCAGCGTCGTGATCCTCGCGATCTACCTCGACCGGCTCACCGCGAGCTTCGGCGGCAAGCGCAGCGCCTTCCTGGCCCTGTTCGCGCGACCGAAGAACACCTCGGTGCCGGTCCCCGCCGTGCAGGACGCGGTCGAGGCCGAGCCCGCCCGCGCCTGAGGCGCCACCCAGGACCCGGGGGGGGCCCCCCCCCCCCCCCCCCCCGCGGGGGCCGGGGGCCCGCCCGCCCCCAAAACCCCCCCCCCCCC
>JASCOA010000051.1 GCA_029959365.1 Microbacteriaceae bacterium PS02343 | reverse complement strand
CGTCTCGATCGGGACGAGCGGATGCGCGCAGTCGTGCCGCGGGCACGCCGGTACCCGACGGCCGGGCCGATCAGCGGCGGGCCGAGATGCGCCGGCGGCGCTCCTTCGAGCGGCGGAAGTGCTCCCGCCCCAATCGGCGCTCACCGAAGTAGAGGATCGCGTTCCAGTCGACCGGCTTGTCGGGATCGACCGCTCGGGGCTGCGGCTCGGCCTTCTTCTCGACCCAGAGCCACCCGACGACGCCGAGCACCATGTCGACGATCGAGTTGCGGATGCCCACGTAGGCGACCATCGCCCAGCTGCACAGCACGGCGTTGATGCCGGCGAATGCGGCATTGCCCCAGTTCTCGTCCATCACGTCGCGGTAGAGCGAGTAGAGCGAGAAGCCGATGATGAGGTACGGGAAGAACACGAAAAGACCGGGTGCCGCGGTGCGGTTGCTCACCTTCGGGGTGCGCGCGAACGGGATCTTCTCGCCGGTCGCCGCCTGCTGCAGCGACTTGAGCACGCCGGCCACGTTGACGGCCAGCAGCACGAGGTTGAAGCCGTAGATGCGGAAGATGTCAGTGAACCGGTGCCCGCTGTCGCGCAGGTCGGTGCCGAGCGCCAGGAAGTAGGGCAGCGCCGCGAGGGCGACCCACGGGCTCAGCAGCCGGCCGTCGAAGGGGTAGGCGAGCAGCATGATGAGGCCGAAGCTCGCCCAAGTGATGGAGGCCATGTAGTTGACCCGCAGCATGACCTCGCGCAGCAGGATGCGGTCCTGCTTGCGCCGGCGCTCGGCGAGCTGGTGCTGCAGCTTCGGCAGGATCAGCAGCCCGCCGTTGGCCCACCGCCGACGCTGCACGACGAGCGAGCCGAAGTCGGGCGGGGTCGCGCTGTAGCTCAGCCGCTCGGGGTAGTTCACCAGCGTCCAGTCGTGCACGCCCAGGTCGATCGAGGACTCCGTGTCCTCGATGACGGTGCGGTCCTGGATGTAGGTCTTCACCAGGAATCCGCCGACGTTCTCCACCTGCACGATGTCCTCGATCGCGCGCTTGCGGATCACGGCGTTCGCGCCGACCCAGAAGGTGGCGTTGTAGTAGCTCGTGCCCTGATGCAGGATGTGCTGCACGTCGGTGGTCGCCCCGGCGATGCGCTCGATGCGGGTCGGCGCTCCGCGGTACGACGAGTAGGGCGTCTGCGTGACGGCGACGCGCTCGTTGCCCTCCTGCTCGAGGAACTGCACGAGTCGCAGGCAGTAGTCCCGCAGCAGCATCGAGTCGGCGTCGAGCGTGAGGATGTACTCGGTGTCGCGCACGCTCAGCTCGGCGCGCTCCTCGTCGCCCGCTTCGATGAGCAGGGCGCCGTCCGCGCTGTGCTCGATCTTCCAGCGGTGCCCCATGAGGCCGATGTACGCGTTGAGGTTCATGGCCTTGTTGGCCTCGTGCGACAGCGATGCGTAGCGCTTGCGCTCGAAACTGCGCACCCGCGCGCTGAAGATCCACTCCAGGCGGCGGTGCAGCTCCCGCACCCGGCGCTCGTCGGGCGTATCGCCCTGATCGAGCGCGGCCTCGAGGGCCAGCAGCGTCAGCCGCAGCTCGCTCGCGAGCCCGCGGATCACCCGGTCGACGAAGAACTCGTCGAGGTGGTCCTCCTGCGGCCATCTCGCGGCGAAGCGCTCGAGCCAGTCCGCGGCGTAGCGGTACTCGTCCGCGAGGTCGTGCACGTCCTCCGTCGTCACGTGGCCCCGCTCCTCGATGAGTGCGAGCGATCGCTCCGCGGCGAGGTGGATGCGACCCGCCGGCACGGCGAGCGTGCGCTCGATCTCGTGCGGCAGCGCCCGCGTCGCGGCGAGCTCGGCGATCCGGTCGGGATCGGTCGGCTCGGGCGGGTCGTCGATGAGCAGCACCACCTCGATGTCGGCGAACTCCTGCAGCGCCGCCGACCAGAGGGTCTTGCTGACGACCGAGAGCTCCTCGACGTACGAGGGCACGATGACGGTGATGGCGTGCCCGTAGTCGTCGCCGAAGTGGCGGTCGAGCTCGGCGCGCGGCAGCCGGTTGTGATCGCGGAACCGGTAGAGCGCCCCCTGCCTGGCGATGAGGTGCATGAGCGCCGAGAACGTGAGCGCCGACACGACGAGCACGTACAGCACGGCCTCGATCGAGAAGCGGAACGACGGCGAGGCCGTCTCGATGAACTCGCGGATGATCGTGGTGATCACGTACATCGCCCACGCGCCGATCGTCACCAGGATCGCGATGCGACCGAGGGTGATCTTGGCGTTGCCGGGCCGCTCGTGGACGATCGAGAGCGGTTCGGCGCTCCGCTCGGAGCCCCATTGCCGTCTCGGCGGCCGGGGTCTGTCGGGTCGTGCCGTTCGGGCGGCAGGGCTCGTCGTTGTCTTCGGGGCAGGCGCGGCCCCGGCGATCGTACTCATCGGGTTGAGTCTCCAGATCGGGTGCGGCGCCGTCGGGTACCGGCGCCTTCCGCAGCCTACTGGCGGCGGCCGGCGGGCGGCCGCCCGCGTTCGGGGGTGATCACTGCGGGAGGCCGCTCACTACACTGACGAGTGCGCCCGCCGTACCCGAACCGGTGACGCGCATCCTCTGCGAAGGAACCCGAATGTCTCGCCGCTTCCCCGGACGACGGTTCTCCGTGCTCCGACTCTCCGTCCTCGTGCTCGTGCTCGCCGTGCTCGGCGCTCTCGGCTACACGCAGGTGCAGCACGTGCGCGACTCCGTGCAGGCATCCTCCGCGAGCAGCCCCTGGTTCGCCGCGTACGTCGACGCGACGGCCACCCCCGTCTACGCGATGGAGTCGGCCGAGGGCGACGGCACCGCGCACACCGCGCTGTCGTTCGTCGTCGCCGACGGCGCCGCCTGCGCCCCGAGCTGGGGCGGCTTCTACGATCTCGACGAGGCGGCGGCGGCGCTGGACCTCGACCGCCGGCTCGCGCGCATGGAGGACGAGGACCGGGACATGATCGTCTCCTTCGGCGGTCTGCTGAACGACGAGCTGGCGCTCGCGTGCGACACCCCGGCCGCGCTGGCGGACGCGTACCGCGAGGTCATCGACCGCTACGACCTCACGACCATCGATCTCGACCTCGAGAACGAGGGGCTCACGGACGCCGCCGCCGTGGCGCGGCGGTCCGCCGCCGTGGCCGGGCTGCAGCGGGAGATCCGGGCCGAGGGCGGGGACCTCGCGGTCTGGCTCACGCTGCCGGTCGCTCCGGCCGGCCTCACCCGGGAGGGCATCGACGCCGTCGTCTCGGCCCTCGACGCCGGCGTGGACGTCGCGGGGGTGAACGTCATGACCATGAACTTCGGGGGCTCCCGCGAGGACGACGAGACGATGGGCGAGGCCTCCATCCGCGCGCTGCAGAGCACCCACCGGCAGCTGGACGCGGTCTACGACGACGCGGGCACGCCGCTCGGCGCGCTCTCGCTCTGGCGCAAGATCGGCGCGACCCCGATGCTCGGCCAGAACGACGTCGCGGAGGACGTGTTCACCCTCGACGACGCCGCCTCCGTCAACGCCTTCGCGGTCGAGAACGGCCTCGGCCGGGTCTCGCTGTGGTCGGCCAACCGCGACAGGGCGTGCAGTGCCAACGTCGGCGACACGACCCGGGTGAGCGATTCCTGCAGCGGCATCGCCGATCAGCTGCCGGGCGCGTTCGCCACGGCCCTCTCCGCCGACCTCGTCGGCAGCCCCAACGACTCCGCCGGTGCGGTCACGCAGTCGGAGCCCGAGTCGCTCGACGAGATCGTCGACGACCCCGCGACGAGCCCGTACCCGATCTGGGCGGAGACCTCGTCCTACCCCGCGGGCACCAAGATCGTCTGGCACCGCTACGTCTACGAGGCCAAGTGGTGGACGCAGGGCGACGTGCCCGACGACCCCGTGGCGGCCGGCGACGACACCCCCTGGACCATCATCGGCCCGGTGCTCGAGGGCGAGCGGCCGGTGCCCTCCCCCGAGCTGCCGGCCGACTACTACGCGGCCTGGGACCCGGGCACGGTCTACACCGCCGGCCAGCGGGTGATGCTCGACGGGAGCGCCTTCCAGGCTCGCTGGTGGAATCAGGGCGAGAGCCCCGAGTCGAGCTACGCGGACCCCGGCAACTCGGCCTGGACCGCGCTGGACGACACCGAGATCCGCCGTCTGCTCGTCGAGGCGGACCAGGACCAGGCGGCTCCCGGGTCCTGACCTCAGCCGTCGAGGGCGGGCTTGGAGGCCCGTCCCTCGTCGAGCCCGTGGCGCTCGAGGCGCAGGCGCAGGCGCTGCGCCGAGACCGGGCGCCCGAAGTAGTAGCCCTGCATGTAGCGCACGCCGAGCTGCGCGAGCTGATCGCGCAGCGACTGGCTCTCGACCCCCTCGACGACCGCCTGCACGCGGAGCTTGCGCGCGAGCAGCACCAGCGCACGGACGACCTGCTGCGATCTGTGCTCCTGCAGGTCGCGCAGCAGGCTGCGGTCGATCTTGAGCACCTGGAAGCGGTACTGCACGATCGCGAGCACGCTCGAGTAGGCCTGGCCGAAGTCGTCGAGCGCGAAGGCGATCCCCTGCGACGCGAGGTCGGAGACGGCGTTCATCACCTCGAGGCTCGCCCGGTTGAGCGAGTTCTCGGTGAGCTCGAGGGTCAGCTCGATGGAGGGGTGCTCGGCGCGCAGCCGGTCGAGCAGCTCGCGCAGCCGCTCGTCGAGCAGTTGGTCGACCTCGATGTTGACGTGCAGCTTGCGCAGCTCGGGGGCGAGCGACTGCAGCGCGCTCACCTCCGCGAACGCGAGCTCGAGCACCTGCGCCGTGAGCGCGTGGAGCCGGCCGAGCCGCCGGGCCTCGTGCACGAGCAGACCGGGCTCGAGCGGTCCGAGCACGGGGTCATCGCCGCGCACCAGGGCCTCGACGCTGACCACCCGCCCCAGGACGTTGTCGATCACGGGCTGGTAGGCCACCCAGAGGCGCCGCTCGTCGATCACCGCGGCCACGGCCCCGTTCAACCGGCTGCCGAGCGGATCGACCGGCACGTCGACCTCGTCGCCCGGAGCACCGTGGTGCAGGGCGCGGCCGCGGGCCGAGTACATCCGCTCGTCCGCCTGCTCGACGAGCAGCGTCGGGTCGCCGATCGGATGCGCAGAGTGCGCGACGCCGGTGGAGACCGTCGACAGCACGACGTGCTCGCCGATCACGTACGGCTCGGCGAGCTGCTCGCGGATGCGCCCGGCCACCACCTCCGCCTGCTGGGCGTCGCCGACGTCGGGCAGGATCACGACGAACTCGTCGCCGCCGACCCGCGCGGGCCGGTCGCTCGGGCGCACCGCTCCGCGCAGCCGTCGCGCGACCGCCTGCAGCATCCGGTTGCCGACCTCGTGCCCGTAGCGGTCGTTGACCGCCTTGAACCCGTCGAGGTCGACGTAGACCACGGCGAGCTGCGAGTCGGCCGCGCGCGAGGCGTTGATGTCGAAGAGCGCGGCCTGGAAGGCACGGTAGTTCGGCAGCCCGGTGAGCTCGTCGGTGTACGCCTCGCGCTCGAGCTCGCTCGTCGAGCGGCGCACGCGCAGGGTCTCCGCGCCGAGGTGCGCGACGGCGCGCAGGGCTCGGGCGTCGCGCTCGGTGAACGGGGCACGGTCACGACCGCGCGCTGCGACGAGGAACCGGTCGACACCGTCGGCGTCGCGGAATCGGGCCGCGACGATGCCGGGCCCGACCGGGCGCGCGTCGACGACCTCGAAGCGGTCGGCCGTGACGACCTCGGCGGCGTAGCGGAGGATCTGCTCGTTCGACTCCCGCGCCATGGCCCACGGCAGCTGCAGCGCCGCCTCGGACAACCCGTCGAAGCTGCGCGACAGCGCACGGTGCTCGACCGCCGACGTCGCTGCGAGCACGATGAGCCCGAAGAGGATCAGCATCACGACCGTGCCGAACCGGGTGCCGGGCAGCACCGCGAGCGCATCGAGGAGGGAGGCCCCGGCGACGAGCAGCACCGCGAGCACGGTGTTGAGCCCGAAGGCGAGCAGCAACGGCCTCGGCCGCAGGCGACCGAGCACCGCGCCGGCCGCGTCGCCGCTGAGCCGCGCCTGCAGCTCGGCGACGAGCAGGGCGACGAGCACGAACGCCGCCGTCGCGACCGCGATCGCCACCGGCGGCGGCGCTCCCGCGCCGGCCGCCAGCTCGCGGACCGAGAGGTACGCGGCCGCGACGAGCGGGAACACGGCGATCGCCAGCGGACGCATCAGCAACCGGCGGTCGAGTACCGCGCACGCGATGATCGAGCCCGTGGTCCAGGCCGCGAGCAGGAGCGGAGCGGGCATCGCGAGGGACGCCGCGCCGAGCACCGCTGCGCCGACGCCGATGCTCGGCACGCTGTCGACGGTCGAGTAGCGCAGCAGGAACCGCGCGCAGCCCACGAGGGCCAGGATCGATGCGGCGATCTCGGGCAGCCACGGTCCGGGCCATCCCGCGAGCACGACGGCCAGCAGCACGACCGCCGCCACCAGGCCGGCCTCGATCGGAACGCGCGCGGAGCGCGCGCCCGTGAGCGCAGGCGGCGGCTGGTCCTCGAGCGCCTCCCGGATCACCGGTACGACCGGCCGCGTCCGCGGGGGCGGCGCAGCGGCTCCTGCTCCGCGGGAGGGCCGGATGGCGACGGGGCGTCGTCCCGCACCGGTGCGGCGCCCTCCGGCTCGGACGGCTCCGAGACCGGGGCGATGAACGAGTCGAGGCCGGTGCCGGGGGGCTCCGCGGCGCGCCGGGCGCGCCGCGACATCGGCTGCTCCGACGGCTCGGGCGGGATGTAGGTCGAGCGGCGCGGCCCCTCCTCCGGCACGCGGGCGGATCCGGGGCGGGAGGACCGCTCGCGGCGGCGCAGCGGCGCGGCCGGCTCTGCGGCGCGGCCCGGCTCTGCGGTGCGGCCCGGATCGGCGGCGCGCTCCGGCAGCGGACCGGCGGCGTCCGGTGTCGCGGTCGGGCGCTCCGCGGGTTCGGCGGGGACCTCGGCGATCACCGGTGCGGCGACGTCGGAGGCTTGCTCCGTGCCGATCCCGGGCGGGCTGGCGGCGGCGCCGGACGGCACGGCGAACCAGTCCGTCGTGGTCGGCACCGACTCGGCGACGGGCTCCGCCGGCGCGGTGACGGGCGCTGCGCTCTCGGCGGTCGCTGCGCGTCGGCCCTGCGACGGCCGCGATTGACGACCGCGCTCGCGCGGCGCCTCGGCGCTCGCCTCCGCGTCGCCGCCGGCCGCCTTCCTCCTGCCGCGCAGCGACTGCACGACGAGCACGGCCGCGTAGACGAGCAGCGCCCCGCCGATGACCGGCACGAGGATGGGCCGCAGATCGCCGGCGACGAGGTTCGACACCCAGCCGACGAGCGGCAGCGAGTACCAGACCACGCCTCGCAGCTGCTCCTGCGTGACCGGGTTCGGGTCGGGTTCGGAGTTGTTGTCGCCCTGCGTGGTCCAGGTGAAGGTGCCGTCGGAGTTCGAGACCACCTCGGTCACCCGGTGCGTGACGAGCGCGGGCTCGCCCGGTTCCCACTGGTAGGTGATGATGCTGCCGATCCGCACGTCGGCGGGGTCGGTCGGCTTGACGACGACCATGCTGCCGGGTGGCAGACCGGGCTCCATCGAGCCGGTCAGCACGGTGAGCGCCACCGAACCCGTGGCCGCGGGGATGATGAGCACGAGCGCGGCGATGGCGGCGACGAGTACGAAGACGCCGACGTTGATGCCGAGGAGCAGGTAGTGCAGCACGCCGCGCTCAGCGCGACGGGGGCTCACTGGGCGGACCTCCGGCGGCGGGTGGCGATGAACGCCGAGAGCCCGAGCAGGAGCAGCCCTCCGGAGGTCGCGAGCAGCGGCGCCACGGTGGCGCCGGTGAAGGCGAGCCCCGCGTCGCCGGCGTCCCGAGCATCCGGGATCGCGGCGGCGGCGAGCCCTTCCCCCGGGATCGGACCTCCCGCGTCTCCGGATCCGCTGCCCCCGTCATCGGGGAACGGGAGCGTCGGCAGCTCGATGCCGTCGACGGGGCAGCCCGCGGCGGGCGCCTGCTGGCCGAGGTCCTCGCTCACCGAGAGCAGCAGCGAGAAGTCCGCGGTCGAATCCTGTGTGGGCATGGGAGCATTCTCGTCGAAGCCGAGCGTGATCTCGACGACGGCGACGGCGCCGGCGGCGATCCGGCCGATCGGCAGCACCGTGATGCAGTCGTCGGTGCCGCCCAGGTCCACCGATGCGAGCGACGCGGCATCGATGGCGGCAGCGACGTGCAGCGACCTCGCGAAGTCGGCGTTCGAGATGCGCACGTCGACGGCGTCGAGCCGCAGCAGCCCGGCGGTCGAACCCGCGTTGCGCACGTAGAGCGTCCGGCTGACCGAGTCACCCGGTACGAGCATCGGCAGCGCATCGAACAGGGTGCCCGGGATCGAGCTCGACCAGACCCTCCCGTCGGTGCTCAGCTCGAGCTGACGGGTCGTCGCCGCAGCGGCAGGGCTCGCGGTCAGCAGCGCGCCGAGCACGGAGACCACGGTGATCGCGGCGGCGAGGAGACGACGGGTCATGCGCAGGATCCGATGCCGAAGGCCACGCGGATCTTGCCGGTGAAGTAGGTGAGACCGCCTCGGACGACCTTCACGTCGAAGGTCCCCGTGCCGAGCGCTCGGAGCTCGTTGAACGAGAGGGTGCGGGTCTGGTTGTAGTGCGAGAGGCCGTTCGTGATGGTCTGCGAGCCGATGACGATGTCGTACCGCCACTGGTCGTGGTAGCCCGCCGGGTCGTCGATCGTCAGCTGCAGGCCCTGGAACATGGGGGTGCGGCACGTGAGCGCCTTCGCGGTCACCGAGGTGGGCGCCGGTCCGCTCGCGCATCGCGCCCACGGCTCCTCGTTGCCGGTACCGATCTCGATCCAGCCCGAGGCGACCTGGGTGCCGTTCGAGACGGCCCCGTTGGCGGCGGTCACCCGCTCGTAGATCTTGACCTCGAAGAACCCCGAACCGATCTGCGCGCGGGCGGAGTCCCCGGCGAACTGGGCCTGGGTCCAGCTGCCGCTCGGCTCGCCGGCCGGGGTGTACGTCTTGCCGCCGGCCGTCACGTTGTAGCGCAGGTTGGACTTCGCGGGTTCTGCCATGGGCGACGCGGGCCAGTCGAAGCGCGCGGAGTACGCGCCGGGGCCGCTGCCCGTGCAGGTGCCGACCGAGACGGGGGTGATCGCCTTGAGGCTCTGCGTCACGGTCGCGGTCGTGCTGCTGCGCCAGCTGCCGCGGCTCGCGACCACGGTGAGCTGAGCGCTGTAGGACGCTCCGACGTCGGTGGCCCGGTCGTTCAGCGTCGTCTGCAGGCAGAGGGTGACGCTGGACTTCGCCGCGAGCGTCGTGGGGAGGCCCTTGAGCGCCGCCCAGGTGCCGGCCTCGCCCGTGGGCGTCGAGACCGCGCAATCAGCGCCGGCAGGCGACCAGATCCGGATGGAGACGCGGCTGGCGAGCGAGGTGCTGCCGGTGATGCTCGCGCTGGCGCTGATGTCGGCGGCGGAGCTGCCCGGGTTGCTGAGGACCAGCGAGGTGGTCTTCTGCGAGACACCGGCCGAGTACTCGACGCCCGCCCCGTCGAAGCCCGCCTGCTGCACGCCGATGGCGCCGGACCGCAGCGAGCTCGGGGCGATCGTGGTGCTGTCCTGCCAGAGCGCGGCAGTGCCTCCGAGCCCGAGCAGCGCCGCGAAGGCGACCACGGCCGCGCCGATGGTGCCCGGCTTGATCAGCTTCACGAGGGTCAGCCGACGAGTACCACGATGACGCGGAACAGGAGAGGAGGAACGCACGTGCCGTCGACCGGACATGCGTTCCTCCTCTCCTGCGGTTCGAGCGGGCTGCGGTGCCCCGCGTCAGCTGATCGTCTGCGCCAGCGTGAACTTGAGAGCGCTCAGGTTGAGGGTCTCGTTCTGGCCGGCCTGGTTGTCGGCGCCGGTGACGCCCTTCGGGAAGGAGACCGTGACCTTGACCGTCAGCTTCGACGATCCGGCACCGGGCGTGACCTTGAAGGTGCCGTCCGTGTTCTTGGTGACGATCGTGCCCGCGGCGGTCACGTCGAGCACCGAGGTCACGTCGTTGTCGAGCGTACCGCTCGTCGTGAGGCCGCTCTGCGAGAGGGTGGCGGCGAGGTTCGTGCCCGTGGCCTCGACGGTGAGGTCCTGGGTGAAGGTGAGGACGTCGCCGGGGACGACCAGGTAGGTGGCGGGGTCGATCGTCGTGGCGCCGCTCTTCCAGACGCCGTTGGCGACCGAAGCGATGTCGAGCTTGCCGGACTGGATCGAGGTGGCGCTGATCTGCGCCGAGTCCTGCCAGGCGGCGAACGTGCCCGCGCCACCGGCGAGGAGGGCGATGCCAGCGGCGCCGGCGATGGAGGCCTTGAGGAGCTTGTGCATGATGTTGCCTTTCGGGCGGCAGGCACCAGGCGTGGGCCGCGCGGTTCGCGCGGCGTGAGCGTCCCCGGTGCAACGGGTAGGTCCCGGTCGGTAGGACCGGGCAGGTTCGCCGTGCCGCATCCGATTCGGTGGATGCTGCTGTCGGTATCTCCTGCATCGATCGTAAGCAGCGCGGTGACCGCCGGACAATGCGCACTTCCCGCAAGAACGATGCTCTGACCTGGCCTTTTTCGGCAGGAACTCAGCATCGCGGCAAGGCCGGCGGCGGCTCCTCAAGACCGCATCCGACGGGATCAAGGATCACGCAAGAACGAAGCCGGCCCTCCGCGGTGCAGCGGAGGGCCGGCGTCGTCGAGCGCGCGAGGCGCGGTTCAGTAGAGCAGCGAGGTGAGGCGGCGTCGAGCGGATGCGACGCGCGGGTCCTCGCCGCCGGCCACCTGGAAGTAGGCCAGCAGCCGCACGCGGACCGCGTCCTTGCCGGCCGCGTCGAGGCCCGGGAAGAGGTCGAGCAGCCGACCGAAGGCGTCGTCGAGGTGGCCGCCGCTGAGATCGAGGTCGGCGACCGCGAGCTGCGCGTCGACGTCGTCGGGAGCGTCGCCGGCGGCCTGGCGGATCTCGGCGGCGGTGCGACCGGCGAGGCGCTCGAGCAGCTCGACCTGCGCGAGGCCGGCGGCCGCGTCGTGGTCGGCCGGGTTCTGGGCGATGGCCTTCCGGTACGCGGCGACCGCGGTGGGGTAGTCGCCGCGGTCGATGGCGTCGAACGCCTCCTGGTGCAGCGGCGGCAGCGGCTTCTCCTCGGGCTCGGCCGGCTGGGCCGCGGGGTCGAGCTCGATGCTGCCGGTCACGCCGTTCTGCGCGGCCAGCTCGATCAGCTGCTCCAGCACGCCCTGCACCTGCTCGTCGGCGGGGACGCCCTGGAAGAGCGAGACGGGGCGGCCGGCGACGACCGCGGCCACGGTGGGGATCGCCTCGGCCTGGAACGCCTGGGCGAGCTGAGGGTTGGCCTCGGCGTCGATGCGGGCGAGCACGAGGCGGCCGCCGGCGGCGCGCACGAGGCGCTCGAGCAGCGCGCCGAGCTGCTGACTCTGCTCCGACCAGCTCGCGTAGAGCTCAGCGACGACGGGCACGGTGTTCGAGAGCTCGAGGATCGAGGCGAAGCCCGCATCCGTGCCCTCCACGACCACGTCGACGCCGCCGGGAGCGGCAGCGGCGTCCGGAGACGGCGCCGCGGGCTGCTGCGGGGCGCTCGGGCGACGAGCGAGGGACGACAGGTCGACGGCTCCGCGCAGCGAGGCGACGGAGGGGGGCAGGTCGGTCATTCGATCTCCGAGGCCTCGAGGAGGCCGTTGCTGTAGCCGAGCAGACGCACGGTCTGGTCGGCGGCGGTGGACGGGGGCACGGCGAAGAGCAGCTGCAGGCCGTAGACGGAGCGCACGCCGGTGGTCGTGCTCTCGTCGATGCCGGCGACGGCTCCGGAGACGCCGAGGTTGTCGATCGTGCCGTTGTCGTTCGGCTTGACCTCGCGCACGTCGCGCAGGGAGACGGCCACGATGGCGCCCGCCTCGTTCGTCGCGAAGGCGATGGGGTCGCCGCTGCCGGGCTCGATGCGCGACTCGAAGCTGCCGTTCTCGCCGAGGTTGTCGCGCCGGTCCTGGCGCTCCTGCGCGCCGATGAGCGTGCGCAGCGAGTCGCCCTCCGCCGAGAAGAGCGCGGCGTACTGGCTCGAGTCGCCGTTGATGAGGATGTCGCCGTAGGCGGCGGCGAGCTGAGACGGCGGCACGGCGAGCAGCAGCTCGTCGGGCGAGAGCCGCGCAGCGCCGATGCTGGCGGGTGCGACGTCGGGGAACTGCGCGCCCGGAGCGAAGGACGTGGCGTACTGCACCTTGTAGGCCTCGCGCGGGCTGTTCTGGGTCAGGTAGACCGCCACCTGGGGCGCCTCGGCGTTCGCCTCGTCCTTGAGGACGGCGAACACGCTGCGCGGCCAGGACTCGGTGGCCTGCGGCAGGGTCAGCTCGATGACGGAGGCGGGGATCACCGGCGGAGCGGGCTGCTCGGCCTCGGCGGCCAGCACCGCGTAGTGCCCGCGGCGCTCCTCGAGCGCGGCGCCGTCGAACCGAGCGGCGGCCGCGTCGCCGTCCCGCGCCTCATCGGCGGCCGCGCCGACCTCGGCCACGCGGGCGATGATCCGCTCAGCCTGAGCCTGGGTGACGACGGGCGGCTCGACCGCGGGTGCGGCCTCGGCCGACGCCGAGGCGGAGGGGCTCGGTGACGACCCGCCGAGATCGAGCGCCGGTCCCCCGGTGCAGCCGGCGAGCGCGGCGACCGCCAGGCCGGCGGGCAGCAGGGCGATGCGCTTGCGCACCGAGCGGCGACCGCGCGGGGATTCGATCTGCGGACCGGGCCGCTTGCCCGCGCCCAGCACGCCGGGCTTCGGCCGCTTCGGCGGCTTGGGGCCCTTCGGCTGCTTCGCGGTCTTGCGGCGCGGTCCCTGGGTGCGGCGCAGGTGCACCAGCGCCCAGATGTAGAGGGCGAGCCCGAGGACGAGCACCACGCTGCCGGCGACGATGAGCGGCACCGACCAGGGCGTGCGGTTATCGACCGGCCAGGTCGCCTCGATGGCGGAGGGAGCCGGTGCGACGCCGTCGGAGGCGAGCAGCACGCTCATGTCCGAGCGCACACCGGTGGTGAGCTCGAGGCTGTCCTCACCGGTCATCTCGTCGAGCCAGAGGTCGGACCCGCGGGGGTCGGGGGCTTCGCTCTCGGCGCCCTCGACGAGCTCGGCGACGAGCTCGTCGCTCTCGGTGTCGGCGCTCACGAGGTTGTGGTCGGTGTCGCCCACCCAGGCCAGCACGTCGGCGGTGCGGCCGTAGGCGATCAGCACGGGGCCGGAGCCCTCGACGGTCAGCGATCGCGAGGGGGAGACGGCGCCGAGCTGCATGCCGAGCTGCTCGATGGCGGAGCCGTCGATGACGGTGAGCGGTGCGGCCTCGGTCTCGACCGAGGCGGCGACGCTCTCGGGACCCGCGAGGATCGTGCGCTGACCGATGCCCCAGCCGATCATGAGGGCCGCGAGCACGAAGCTCACGATGGCCAGCACGAAACGCACGATAGGGGTCTTCCTGTCGATTGGGCGGAGAACGGAGCAACGGTAGCGGATGCGCCTGTACGCCGCCTCTCCGCGCCCCCGTCGCCGGTCGCTCGTCGCCACGCCCGCTGACTACACTCGATCTGTCCGCGGAACGGCGCGCGACGCCTGTCCTGCGCACCCCTGAAGGAGACATGGTGGCCACAGACGAGTCGAGCTTCTCGATCCAGGTCCGCGGGTACAACCGCGACGAGGTCGACAAGGCGATGCAGGAGCTGCGTCGCGAGCTCATCAAGGCCAACACCGAGAAGGCCGAGGCCAGCAAGGACCTCAAGCAGCTGCACGCCCAGGTCGACGAGCTGCAGACCGACCTCGAGGAGGTCGGCGCACCCACCTACAGCGGCCTCGGCGCCCGGCTCGAGACCACCCTGCGTCTCGCCGAGGAGCAGGCGACCCGTCTCATCGGGCAGGCCGACATCGACGCGGAGAAGCTGCGCGCCACCGTGCAGAAGGAGTCCGTCGCCGCCCGCGAGGAGGCTCGCGAGTACGCGGAGCGCCTCGTGCGCGAGGCGGAGGAGCGGGCCGCGAAGGCGTTGCAGGACGCCCGCGACGAGAGCGATGCGCTGCTGACCCGCTCGCGCGCCGAAGCCGAGACCACCACGCAGGACGCCCTGCGCGAGGCCGCCGCGATCCGCGGGGCGGTCGCGACCGAGGCCGCCGAGGTGCGCGCCACCGCTTCCCGCGAGGCCGGGGCGCACCGCTCCGACGCCGAGCGCGAGGCCGCCGAGCTGCGCGTGGTCGTCGAGCGCGAGACCGTGGCCGCCCGCGAGGCCGCCGCCCAGCTCGCCCGCGACACCGAGCGCGACCGCATCGAGTTCACCGCCGGTGTGGAGCGTCGCCGCGCCGAGGTGCAGGCCGAGCTCGAGGCCGCGCGCACCACGGTCGAGACCGATCTGGCCCGCATCCGCGCCGAGCAGGAGAACGAGCTCACCGAGCGCCGCAACCGCCAGGGGGCCGAGCTGGCCCGGCAGCGGGGCGAGCAGGAGGCCGAACTCGCCCGCATCCGCTCGGAGCAGGAGGCCGAGCTCGCCCAGGCCCGCGCCGAGCAGGAGGCCGACCTCAACCAGCGCCGCAACGCGCAGGAGAACGAGCTCGCCGAGCGCCGCAACGCGCAGGAGGCCGAGCTCGCCCGCACCCGCGCCGAGCAGGAGGCCGACATCGAGGCCCGCCGCGTCGCGCAGGAGAACGAGCTGGCCCAGCGCCGCACGATCCTCGAGAACGAGCTGGCCGAACGCGGCACCCGCGAGCACGCCGACCTCGACCAGCGCCGCAACCTGCAGGAGGCGGAGCTCGGGCAGCGCCGCGCGGCCCTCGAGGCCGACATCGAGCAGCGCAGCACCGACTTCGAGCGCGACTTCGAGCAGCGCCGGGCGGACGTCGAGCACGAGCAGGAGCAGGCTCGGGCCGCCTTCGAGCACCAGGACGGCGAGGCCCGTTCGGCGCTGCAGCGCGAGACCGAGCAGGCCCGCATGGACCTCGAGATGGAGCTCACTTCGCGCCGCGACGCGGCCGAGAAGGAGTACCTGGCCAAGCACCAGGAGGCCGTCGCGTTGACGCAGAAGTACCTCGACGAGGCCAACGCGCAGCTGGCCGACGCCACGCGCCGTGCCGCCGACAAGCGGCTCGAGGCCGACACCCTCGAGGCCGCCGGCCAGGCGAACGAGAAGGCGTCGCGCATCCGCGCCGACGAGCTCGCCGCCGAGATCCTCGCCAACGCCGAGGCGCGCGGCGCCTCGCTCGTCGCCGAGGCGCAGGAGCGCAGCGACGCGCTGGTTGCGGATGCGGAGGAGCGGCTGGCCAAGATCCGCATCGAGCGCGACGCGGTCGCCGGCTACTTCACCAACCTGCGCACCGTGCTGACGAACGCCGAGAAGGTCTCGTCGAGCGAGAACACCGACGGCGACCCCGCCGCGGACGACGAGGACTGACCGAGAGGTCGGCGAGGAGCACCCCGTGAAGATCACCAACGCCTTCAAGATCGGGCTGCTCGGCGGCCTCGGCGTGCTCGTCGCGCTCGTGATCGGCGGCGCCGTGTCGAGCCTCGCGACGATCATCACCTACATCGCCGTCGCGCTCTTCGTCTCGCTCGGCCTCGAGCCGATCGTCGCCTGGCTCGAGAAGCGCAAGGTGCCCCGCTGGGCCGCGATCCTCATCGTGCTCGGCGCCTTCACGGGCGTGCTCGTCGGCTTCTTCTTCGCGGTGATCCCGGTCATCGTCAACCAGACCACCACCCTGATCAACACCCTCACCGACTACTTCGCGAGCATCACCTTCGACGACTTCCTCGATCAGGCGCAGGGGTACGTCGGCAACTGGGTCGACCTCGACAAAACCCGCAACCAGGTCGTCTCGTTCTTCCAGGACCCGGCCAACATCGTCGAGGTCGGCAACGGCATCCTCGCCGTCGGCGTCGCGATCGGCACCGGCCTCTTCGGCGGCATCGTCGTGCTCATCCTCACCCTGTACTTCACCTCGTCGATGAAGACCATCAAGCGCGGCCTCTACAGCCTCATCGCGGCGTCGAAGCGCAAGCGCTTCATGGAGATCTCGGAGCAGGTCACGCAGGCCGTCGGCCGCTACGTCGTCGGCCAGGCCTCCCTGGCCGCCTGCAACGGCGTGCTCAGCTTCATCTTCCTCAGCATCCTGCAGTCGCCGTTCGCCGCCCTGCTGGCGTTCGTCGCGTTCCTCTGCTCGCTCGTACCGCTCGTGGGAACCATCACCGGCTCGATCATCATCGTCGCGACGACGGCCTTCCTGCCGTTCCCGGCGGTGCTCTGGGCCGCCGGCTACTACCTCGTCTACATGCAGGTCGAGGCGTACGTGCTGAGCCCGAACATCATGAACCGCGCGGTCAAGGTGCCCGGCGCGATCGTGGTCATCGCGGCCCTGGCCGGCGGCACGCTCGCCGGCGTGCTCGGTGCGCTCGTCGCGATCCCGGTGGCCGCGTCGATCCTCATCATCGTCAAGCAGGTCTGGGTGCCGCGGCAGAACGAGCTGTAGCCGGTGGGGCGAGCGGATGCGCGCATCCGCTCACCAGCTCCGCCGCTGCCTGCCGGGGCCGAGCCGGCGGCTCAGGGCCAGGTCGTCGCGAGGGGCAGCGCCTCGGGCCGCACGATGCGCAGGATCTCGGTGAGCGCCTGCCGGGTCTGGGTCTCCCCCACCCACAGGTGCTTGGCGCCCTCGACCCCGGTCAGCTGCGCCTCGGGCACGAGAGCGAAGCGCTCCGCGGCCTCGACCGGGCGCAGGTAATCGTCGAGCTCGGGAACGACCACGCCGAGGCGCTTGCCGCTGCCGGCCCAGGCCTGCAGCTCGGCGTCGCTCGTGCGGTGCAGCGGCGGCGAGAGCAGCACGGCGCCGTCGACCGCATGCGCGAGCCCGTGCTTGAGCGCCACCTCGGTGCCGAACGACCAACCGAGCAGCCAGGGGTGCGGCAGCCCGCGCTCGGCGACGAGGTCCATCGCCGCGGCCAGGTCGTGCCGCTCGTCGTGCCCCTCGCCGAAGGAGCCCTCGCTGCGGCCGCGCGGCGACTCGACGCCGCGGAAGTTGAAGCGCAGCACTGCGATGTCCGCGAGGGCGGGCAGACGCAGGGACGCCTTGCGCAGGATGTGCGAGTCCATGAAACCGCCGTGCGTGGGCAGCGGATGCAGGCACACGAGCGTCGCCACCGGCGGCCGCTGCTCGGGCAGTGCGAGCTCCCCCACCAGCGTCAGCCCGTCGGCCGTGCGCAGCTCGATCTCCTCGCGGAGGGCGGGCAGCTCCACGCCGCCTCGGATCTCGGTCATGCGGTCCTCCAGCAGTGCTCGTGCCAGTGCCGGCGCGCGGCGAGGTCCGCCGCGTCGCCCAGCACGCCGTCCATGCGCCACACCACGAGATGGGCGACGCCGACCTCCACCGGCCCACGGCAGCCGGGGCAGACGTAGGCCTTGGTGGCCTTCGCGGCCGAGATCGGCTGCACGCTGAACTCCTGGCCGCGGCGGCTCTCGGTGCGGCGGTTGCCGGTCAGCAGGCGCTCGATGTCGCGCTCCGGCTCGCCGCCCGCCCCGCCCGCACGACGACGGGGTCGGTTCGAACGGGGCATGCCGTCGAGTCTAGACAGACGAACGGGCCGCCCTCGTGCGAGGACGGCCCGTTCGATCGAGCTGCTGCGGGTCGGTGGACCGGTTCGGTACCAGCTTGCGCGGGAGCGCTCAGTACCAGCCCGAGGCCTGGGACTTGCCCCAGGCGCCGCAGGGGGTGCCGTAGCGGCCGGAGATGTAACCCAGGCCCCAGGTGATCTGCGTCGCGGCGTTGGTGGCCCAGTCAGCGCCGACCGACGACATCTTGTTGCCGGGCAGGGCCTGCGGGATCCCGTAGGCGCCGCTGGAGGCGTTGTGGGCGTAGACGTTCCAGCCCGACTCCTTGTTCCAGAGCGAGACGAGGCAGTCGTACTGGTCGGTGCCCCATCCGCGGGCCGCGACCATCTCGGCCGCGATGGACTTGGCGCTGCCGGGGTCGGGGGTCCCCGCCACCGGCGCGACGCCGCTGCCCGAGGAGCCGCCTGCGGCCGGGGCCGGTGCGACGGGCTCGGGCTCGGGCACCGGTTCCGAGTACGTGTACTGGTCGCGGCTGACCTCGGCGCTGGCGAGGGTCGAGACCTCGAGGCTCTGCGCCTGCGGTCGCCACTCCGCCGACATGGCGGTGGCGTACGCCGTCGGTTCGGGGCTCACGAAGAGCGCCGCGACGAGCGCGGTGACGGCGAACATGACGAAGCCGAAACGCTGTGCCGGGTTGCCCCGGCGGTCGATGATGGAGGCCGTCGACGCGCTCGCGCGCTCCGGCCTGATGGTCGCTTGGGCGCCGCCTCGGACCAGTTCCCGTCGGGTCGAGCTCGGGTCGGTCTGGGGGACGCGCGTCAGTGCATGCTTACCCACAGTGCACCAATGGTAACAAATCGGTGAACGAGCGCACCTGGGCGATTCCCGGACGGCCGTCCCGGGCCTCCGAGGGAGGGGGCGTCGCCGCTACGAAGCGCGCACCGCGAGCATCACCGAGACCACGCTGTCGAGCAGGTAGTCCACCTGGCGCTCGCGGTAGCCGCCGCGCTGCGGGCGGAAGGTGACCGTTCGCACGTCCTCGACCGTCAGCGGCTTGCCGTCCTGCAGGTAGCGCGCGATGCGGTTCGCGAAGCGGTCGACGTCGCGCCGACGGTAGCCCTGCGCGAAGACGCTCGAGCGCGCGAAGCGCTGGCCGCTCGGGCGGGCGAGCCGGTCGAGCACGATCTGCGCGACACCTCGGGCGTCGCCGTACCAGCCGGTCTCGTCCTCGTTGAGCGCCCGCTCGCGCTCGCGCGTCGCGAACGCGTCCTCGAGCCGCTCGAGGGCCGCGTCGACGTGGGTCGCCGAGTAGCCGCGCTTGACGATGGTGAAGGTGGTGTCGCGGATCTGCTGGGCGCCGATCGCGCCCTCCTCGCCGCGCGGCGCGGCGTAGGCCTCGCGGGCACGGGCCAGGAACTCCTCGACCTCCTCGGCGGCGTAGCCGCGCTCGTGCTTGCGCACGCGGGGGAAGGTGTCGGTCACGCCACCATCATGCCACCAGCAGGAAGATCGCATACGCGATCACCGCGGAGGGGAACAGCGAGTCGAGCCGGTCGAGGAAGCCGCCGTGGCCGGGCAGCCAGGTGCTCATGTCCTTGACCCCGAGGTCGCGCTTGATGAGCGACTCGCTGAGGTCGCCGACGGTCGCCGTGACGACGATCGCGCCGCCGAGGATCAGACCGACCCACCAGGGCTGACCGAGCATGAACTGCGCGATCAGCACGCCGCCGACGAGGGTGACGAGCACGGCGCCGGCGAATCCCTCCCAGGTCTTCTTGGGGCTGATGCGCGGCGCCATCGGGTGCTTGCCGAAGCGCAGCCCGCTCGCGTAGGCGCCCGTGTCGACGAGCACCACGAGGATGATGAAGCCGAGCGTCCACCACTGGCCGCCGTCGGCCGAGGTGAGCCGCACCGCGAAGGTGCCGAGCAGGGTGATGTAGGCCTGCACGAAGGCGCCCGCGGCGAGGTCGAGCACGACATTGCGCCGCGACGCGCGCGCGGTCGGCACCGCTATCTCGACGAGTCGCCAGACGCTGACCAGCGCGATGGCGCCGAGCACGCCGTACCACTGGCCCGGGCCCTCGAAGTACCAGGCGGCGGGCACCACGAGCACCCCGCCGACGACGGTGGGGATGCGCGGCACATCGCGCCCCGCGGCGCGCAGCGCCGTGGAGAGCTCGGAGGTGGTGAAGCCGATGAGCACGATCGCGACGAGCATGAAGAGCTCTTTGACGAAGACCAGGCTCAGCAGCATGCTGCCGCCGAGGGCCACGCCGATGAGGATCGCCATGATCAGGTTGCGGCCCGTCCGGGCGGCGATCCGCTCGTTGACGGCGTCGAGCTGCGCGCGCTTGGCGGTCAGCTGCGCCTCGAGCTCGGCCTTGCGGCCCTGCGCGAACTGCTCGAACTCCGCGCGGGTGCCCCGGCGCTGGGCTTGCGCCACGGCGCCGGGGTCCTGCAGTACGGGCTCGGGGACGGGAGCGGATGCGGTCGCATCGACCGCGGCGGACGTCGCGTCCCCGGGGTCCGCCGACGGCAGCTCGGCGCCTGCGGCGCCGCGGCCGTCCTCGGGCCGTTCCGACATTCCCACCCTCGTCCGAGCGCTCAGACCGCGAGCAGCTCGGTCTCCTTCTTCTTCAGCGCCTCGTCGATCGCGTCGATCGTCGACTTCGTCGCCGCGTCGAGCTCCTTCTCGGCGCGGGCGATCTCGTCCTCGCCGACCTCGTTCTTGAGCGCGTCGAGGTCGTCCTTGCCCTTGCGGCGCAGGTTGCGCACGACCACGCGGGCGGCCTCGCCCTTGTCGCGCGCGAGCTTCACGTACTCCTTGCGGCGGTCCTCGGTGAGCTCGGGCAGCACGACGCGGATGATCGAGCCGTCGTTGCCGATGTTGCCGCCGAGGTGCGAGGCGGCGACGAGCGCCTTCTCGATGTCCTTGAGCGCGGACTTGTCGAAGGGCGTGATCACGAGCACGCGCGCCTCGGGCTGCTGGAACCCGGCGAGCTGACCGAGCGGGGTCGGGGTGCCGTAGTACTCGACGAGCACCTTCTGGAAGAGGCCCGGGTTCGCACGTCCCGTGCGCACCGTGCCGAAGTCGTCCTTGGCGACCTCGACGGCCTTGCTCATCTTGTCCTTGGTGTCGGACAGCACATCCGCGATCATGGTGCTCCTTCGTTCGGTTCCATCGTAGCCAGGCCGATCGGCCCGGCCGGAGGCGGTCAGCTGCGGACGAGCGTGCCGAGACGGTCGCCGCGGATGGCCGCGGCGACGTTGCCGCCGGGCTCCATGCCGAAGACGACCATGTCGATGCCGTTGTCCATGCAGAGGCTGAAGGCGGTCGAGTCGACGACCTTGAGGCCGCCGACGAGGGCCTCCTGGTAGGTGATCTCGTCGATCTTCGTCGCGCTGGGGTCGACCCGCGGGTCGGCCGTGTAGACGCCGTCGACGCCGTTCTTGGCGACGAGCACGGCGGCGGCGCCGATCTCGAGCGCGCGCTGCGCGGCCACGGTGTCGGTGGAGAAGTAGGGCAGGCCGGCGCCGGCGCCGAAGATGACGATGCGGCCCTTCTCGAGGTGGCGCACCGCCTTACGCGGGATGTAGGGCTCGGCGACCTGGGTCATCTCGATGGCGGACTGCACGCGGGTCTCCGCGCCGGCCTGCTCGAGGAAGTCCTGCAGGGCGAGGGCGTTCATGACGGTGCCCAGCATGCCCATGTAGTCGGCACGGCTGCGGTCCATGCCGCGCTGGCTGAGCTCCGCGCCGCGGAAGAAGTTGCCGCCGCCGACCACGATCGCGATCTCCACGGTCTTCGCGGCCTCGGCGATCTCGCGCGCGACGGCGTTGATCGTGTCGGGGTTGACGCCCAGCTGACCGCCGCCGAAGGACTCTCCGGAGAGCTTCAGCAGCACGCGACGACGACCGGTGTCCTCGGGGGTGGGGATGTGGGCGTTCATGGCGGCTGCTCCTCCTGGTCGAACTGGGGCGCCGCTGCCGCGGGCACCTTCACAAGGATAGGGGGTCGCGGATGCGGGGCCCGTGCATCCGCTCGGAACGCATCCGCTCGATGCGGTCGGCGCATCCGCTCGGCAGGGCAGGCGCATTCCGCCGAGGGGTCCGGGAACGGACGAGGGCCCGGCAGCGAGACGCTGCCGGGC
>JASCOA010000050.1 GCA_029959365.1 Microbacteriaceae bacterium PS02343 | reverse complement strand
GGGGGCCCCCCCGCGGGCGGGCGCGGGGGCGGTGCGGCGGGGTGCCGCGCGACGCTCCGTCGCGACCGACACCACGCCGGCGAGCACGAGCGCGAGCCCGACCCAGCCCAGCGGCGCGAGGCGCTCGCCGACCGCCACGACCGCCAGCAGCGTCGCCACGAAGGGCTCGAGGAGGGTGACCGTCGTCGCCCGCGAGCTCGACACCGTGCGCAGCCCGCGCCCGAAGAGCACGTAGGCCAGGAACATGGGCCCGAGCGCCAGGTAGCCGACGACGGCGAGCGGATGCGGCGAGCCCAGCAGCTGCGCCAGCGGCGACTCCGCGCCCCCGGCCGCCAGGCGCAGCAGCGGGCCGCCCGTCGCGAGCAGCACCGGCAGCAGCAGCACCGCGCCGAGACCGAACTGCGCCGCCATCGCGCCGCGCGACGACACCCCGAGCCCGATGACCCGACCCGCCGTGTAGGTGTAGCCGGCGTAGGCGAGGCCGGCGAGCAGGCCGAGGGCGATGCCGGGCAGCGTGCCGCCGGCGGACGCGGAGCTCTCGCCGTGGTGCCCGAAGACCGCCAGCAGCGCGACGCCCGCGGTGGCCGCGACCGCCGAGAGCAGCCAGCGGCCGCCGAGCGGCTGGCGGCGGTCGGCGGGGTCGAGCAGCTGCTCCAGGATCGCGGCGAAGACGGGCGCCGTGCCGAGCGCCACGACGTTGCCGACCGCGACGCCCGCGAGCGACATGCCCGAGTAGAACGCGAGGGGGTAGACGGCGACGGCGAGGGCGCCGGGCAGCAGCCAGCGCAGCGCGCCGGGGGTGCGCAGCGCGAGCAGCGCGCCGCGCGGGGCGGTGAGCGCGAGCAGCAGGCCGCCGATCGTCATGGTGGCGGCGCCGGTGGCGAGCGGGCTCACCGCATCCGGCAGCAGCGTCGCGGCGGTGCCGGTGGTGCCCCAGAGCACCGCGGCCAAGAGGATGCCGATCATGCTCGTGCAACCTCGTCCAGCGCGGCGGGGCGTGCTGCGGGCATCCGGGCTCCTCTGGGTGACGATCCAACCCTAGCGAGGCACCGGGCGCCGAACGCTCCGGGGCATGACGGACCCTGGCACGCGCATCCGCTCGTGGGCCAGAGTGGAGGCGACCCACCGCAGCGAACCGAGGAGCAGCATGCCCACGACCGTCACCGCCCCCGCCGTGCCCATCGCCGAGGGCGTCGAGCTCTCCGCCGTCGGCTACGGCGCCATGTCGCTGGCCGGCGCCTACGGCCCCATCGACGAAGCGGATGCGCAGCGGCTGCTCGACGGCCTGCTTGAGCGCGGCGTCACCCACATCGACACCGCCAATGTCTACGGCGCGGGCCTCAGCGAGCAGATCCTCGGGCGCTTCCTCGCCCGCACCGGCCTGCGGGACCGCTTCGCGATCGCCAGCAAGGTCGGCATCGTGCAGGGCGGCGGCATCGGCAAGCGCGGGGTGCGCGGCGATCGCGAGCACATCCGCGAGCAGATCGAGGGCAGCCTCGACCGTCTCGGCACCGACGCGCTCGACCTCTACTACCTGCACCGCCCCGACCCGAACGTGCCCGTCGAGGAGAGCGTCGCGGCGCTCGCCGAGCTGGTGGCCGAGGGCAAGATCCGCTCGATCGGACTCTCGGAGGTCACGGGCGAGGAGCTGCGCCGGGCGCACGCCGTGCATCCGATCGCCGCCGTGCAGTCGGAGTGGAGCCTCGTCAGCCGCGACGTGGAGCGCTTCGTGATCCCCGCCGCGGTCGAGCTCGGCGTCGCCTTCGTCGCCTACTCGCCGGTCTCGCGCGGCCTGCTCACCGATCGCTTCGACGCCGCGGTGTCGGCGCTCGGCGGCAGCCGGCAGAACTTCCCGCGCTTCGCCGAGGCCAACCTGGCGGCGAACCTCGCCGTGGCCGAGCGCCTGCGCGCGATCGCCGCGGGCATCGGCGCCCCGCTCGCAACCCTCGCCATCGCGTGGCTCGAGCACCGGGCCGCCGCGACCGGGCTCGGGCTCGTGTCGATCCCCGGCACCCGCTCGCTCGCGAACCTCGACGAGTCGATCGCCGGTGGCTCGCTGACGCTGGAGGCGTCGCAGGCGGCCGAGCTCGAGGCCGCGGCCGCCGAGATCTCCGGCCCGCGCACCTTCGACCCGGTCTGGGTCTCGGGCGGCCGCGAGGGGCTCATCGGCTGAGGTCGGCGCCGCCCGCCGGATCGACGAAGAACGCGGGGTAGCTGCTCGGGGTCACGCTGCGCTCCGGCTCGAGGAAGCCGTCGATCCAGTCGGCGCCGATGAGCTCGATCTCGAGCTCCTCGGCGAGCCGCACGTCGACCTCGCCGAAGCTCCACGGCTCGTCCGCGGTGTTGCCGGCGACCATGAAGGTCACCGAGCGCCCGTGCTCGGCGACCATCACGTGCACGCGCCCGCTGCGGAAGGTGCGCAGATGGTGCTCGGCCGTCGGTCCGAGCCCGAGCCGCTCGAGGCCGGCGGCGAGCGCGGCCGGGCTCGTGCCGATCACCTCGGCGACGAGCAGGTCGCCGTCGCCGCCGAGCCCCGGCACGATGCGCACGTGCTGCAGCCGGCGTGCGACCGAGCGCAGGTGCCGCCGCGTGCGGCTGCGGAAGAGGCGCGTGTGATCCAGCGGCCCCGGCCGGTCGTCCGCGTGCTGCTCGCCCATGGGCTCATCATCCGCCCGCGCGTGCGCGACGGCAACGGGCGAGCGGATGCGGGTGCGCATCCGATCGCCCGGCCATCGGGCTCAGCCGACGAGCCGGCCGTTGCGGCGATGCGGGATGCCCGTGAGCGCCTCGTCGCGCAGCGCCGCCGGCAGCAGGTGCTGCGGAGCGTCCTGGAAGGCGAGCGGGCGCAGGAACCGCCGGATCGCCGTGGCGCCGACGCTCGTGTGCCCGGAGGTGGTCGACGGCCACGGGCCGCCGTGATGCTGCGACCAGGTGACCGCCACGCCCGTGGGCCATCCGGCGAAGAGCACCCGGCCGGCGCGGTCCGACAGGCGGGCCAGCACCGCGGCGACGTCGTCGCCCGGCTCGCTGTGCAGGGTGGCGGTGAGGCTGCCCGGCACCGCGTCGAGCGCGGCGAGCAGCTGCGCCTCGTCGGTGTACCGCACGAGCAGGGTCGTCGGGCCGAAGACCTCCTCGAGCAGGTCGTCGGGGCGCTGGGCGACCGCGGCGGCGTCGGTCTCGAGCACGGTCGGCGCGGTCTCGCCCGAGCCGGTCGCGAGCACGCGAACCGCCGGGTCGGCGGCGAGGCGCTCGACGCCGGCCGGGAACGCCTCAGTGATGCGCTCGGTGAGCAGCCGCCCGCCCGTGGCGTCGGCCGCGCCGGCGGTCACGGTGCCCACGAAGCCCTCGGCCGCGGCGGGCACGAACACCACGCCCGGCTTGGTGCAGAACTGGCCGGCGCCGAGCGTGAACGAGCCGACGAGCCCGCCGGCCAGCTGCTCGCCGCGCGCCGCGGCGGCCGCGGGCGTGATGACGACCGGGTTGACGCTGCCGAGCTCGCCGTAGAACGGGATGGGGTCGGGGCGACCGGCCGCCAGGTCGAAGAGCGCGCGGCCGCCCGAGAGCGAGCCCGTGAAGCCGGCGGCGCGGATGCGCGGGTGCTGCACGAGCGCCTCGCCGGCGGCCCGGCCCTCGACGAGCGCGAGCGAGCCCTCGGGCGCGCCGGCCGCGGCCAGGGCCCCGATCGCGAGCTCGGCGGTGCGCGCCGAGAGGCGCGGGTGCCCGGAGTGCGCCTTGACGATCACCGGATTGCCGGCGGCCAGCGCGCTCGCGGTGTCGCCGCCGAGCACCGAGAAGGCGAAGGGGAAGTTCGAGGCCGAGTACACGGCCACCGGGCCGAGCGGCACCAGCAGGCGGCGCAGCTCGGGGCGCGGCGGCGTGGCGGCGGGATCGGCGTCGTCGACGATCGCCTCGAGGTAGGAGCCCTCGAGCACGACGTCGGCGAACAGGCGCAGCTGGCCGCTCGTGCGGCCCACCTCGCCGCGCAGCCGCGGCTCGCCGAGCGCGGTCTCCTCGTCGGCGATGGCGACGAGCTCGGCGAGGTTCGCGTCGAGCACGTCGGCGACGGCGCGCAGCCAGGCGGCACGCTCGGCGGCGCTGCTCGCCGCGAGCACGGGGGCGGCCTGCGCGGCGCGCTCGGCGAGGAGGTCGAGGTCGGCGGTCGAGGTCGTCATGATGCAGTCCTTCAGCGGTCGGAGACGTCGGGCAGGAACTCCGCGAAGCGGAGCCCGAGCCCCGTGTGCGGGGTCTCGGTGAGGGAGCCGTCGCGGATCGCGACGGGGGAGTCGTCGAGCAGGGCGCCGAGCGCGCCGAAGGCGGCGTCCTCGACGTCCTCGACCATCGGGTCGCCGTCGAGGGCGAGCGCGACCTGGCCGCTGAGCTCCGGCAGCAGGTGCGGGTGCAGGGCGGCGCCGGCCTCGCGCGCGAGCGACGCGATGCGCAGGAACGGGGTGATGCCGCCGACGCGCACGACGTTCGGCTGCACGATCGCGGCGGCGCCCGCATCCAGGTACTCGGCGAAGCGCTCGAGCGTGTGCAGGTTCTCGCCGACGGCGATCGGGGTGCCGATGCGGCGCGCGAGGGCGGCGTGGTCCCGCATCCGCTCCGCGCGCAGCGGCTCCTCGATCCAGGCCGGGCGCACCTCCTCGAGCGATTCCATGGAGCGGATGGCGCGGTCGAGGTCCCAGCGCTGGTTCGCGTCGATCATGAGCGCGCGGTCGGGGCCGATGACGGCGCGCACGGCGCGCATCCGCTCGAGGTCCTCGGCGACGTCGGGCTTGCCGACCTTCACCTTGACCGCGTCGAAGCCGGCCGCGACCCAGCGCTCCGCCTGGGCGACCAGCTGCTCGAGCGGGTAGTGCAGGTTGACGCCGCTGCCGTAGGCGCGCACGCGCTCGCGGCGCGCACCGAGCAGCTGCGAGAGCGGGCGGGCGGATGCGCGCCCCGCCGCATCCCACACCGCCAGGTCGACCCCGGCGAGCGCGATCGTCGTGAGCCCGCCGCCGCCCGCCTCGTGCAGGTGCGCCCAGAGCGCATCCCACTCGGCCGACCAGGCCTCGCCCGGCTCCGCGGGGCGACCGACGAGCACCGGCGCGAGGTCGTGCTCGAGCAGCGCGAGCGCCGCCTCCGCGCCGATCTGCGGGGTCCAGGAGAAGCCGTGCCCGACGACGCCGTCGCTGCGGCGCAGCGTCGTGGCGATCACGCCGAGCGAGGTGACGTCGGCGCCCCACGGCCGCCGCAGCGGCACGCGCAGCAGCCGGGCCTCGAAGCCGGCGATGGTGGGCGTCACAGCAGTGCGCGACCCGCGTCGAGGATGGCGGCGAGCCGTTGCTCCTGCTCGGGCGTCGGATCGGCGAGCGGTGCGCGAACGCCGCCGACGCTCAGTCCGCCGAGCCGCAGGCCCGCCTTGATGAGCGACACCCCGAAGCCCGGCGTCTCGTCGCGCAGGCGCACGAGCGGGGCGTAGAAGCCGTCGAGGAGCGCCAGTCGGCGGTCCTCGTCACCGTCGACGTAGGCGCGGTAGTGCGCGGTCGCGACCTCGGGCACCATCGCGAAGGCCGCCGAGGAGTACAGCGGCACGCCGATGCCCCGGTAGGCGCCCTGGCTGAGCTCGGCCGTGAGCAGGCCGTTGAAGAAGGCGAAGTCGTCGCGACCCGCCTCGGCGACGGCGCGCACGATCTGCTGGGTGAGGGCCACGTCGCCCACGCCGTCCTTGAAGCCGACGACCTTCGGATGCGCGGCCAGGCGCCGCATCGTCGGCACCGTGTACTGCGCGGTGCCGCGGTGGTAGACGATCACCGGCAGCGGCGAGGCCTCGGCGACCGCCTCGACGTAGGCGATGAGGCCGTGCTGCGGGCCGGCCACCATCTGGGGCGGCAGCAGCAGGAGGGCGTCGGCGCCCGCATCCGCCGCCGACCTCGCGGAGCGGATCGCCTGCGCGAGGGCGCCGCCCGCCGCGGCGACGACCGGCACGCGGCCGTCGACCGCGGCGACCGTCTCGCGCACGACGAGGTCGATCTCGTCCTGCGCCAGGGCGTGGAACTCGCCCGTGCCGCAGGCGGGGAAGACGCCGCCGGGGGCGTGAGCGAGCGAGGTCGCGAGGTGCTCGCGCAGCACGCCGACCTCGACCGCGCCGTCGGCGCCGAACGGGGTGACCGGGAAGAAGAGGATGCCGTCGAACTGCATCAGGCTGAGGTCCTTTCGAGCGCGGTGCGCCAGTGGTGCTGCGGCCGCCAGCCGAGCACGCGGCGGGCCTTGGCGTTGGAGAAGGCGGGGGAGTCGCCGGTGAGCCCGGCGGCGAGCGCCTCGGTGCCGGGCACGAAGCGCGGCAGCAGCTCGGCGAGCGGCTCGCGGGCGAGGGCGTCGTCGGCGCCGACGAAGAAGGTCTCCGCCTGCGGCAGCTCGGGCAGGGCCTCGAGCAGCACGTCGGCGAAGGCCGCCACGTCGCGGGCGTCGACGTAGTTGAACAGCGCGGGCGCAGCGAGCGCGGGGTCGTCGAGGCGCTCGCGCACCGTGTGGCCCTGCTGGGTCGGGGCGCCCGCCCACTCCTCCGGGGCGATGACGTAGCAGGGGCGGAAGACCGCGAAGCGGGCCGCGTCCTCGGACTGCCGGGCGAGCATGCGCACCGCGTCCTCGATGATCTGCTTCGAGAGGGCGTAGGCGTTCCAGGGCTGCGTCGGCGAGGTCTCGTCGAGCGGCAGCCGCTCCGGCAGCCAGCCGCCGGGGGCGCCGTAGCCGAGCACGGTCGGGCTGGACGCGGCGACGATGCGGCCGACCCGGGCCTCGAGCCCGGCGGTGAGCACGTTGTGAGCCAGCACGGTGTTGGTGCGCAGGATCACGTCCTCGGGCGCCGAGAACGGCACGGCGATGGCGGCGAGGTGGATGAGGGCGTCGGCACGGCTCGCGCTGACGGCCAGGTGCGCGGCCTCGCGGTCGAGCAGGTCGACGGCGATGTGCTCGACGCCGTCGCGCTCCTCGCCGCGATCACGATCGAGCGAGACGACCTCGTGGCCGCGCTGCGCAAGGCCGGCGACGAGGCTGCGGCCGAGCCGGCCCGCCCCGCCGGTGACGGCGATGCGGGTCACGCCCGCGCCCCGTCGGCGTGCACCAGGGTCTCGATGCCCAGCTCGTCGATGCGCACCGGCAGGCCGGTGGCGAGGGAGCGGTTGCCCGCGATGCCGACCGCGATCGAGCGGAGGCCGTCGCGCCAGTCCGCCGGGCGGCCCAGCGGGTCGTCGCCGGGGCCGACGAAGACGTCCGAGAGCAGCAGTGCGTCGCCGCCGCCGTGGCCGCCGGGGCCGGATTCGATCGGGATCTCGACCGCGTCCTCCCAGTGCCGCTGCAGCAGCACGCGCTCGCCGATCGGTCGGCCGGACTCGGCCTCGCCGGCGTGCACGGCGCTCGGGTCGAGCACGGGGTGCAGCCCCTCGTCGGCGAGCACGGCGCCGCGCTCGATCACCTCGAGCTCGACGCGGCCCTCGGTGCCGTTGACGGCCACGCGGTAGCCCTCCCAGGGGGAGTGGGCGTTGAGCGAGTAGCTCAGGGTGGCGCCGGAGCGGTAGTCCACGACGAGCGCGAGGTTGTCCTCGATCGTGATGCCGGGGCCGAAGACGTCGCGGTCGCGCAGGTAGCCGTCGTGCTGCTCGGCGCCGTGGTAGAGCTCGCGCAGCCGCGCGTCATCGCGCAGATCGAGCTCGAAGGGGTCGTGCGCGCCGTCATGGGTGCCGCGCGCCGGGCGCTCGGCGAGCCCGCGGGCGTCGGCGTTCTCGGCGCCGTAGAAGCGCAGGCCGCCGGACGCGTAGACGCGCGCCGGCTCGCTGCGGATCCACCAGTTGACGAGGTCGAAGTGGTGGCTCGACTTGTGCACGAGCAGGCCTCCGGAGTGCTCCTTCTCGCGGTGCCAGCGGCGGAAGTAGTCGGCGCCGTGCTTGGTGTCGAGCACCCAGGAGAAGTCGATGGAGGTGACCCGTCCGATCCGCCCGTCCTGGATGATCTGCCGCAGCGCGCTGTTGCGGGGGGAGTAGCGGTAGTTGAAGGTGATCACGACCTCGCGGCCGGTGCGGGCGACGGCCTGCTCGATGGCCGCGGCGCTCCCGGCGTCGATCGTGAGCGGCTTCTCGACGACCACATCCGCTCCCGCCTCGAGGGAGCGCACGATCAGCTCGGCGTGCAGGTCGTCGCGCGCGGTGATGATGACGCGGTCGACGCGCTCGTCGGCGATGGCCTGCTCGAGCTGCTCGGGGCCCCAGGTGCTCGGCGTCGGCGCCCCGGCCTCCGCGATGCGGCGCAGGTGCGCGTCGAGGCGCTGCGGGTTGGGCTCGACGAGGGCCACGAGCTCGGCCCGGTCGGCGTACTCGCCGAGGATCGCCTCGACGTACATGCCGGCCCGGTGGCCCGTGCCGACGATCGCGTAGCGGCGGAGGTTGGTGGTCATCGTCGACTCCTGTCCGGCGCCGGCGCGGCCCGTTCGGCCGCGCTCCTCGGCGCGAGAAAACGTTTACTCAGCGTAGCGGGCGTCGGCGGCCCGTGTCGAGCGGATGCGGGTGACGGACGCTCCTGCCGCGCCCGGCGGCTCCGCCTGCGCGACGGCAGCCCGGGTCGCTCGATGAGTCTCAGTGCCTGAGCGACGGGAGCCCGGTCCGCTCGAAGAGTCAGCACCTTCGCGACGAGTCAGCAGGCACCGCGGCGCTGAGTCGTCGCTTCGCTGCTGATTCCGGCGTGCCGACCGCGACCTGCTCGCCGCCGGTGCGCCGGGCGGCGCCGGCGCGCCCCGCGGTACGGGAGCGATCAGCGGCGCGCGGGGCCCGAGCTGCCGCGCACGACGAGATCCGGCACGAGCAGCGGATGCGCGGAGGCCGCGTCCGCCGCGGGCTCCCGTGCGCCGGAGCCGAGAGCGGCTGGTGCCGCCCCGGAGGCCCCCAGCGTCGCGGACATCGCGGCCCAGGCCAGCTCGCCGAGCCGGAGGGTCGGCACCGCGGCCGTGGTGAGGGGCGGGGAAGTGTAGGCGGCGAAGGGGATGTCGTCGAAGCCGACCACCGAGAGCTCGCCGGGCACGTCGACGCCGCGACCCTGCAGGGTGCTCATGAGCCCCATCGCGACGAGGTCGTTGAAGGCGAGCGCGGCGGTCGCGCCCGTGGCGAGCACCGCATCCGCCGACGCCGCCCCCGCGTCGAAGTCGACGCCGCCGGGCAGCCGGTGCACGGTGATCGCGGAGCGCTCCGCGAACGCCTCGATCGCCGCGACGCGCGCCGCGTTCGAGACGCTGCGCTCGAGGCCAGCGAGGTAGGCGAAGCTGCGGTGCCCGAGCCCGTGCAAGTGCTCGAGCAGCGCGGTGACGCCGGCGCCGTAGTCCGCGCCGACGGCGGGCACCGCATCCGGCCGCCGGTTGACCAGCACGACCGGTGCGAGCTCCGGCAGCAGCGCCGCGAGCTCGTCGTCGGGCATGCGCGGCGCGACGAGCACGACGCCGTCGGTGCGGCGGCGGGTATCGAGGGCGAGCGCGCGCTCCTCCTCGACCGCCTCGGCCGAGTCGGCGACGAGCACGTGGTAGCCCTCGGCCTTGGCGGCGAGGCTGAGCCCGCGCAGCACCTCCTGGAAGGTGGGGTTGCCGAGGTCGGGCACGACGACGGCGATCGTGGCGGTGCGACCGAGCACCAGCGACCGCGCGAGCGGGCTCGCGCTGTACTGCAGCTCGATCGCGGCGGCGCGCACGCGCTCGGCGAGTGCGGGGTCGACGCTGGGGTTGCCGTTGAGGGCGCGGGAGACGGTCGCCACGGAGACGCCCGCGAGCCTTGCGACGTCGGCGATCGTGCTGCGGGCCACGCTCAGCCCCGGGCCGGGGTGCTGCCGCGCAGCACGACCTCGACGGGCAGCGGCTCGTCGTCGTGCACCGCGGCGTCGAGGCTCGACCGCAGCGCGCGGTAGCCGAGCTCCTCGAGCGGCACGTGCACGGTCGTGAGGCCCGGCACGGCGTCGTGGCTGGTCGGGATGTCGTCGAAGCCGGCCACCGCGACGTCCTGGCCGGGGGCGCGACCGTGCTCGCGCAGCGCGGCCATGACGCCCATCGCGACGACGTCGCTGACGCCGACGACCACGGTGCCCGCCTCGATCCGCTCGGCGACCGCGTCGACGGCGTCGTGCCCGGCATCGCGGCTGAAGCCGGCGCGCAGCACCTCCACGACCGCGCCGCCGCCGCCCTCGAAGCCCTCGGTGAAGCCGGCGATGCGGTCGTCGGAGGTGCGCACGCCCGCCTCGGCCGCCACGAAGACGGCGCGGCGGTAGCCGAGGCCCGCGAGCGCGGTGCCGAGCGCCCGGCCGCCGCCGATGTTGTCGACGCCGACCGAACGCGTGCCGCCGCCGGGGCCGATCGTCACGACCGAGCCGCCGGCCGAGGTGTAGGCGCCGAGCTCGGCGACGAGCTCCTCGTTCGCGCGGCCGCTGGTGCGCGAGGCGGCGAGGATCACGCTGCGCGGGCGCTGGCCGCGCAGGGCGCGCACCAGCTTGGCCTCGCGCTGCTGGTCGCGCTCGGTGATGGCGATCGTCAGCAGCAGACCGGCCTCGTCGGCGCCGCGGGCGACGCCGGCGGCGATGCGGCCGAAGTAGGGGTCGGCGATGTCGGCGACGAGCAGGGCGACGATCGCGGAGCTGCCGCGAGCGGTCGCCTGCGCCGAGAGGTTGGCGCTGTAGCCGAGCTGCTCGGCGGCGGCCTCGACCTTCTCGCGGAAGGCCGGGGCCACGCGCCGGGCGGTGCCGTTGAGCACCCGGGAGGCGGTGGCGAGCGAGACGCCGGCCTCGCGGGCGACGTCCTGCAGGGTCGGTGCACCGCTGCGTGCTCTGCCGGGGTTCGCCTCGCTCATGCTCGGCAGTCTAGGGCTAGCCCAGATGCCGGGAGACCGCTTGCCCGAACGCCTCCGCGGTGCGCGCGACGACCGCCGCCGGGTCCGCGTCCCACACCGCCTGATTGAAGATCTCGACCTCGACGTCGCGGTCGTAGCCGGTGGCGACCACGGCACGGGTGATGGCCTCGAAGTCGATCACGCCCTCGCCCGGGTAGTGCCGCGAGAGCAGCACGTCGGCCTCGAGCGGGGCCCGCCAGTCGCACACCTGGTAGGTGGCGATGCGGCCGGATGCGCCGGCCCGCTCGATCTGCGCGAACAGCTGCGGGTCCCACCACACGTGGAAGGTGTCGAGGGCGACCCCGACCTCCTCGGGCGCGAAGGGCTCGGCGAGATCGAGGGCCTGGCCGAGCGTGGAGACCACGGCCCGGTCGGCGGCATACATCGGATGCAGGGGCTCGATCGCGAGCGTCACACCGGCGGCGCGGGCGTGCGGCGCGAGCTCGCCGAGCGCCTCGGCGACGCGATCGCGGGCGCCGACGAGATCGCGGCTGCCGGCGGGCAGCCCGCCCGCGACGAGCACGAGCACCGCGGTCGAGCCCGCGGCGCCGGCGGCCGCCAGCGCGGCCGTCTCGTCGATCGCGCGGCGGTTGTCGTCGATCGACGCGCGCCGCTCGGCGCCCTCGGGCACGGTGAAGAAGCCGCCGCGGCAGTAGGTGCTGAAGCGCAGGCCGCTGTCGGCGAGCAGGCGGGCGGACCGCTCGAGCCCCACCTCGGCGACGGGCTCGCGCCAGAGCCCGATGGACTGCACGCCGGCCTCCGCGGTGACCCGCAGCGCCGTCGGGAGGTCGGCGTACTTGATGGTCGCCTGATTGATCGAGAGGCGGTCGCTCATGCGTCCACCCCGCCGACCCGCAGCAGTGCGTGCCAGCGCTCGAGCGCGAGCTCCGGCTGCTCCAGCGCGCCCGAGCCGTTGGCCAGCTCGACGATGCGCGAGAGGTGCGGCAGGCTGCGCGCGGAGTGCAGTCCGCCGACCATCTGGAAACCGCGCTGGTGCCCGTTCAGCCAGGCCAGGAAGGCGACGCCGGTCTTGTAGTAGAAGGTCGGCGCGGCGAAGATCTGGCGGCTCAGCGCCTCCGTCGGCAGCAGGATGCGGGTGTACGCCTCGCCGTCGCCGGCGTCGAGCGCCTGGATGGCCGCGGACGCGCTCGGCGCGAGGGCCGCGAAGGCGCCCAGGAGCGCATCCGAGTGCCCGCCGGCGCTGACCGGCTGCGGTGCGGATGGCGCGTCGGAGCCGCCGATGAGCCCGACGTAGTTGAAGTCGTCGCCCGTGAACATGCGCACGCCCGCGGGGAGGCGCTCGCGCACGAAGACCTCGGCATCGGCGTCGAGCAGGCTCATCTTGACGCCCGAGACGCGATCGGCGTGCTCGCCGATGATCTCGAGCAGCACGAGGGCGGCCTGCTGCCAGTCGTCGGAGCCGAAGTAGCCCGCGAGCGACGGGTCGAAGGCGGTGCCGAGCCAGTGCAGCACGACGGGGCCGTCCGCCGCGCCGAGCACCGCGCGGTAGACCCGGCGGTAGTCGTCGGCGCTCTGGGCGGCGCGCGCGAGGTGGCGGCTGGCCATGAGCACCGGGCCGGCGCCCTGCTCCTGGGTGAAGGCCAGCTGCTCGCGGTAGGCGGCGACGACCTCGTCGAGCGAGACGTGCTCCGACTCCAGGTGGTCGGTGTTCACGCCGACGACGACCGAGCCGCCCTCCTCGCGGGCGACCTCGGCGCTGCGTGCGATCAGCTCGCGGGTCGCCGCGGCGTCGAGGCCCATGTTGCGCTGCGCGGTGTCCATGGCGTCGGCGACGCCGAGGCCCCAGGAGTACACGTGGCGGCGGAACGCGAGCGTCGCGTCCCAGTCGATCCGCGCCGGGCGGCCGGGCGTGTTGTCGCCGTGCCCGAGCGGCACGACGTGCGCGGCGGCGTAGGCCACGCGGCTGCGCAGCGGCGCCGCGGGGCGCGTGAAGGACGGTGCCTCGGCGAGGTCGACGGCGCGGGTGGCGCCGTCGTCGCCGAGCAGGGTGAGCGAGGACATCCGATCAGCCCAGGCTCAGCGGGGTGATCTCGACCTTGCGGCCCTCGCTGCTCGAGCGCAGGCCGGCCTCGGCGAGCTGCACGCCGCGGGCGCCGGAGAGCAGGTCGTACTCGTACTCGGTGCCGGTGGCGAACGAGAGCAGGAACTCCTCCCACTGCTGCTTGAAGCCGTTCTGGAAGACGTCGTTCGTGGGCACCTCGGCCCAGTCGGCGTCGTAGTCGTGCGCGTCGGCCAGGTCGGGGTTCCAGACCGGCTTCGGCGTGGCGTTGCGCGACTGGATCTTGGCGCCGAAGAGGCCGACGACGGCCGAGCCGTGGGTGCCGTCGACGTGGAACTCGACGAGCTCGTCGCGGTTGACGCGCACCGTCCAGGACGAGTTGATCTGCGCGACGACGCCGCCCTCGAGCTCGAAGACGCCGTAGGCCGCGTCCTCGGCCGTGGCGGTGTAGTGCTCGCCGTTCTCGTCCCAGCGGTCCGCGATGTGCACCGCGGCCTGAGCGTAGACCGTCTCGACCTTGCCGAAGAGGTTCTCGAGCACGTAGTTCCAGTGCGGGAACATGTCGACGATGATGCCGCCGCCGTCCTCGGCGCGGTAGTTCCAGCTGGGGCGCTGGGCGGGCTGCCAGTCGCCCTCGAACACCCAGTAGCCGAACTCGCCGCGCACGGAGAGGATGCGGCCGAAGAAGCCCGAGTCGATGAGCCGCTTGAGCTTCTGGAGGCCGGGCAGGTAGAGCTTGTCGTGCACGACGCCGGTCTTGACGCCGGCGTCGGCGGCGAGCTGCGCCAGCTCGAGAGCCTCCTCGACCGTCTCGGCGGTGGGCTTCTCGGTGTAGATGGTCTTGCCGGCGGCGATCGCCTTGCGCAGCGCGCTCGCGCGCGCCTTGGTGACGAGGAAGTCGGCGTAGATCTCCCAGCGCGGGTCGGCGAGCGCGGCGTCGAGGTCGCTCGTGTAGTCCTCGATGCCGTGGCGCGCGGCGAGCTCGGCGAGCTTGGCCTCGCTGCGGCCGACGAGCAGCGGGCGGACGGTGAGCTTCGTGCCGTCGGGCAGCTCGATGCCGCCCTGCTCGCGGATCGCGAGGATCGAGCGCACCAGGTGCTGGCGGTAGCCCATGCGGCCGGAGACGCCGTTGAGGATGATGCCGACCTCGCGCACGGCGGGCGCGCTCGAGGTGTTCGTGGTGCTTGCGGGGGCGATGGTCGTCTCTGACACGGTCGTCTTCCTTACGTGAGTTCGCGCTGGTCGTTGGGGCCGCCGGGGCGGTGGGTAAGCGCTTTCCGGCGAGTATAGCCACGGTGGTCGGGGCGGGACAACATCCGCTCGATCATCCGTCGACCCGTGCAGGAGCGGATACGGACGGCGTCCAGCGGAGCACGGCGCAGCCGTGCGCCTCGAGGTCGAAGCGGAGCGCCGCGCCCTCGGGAGCGACGCCGCGGGGCCGGTCCGCGCCGAGCGGCACTGCGGCGCCGCTCCACAGCTCGACGACCGAGCCCCGAGCGCCGAAGGCGAGGTCGCCGGCGTCGAGCACGACCGAGCGCGGCTCGTCGCGCAGGTTGAACGCGGCGGCGTAGCGCGAGCCGTCGGGCCCGTCAGCGCCCCAGAGCACGAGATCGTCCTCGCGGCGCAGCTCGCGGTTACGGGAGGAGTCGCGCCCGATGACGAGCACCTCGGCGTTCCGCAGCAGCGCGATCGTGGCCGGATCGGAGGAGGGCAGATCGCCGCCGAACATCAGCGGCGAGCGGGCCATCGACCAGAGCGCGAGCAGGCTGCGCCGCTCGGCCGGGGTGAGCGCGTCGTCGCGCGGCTCGCCGCGCTCGGCGCGGAGGCCGATGCGACCGAGCGGCAGCATGTCGCCGTCGGGCCAGCCCTCGGGGCCCGCGTGCGGCGCCCAGCGGGCGAAGCGCGCGAAGTTCTGCTGCACCGACGACCAGTCGTCCCAGAGGTCGTCGCAGATGCGCCACATCGTGGCGTGCCCGCGCAGGTGCTCGAGCCGCTCGAGCGACAGGTCGCGGCCGGGGGAGAGGCTCAGGGCGATGTCGCGTCCGCTGCGCTCGATCGCGAGGGCGTAGGCCTCGATCTCGGTGCGCTGGTACGGCCAGAGCATGTCGTCGGCCTTGATGAAGTCGACGCCCCACTCGGCGTAGAGCGCCAGCGTCGAGTCCAGGTAGGCCTGCGCTGCCGGGTCCGCGTGCTCGAGGCCGAGCATGTCCGGGTTCCACTCGCAGACGTTGCCCGCATCCGCGATCCGGTCCGCCGTCGTGCCGGTGCCGAGCACGGGGGAGCGCTCCGCGACCGCACGGCGCGGTACGCCGCGCATGGTGTGGATGCCGAAGCGGAGGCCGAGCGCGTGCACCCGCTCGGCGAGCGGCCCGAAGCCCGCCCCGCCCGCGGAGCTGGGGAACCGGACCGGATCCGGCACCAGGCGTCCGTGCGCATCCATCGCGAGCGGCGCCTCGGCGTTGTAGCCGTGCGAGCGCGCGGTGGGGTCCGACCAGTCGATGTCGACCACGACCGTGTCCCAGCCGAAGGGCAGCAGGTGCTCGGCGAGGAACTCGGCGTTCGCCAGCACCTCGGCCTCGGTGACCGTGGTGCCGTAGCAGTCCCAGGAGTTCCACCCCATGGGCGGCGCCGGGGTGCGCAGCAGCGGCACGGCTCAGCCCAGCCGGATCGCGGCCCAGGCCACCGGCGGCAGGGTCACGTGCAGCACGCCGTCCTCGACGCGCGCACCCTCGAGCGGCCGCGTGGCGATCCGCTCCGGCTGCTCCAGGGTGTTCGCCGCGTAATGGTCGTCGTCGGCGAGCAGGTGCGACTCGAGCACCCGAGCGGTGTTCTGCAGCCGCGAGAGGTCGATGCTCAGCTCGGCCGGCTCGGTCAGCGAGCGGTTCACGAGGAACACGCTCGCGCCGTCCTCGTCGACCGTGGCGACGGCGTTGGCGGAGGCCACCGCGCCGAAGCGCGCGCTCTCGAAGGCGCCGACCTCGAGCGGCACCGGCACCGACTCGCCGCGGGCGAGCCGCGAGGTGATCGAGAACGGGAAGAAGGTGGTCTGCCGCCAGGCGATGCCGCCCGGCTCGGTCATGATCGGCGCGATCACGTTGACGAGCTGGGCGAGCGAGGCGGAGCGCACCCGGTCGGCGTGCTGCAGCAGCGTGATGAGCAGGTCGCCGAAGACCACGGCGTCGAGCACGTGGTACTGGTCCTCGAGCTGGCGCGGCGCGACCGGCCACTCGTCTGGGCCGTAGGTGACCGCCAGCTCCTCCCAGCGCGTGAGGTACCAGACGTTCCACTCGTCGAAGGAGATCATGATGCGCTTGTCGCTCTTGCGAGCGGCGCCCACCGCATCCGCCGTCGTGACGACGGCCTCGATGAAGCGGTGCATGTCGACCGCGCTGGCGAGGAACTCCTGCGCGTCGCCGTCGTGCTCCTGGTAGTAGGCGTGCGCCGAGATGAAGTCGACGTCGTCGTAGGTGTGCTCGAGCACCTCGCGCTCCCAGGCCCCGAAGGTGGGCATGGAGCGGCCCGACGAGCCGCACGCGACGAGCTCGATGGAGGGGTCGAGCTGACGCATGCCCTTGGCGGTGCGCGAGGCGAGCTTGCCGTAGTCCGCCGCGCTGCGGTGGCCGAGCTGCCAGGGCCCGTCCATCTCGTTGCCCAGGCACCAGACCTTCACGCCGAAGGGCTGCTCGCGACCGTTCGCCGCGCGCTCGAGGGTGCGGGTCGTCGGCACCGCCGTGTTGGCGTACTCGAGCAGGTCGAGCGCCTCCGCCGTGCCGCGGGTGCCCAGGTTCACGGCGAGCATCAGCTCGCTGCCGACCAGGTCGAGCCAATCCTGGAACTCGTGCAGCCCGATCTGGTTCGTCTCGGTGGCGTGCCAGGCCAGGTCGAGGCGCACGGGGCGCTGCTCGCGCGGGCCCACGCCGTCCTCCCAGCGGTAGCCGGAGACGAAGTTGCCGCCGGGGTAGCGGATCGTGCTCACGCCGAGCTCGCGCACCAGCGCGACGACGTCCTCGCGGAAGCCCCGCGCATCCGCTCGCTCGTGACCGGGCTCGAAGATGCCGTCGTAGACGTGCCGGCCCAGGTGCTCGACGAAACCGCCGAAGAGCCTGCGATCGATCGCGCCGATCGACGCGTCCGGGTCGATGCGGCCGGTCGCCGCGCTCACGCGGTCACCGCCGTCGACAGCGTCGATGCGGGACGAGCGGATGCGGGGATGCGGAGCACCGCGACTCCTTCCGGCGCCAGGTCGACGCCCGTGACCGATGCGCCCGACTCGAGGTCGTGCGCGTCGACGGCGAGCTGCACCGCAGCCGCCGAGTGGTTGATGAGGAATACGACGTCGCCGCGGCGGGCCGCCTCGACGCCAGCCGGCAGGCCGGGCAGCACCGGTTCGGCACCCGCGCGATCGAGCAGGGCGTCGACGATGCGGGCGATGCCGTCGCGGTCGGGCTGGGTGCCCACGTACCAGGCCTCGCCCTCGCCGAAGGCGTTGCGCGTGAGCGCGGGCTGGCCGGCGGGTATGCCGTCGGTGAAGCGGGCGAGCACCTCGGCGCCCTCGGCGCGCAGGTCCTCGGCGAGCAGCGAGCCCCGGAAGGACCGGCCCGCCCAGTCGACGCCGATCGCGTCGCGCGCCGGCGACGGCATGGCGACGCCGCCCGGGTGCGCGGCGAGCGCCCCGAAGTCGTCGAGCCCGACGCCGAGCACCGGGCCGAGCCGGGTGAGGAAGCCGCCGCTGCGGAAGCGGTCGTCGGCGTCGACGACGTCGCTGAACGGTCCGGCGGCCAGCACGCCGCCGGCCTCGACGAAGGCGCGCAGCCGCGCGGCGCCCTCGTCGCGCAGCAGGTAGAGGAACGGGGCGACGACGAGGTCGTGGCGCTCGCGGTCGATGCGCTCGGGCGGCACGATGTCGACCTGCACGTTGCGCCCGTGCAGCGCGCCGTACCACTCGCGCACCTCTGCGAGGTAGTCGATCACGACGGGGTGGTCGCTGCCCTCGACCGCCCACCAGTTCTCCCAGTCGAAGACGAGCGCGACGCGCGCCTCGCGGTCGGGCGCGGGCAAGGCCTCGAGCGCGCCGAGCCGGGCACCGAGGCCGACGACGTCGTGCCAGGAGCGGGCTGAGGTGCCGGCCTGCGGCAGCATCGCCGAGTGGAACTTCTCGGCGCCGCCCGCGGACTGGCGCCACTGGAAGAACATGACGCCGTCGGCGCCGCGGGCGACCGACTGCAGCGACTCGGCCACGAGACGGCCCTCGGGCTTCGAGGCGTTCGAGGGGCGCCAGTTCACGGCGTTGGCCGCCTGCTCCATGAGGATCCACGGCACGCCGGGCTTCAGCGAGCGCATGAGGTCGCGCTGGAAGGCGATGTCGCGCACCCGGTCGGCGCTCGACGGGTCGGGGTAGCAGTCGTCGGCGACGACGTCGACGAGCTCGGCCCAGCGGAAGTAGTCGGCGGGCTTGAACGGGCCCATGAAGTTGGTCGTCATGGGCTGGGTCGCGCCGGCCGCGCGCAGCACGTCGCGCTCCATGACGTAGCACTCGATGAGCATGTCGCTGGTGAAGCGGCGGAAGTCGAGCACCGCGGAGGGGTTGCGGCTGTACGGCGCCTTGCGCGGCGGCAGGATCTCGTCGAAGCCGCCGTAGCGCTGCGACCAGAAGTCGGTGCCCCAGGCGGTGTTGAGCGCCTCGATCGATCCGTAGCGCGCGGTCAGCCAGGTGCGGAAGGCGTCGCGGGCCGCATCCGAGTAGTCCGTGTTCAGATGGCAGCCGTACTCGTTGTTGATGTGCCACATGACGACGGCGGGGTGGCCGACGTAGCGCTCGGCGATGCGGCGCACGAGCTCGCTCGCGAGCCGGCGGTACACGGGGGAGGAGGGCGCGTAGGCCTGCCTGCTGCCCTGCGAGAAGACCGTGCCGTCCTCGTCCTGGGGCAGGATCTCCGGGTAGCGGATGCTCGCCCACGGCGGCGGCGAGGCCGTCGCGGTGGCGAGGTTCACCCGGATCCCGCCGGCGTGGAGCAGGTCGATGATGCGGTCGAGCCACGCGAAGTCCCAGCGGTCCTCGGCGGGCTGGATGCGGGACCACGAGAAGATCGCGAGGCTGACGATGTTGACGCCGGCCTCGCGCATGCGCTCGACGTCGTCGGGCCAGATCTCCTCGGGCCACTGCTCGGGGTTGTAGTCGGCGCCGTAGAGCACGTCGACTCCTCTCGGGAGGTTCAGGCCGCGCGCGAGGCGCGGCGTTCGGGGATCGCGACGATCGCGAGTACGAGGCAGCCGAGGGCGGGCACGAGCAGCGGGGCGAGGGCCCAGGTGCACACGCCGACCAGGCCGAAGGCCGCCAGGAGGTAGAGGGCGCCGACAGGATCGCGGCGCACGATGCGCGGCGTGCGGCGCAGGGCGACGCGCCAGCCGGTACGGGCCGACCAGTCGGCCGCGGCGGTGCCGAGCGCGAGGGCGACCGCGGCCAGTCCGGCCCAGCCGACGATCGCGATGAACTGCCCGCCGGGCAGTGCGCCGGAGGCGGCGAGGTCGAGGTCGAGCAGCAGCACACCCACCGCGAGCAGCGTCGCGAGGCCGACGGCCCAGCCGCGCCGCAGCGCCCCGAGGTAGTCGGCCACGAAGGCGCCGACGCTGGTCGACTCGGCCCGCAGGTAGCGGCGCAGGTGCGCGCTGCCGGCGACGAGCGCCGCCGGCAGCGTCACGAGCGGCAGCGAGGCGACCGTGACGAGCACGCCCGTCAGCAGCACCTCGCCGAGCAGCGCGAAGCCGCCCACCACGCCGGGGTGGCGCCCGATGACGCGACCCGGCAGGGCCGGCCCGCTGCCGTCGAGGTCGCGGCGGCGGGCCGTGCGCTGCTCGCGCCTGCTCAGCGTGGTCACGACGATCAGCCCTTGAGGCCCTGGGTCGCGACGCCGCCGATGAGGAAGCGCTGGAACACGGCGAAGAACGCCATGATCGGCACGAGGGCCAGGAACGACGCGGTCACGGTCGCGCCGTAGTCGCTCGCCGAGGTCTGGTCGTTGTAGAGCCGCAGCGCGATCGGCAGCGGGTACTGCTCGGGGCTGGTGACGTAGAGCAGCGGTCCGAGGAAGTCGTTCCAGGCCCAGATGAACGCGAAGATCGAGCAGGTCACCAGGGCCGGCTTGATGAGCGGCAGGATGATCGACCAGAAGATGCGGAAGTGCCCGGCGCCGTCGATGCGCGCGGCCTCGTCCATGTCCCTCGGGATCGAGCGGATGAACTGCACGATCAGGAACACGAAGAACGCCTCGGTCGCCAGGAACTTCGGCAGGATCAGCGGGATGTAGGTGTCGATCAGCTCGAGGCGGTTGAAGATGATGTACTGCGGGATGATCACGACGTGGAACGGCAGCAGCAGCGTGCCGATCATCGCCGCGAACAGCACGCCGACGCCCTTGAACTTGATGCGCGCGAAGCCGTAGGCCGCGAGCGCCGAGGACATCACGGTGCCGATGACGGCCATCGCCGCGATGAAGAGGCTGTTGCCGAAGAAGCGCAGCAGCGGTACGCCGGCGATGCCCTCGAACACCTTGAGGTAGTTGTCGATCGTGGGCGAGTCAGGGATGAGGCCCGGGTTCTGGCCGAACTCGGCGTTGGGCTTGAAGGTCGAGGCGAACAGCCACACCAGGGGGTAGAGCACCAGGGCGGTCAGCGCGATGAGCACGACCATCCAGACGACGGTCTGCCAGGTCTTGCGGGAGACCTTCTGGCGGGGCGGCTTCTTGCCCTGGGCCTCGGCGACGACCTCGTCGAGGGCCTTGACGGGGGTGACGGCGGTCATCGGTTGTCTCCTGCGTAGTGGACCCAGTTCTTCTGGGTGCGGAAGAGGATGGCGGCGATGATCGCCACGACGATCAGCAGGATCCACGCCATCGCTGCGGCGTAGCCCATCTGCCCGTCGGTGAAGGCCCGCTTGTAGAGGTAGACGGTGATGAAGTTCGTCATGCCCGCCGGTCCGCCGGTGCCGTTGCTGATGATGTAGGCGGAGGCGAAGACCTGGAAGGCTCCGATGAGCTCGAGCAGCAGGTTGAAGAAGATCACCGGCGAGAGCATCGGGATCGTGACGGCCTTGAAGCGGCGCAGCGCGCCCGCGCCGTCCATCTCGGCGGCCTCGTAGAGCTCCTTGGGCACCTGCTTGAGGCCGGCGAGGAAGATGACCATCGTGCCGCCGAACTGCCAGATGGCGAGGATGATCATCATCGGCACGACCAGCGAGACGTTGCCGACCCAGCCGCCCAGGTTGATGCCGAAGATGCTCAGTCCGCTGTCGACCGGCCCCTCGGCGGAGAACATGGCCCGCCACACGATCGCGACCGACACCGATGCGCCGATGAGCGAGGGGGCGTAGAAGGCGGAGCGGAAGAAGCCCGAGCCCTTGTCGCGGTAGTTCAGCAGCAGGGCGATGCCCAGCGCCGCGGCGAGCTTGATCGGGGTGCCGACCAGCACGTAGGTGAGGGTGATCTGGGCGGACTGGATGAACTGCGGGTCCTGCGTGAACAGGCGCACGTAGTTGTCGAAGCCGATCCACTGCGGGTCGGAGAAGAGGTTGTACCGGGTGAACGACAGGTACAGCGAGTACGCCATCGGCCCCACGGTCAGGCCCAGGAAGCCGATGAGCCACGGCGTCAGGAACGCGTAGCCGGCGAGGCCCTCGCGCCGCTCGCGCAGCTTGATGCCCGGGCGGACGGGGATCTTGCCGCCCTTGCGGGAAGCGGATGCGGCCGGCTTGGACGATCGGCGGGTGGAGCCCGACTCGGAGGTCGGGCGCGGGGTGGTGGCGGTCATCGGGGACTCCTCCGTCGCGATGGAAAGGAAAAGGGGCCGCGGGGGGGGGGGGGGGCCCCCCCCCCCGCCGGCCGGGGCGGGGTGAGG
>JASCOA010000004.1 GCA_029959365.1 Microbacteriaceae bacterium PS02343 | reverse complement strand
AAAACCCCCGACCACCCCCGGGCGCGCGGGCGCCCCCACCCCCCCCCGGGGGCCGGGCCCCCCCCCCGGGCCCCCGGCCCTCGAGAGGACCCCTCATGACCACCGCATCCGCCCCGACCCGCCGGTCCCTCCGCCCGCGCGTCGCACCCTGGCTCTTCGTCGCACCAGCGCTGCTGCTGGCCGCGGGCCTGCTGGCCGCCCCCATCCTCTACACCCTCTGGCTCAGCGTGCGCGGCCGCGCCGTCACCGGCGGCGGCCTCGGCGTCGTCAGCGAGACCTTCGTCGGCTTCGACAACTACCTGCGTGTGCTCGGCGACACCGCCCTCTACGCCGGCTTCGGCCGGCTGCTGCTCTACGCGGCGATCGCCGTGCCGGGCACCATGCTGCTGGCGCTGCTCTTCGCGCTGCTGCTCGACAACCCCTCCACCCGGCTCGGCCGGCTCTCGCGCATCACGATCTTCGTGCCCTACGCGGTGCCCGGCGTGATCGCGGCGCTCATGTGGGGCTTCCTCTACCTGCCCGGCGTCAGCCCCTTCCTCGCCATCACCGACGCGCTCGGGCTCGCCCGGCCCGACCTCATGGGCCCCGACTCGATCTTCTTCGCCGTCGCGAACGTGAGCATCTGGGGCGCCGTCGGCTTCAACATGGTGATCCTCTACACCTCGCTGCGCGGCCTGCCCCAGGAGCTCTACGACGCCGCCCGGCTCGACGGCTGCAGCGAGCTGCAGCTGGCGCTGCGCATCAAGCTGCCGCTCATCGTGCCCGGCCTTGTCTTCACCGGCCTGTTCTCGATCATCGGCGCGCTGCAGGTCTTCAGCGAGCCCAACACCCTCATGACCCTCACCAACGCCATCGGATCGGACTGGGTGCCCATGATGCTCGTGTACCGCAACGCCTTCATCACCAACGACCTGTACGGCGCCTCGGCCATGGCCATCGTCATCACGGCCGTCACCGTCATCGCCTCGCTCGTGCTGCTCAAGGTGCTGCAGAAGCGCGCCTTCGGGGCGAACGGATGAGCGCCGTCACCGATCGCCCGGCCGCCGCGCAGAGCCTGCGCCCCGCCCCGGCCGCCCCCGCGAAGCCGAGGGAGCGCCGCGTGCGCGCCGCCTTCTGGCCCAGCGCCGTGCTGCTCATCGGAGCGATCTACTGCTTCGTGCCCGTCTTCTGGCTGTTCGCCGCCGCGACCAAGACGCCCGGCGAGCTCTTCACGACCTTCACGCTGCTGCCGAGCTTCAACGGCGGCTTCGAGGCCAACCTGCAACGGCTCTTCGCCTTCAACGACGGCGAGTTCTTCCGCTGGAGCGCTAACAGCCTCATCTACGCCGGCGGCGGCGCGCTGCTCAGCACGCTCGTCTCGGCCGCGGCCGGCTACGGCCTCGCCAAGTACGAGTTCAAGGGCAAGGCCTTCGTCTTCAACTTCCTGCTCATCGGCGTGCTCATCCCCGGCGTCATCCTCGCCGTGCCGCAGTACCTGCTGCTGTCGGAGGTCGGCATCGCCGGCACCATGTGGTCGGTGCTGCTGCCGAGCATGATCAGCCCGTTCTCGATCTACCTCGCGCGCATCTACGCGACGGCGGTGGTCTCCGACGAGCTGCTCGAGGCCGGCCGGCTCGACGGGGCGGGGGAGTTCCGCATCTTCCGCTCGGTGGCGCTCGCCCCGATGGTGCCGGGGCTCATCACCATCTTCCTGCTGCAGTTCGTGGGCATCTGGAACAACTTCCTGCTGCCCTACATCATGCTCAGCCGCCAGGAGCTCTACCCGCTCACCCTCGGCTTCAACGCGATGATGAACCAGGGCACCGACCAGCCCAACGTCTACAACCTGGTCATCATGGGCTGCCTGCTCGCGATCGTGCCGCTCGTGCTGCTGTTCCTCTTCCTGCAGCGCTACTGGCGCCTCGACCTGGTGAGCGGATCGGTGAAGGGATGAGCGCCGCGCTCCTGCCCCGCGGCGGCTGGCCCGTCATGCTCACCCCGTTCCGCGAGGACCGCTCGATCGACTGGGAGGCGCTGGACGCCTCCGTCGACTGGTACGTCGAGCTCGGCAGCGCCGGCCTCTTCGCCGTGGCGCTCTCGAGCGAGATGTACGACCTCAGCGCCGAGGAGCGCGACCTGCTCGCCCGCCGCGTCGTCGAGCGCGCCGCCGGCCGCATCCCGGTCGTCGTCGGCAGCCCGGTCGGCGGCAGCGCCGAGGCCCAAGCGGATGCGGTCGCCGCCGTCGCGGGCACCGGAGCGGATGCGGTGGTGCTGATCTCCTCGCAGCTCACCCCGCTCGACGCCCCCGAGCGCGACTGGCTGAGCGTCGTCGACACGATCGTCGACCGCAACCCGGGCGTCGACCTCGGCGTCTACGAGTGCCCGCTGCCGTTCAAGCGGCTGCCCTCGCTCGACGCCGTGCGCGCGCTCGCCGAGACCGGTGCGTTCACGTTCTACAAGGACACCAGCCACTCCGTGCCGGTCATGACGGAGCGCATCCGCGCCATGGAGGGCAGCCGTCTGCGGCTCTACAACGCCGCCATCGGCTCGCTCACCCCCTCGCTGCGCGCCGGTGCGGCGGGCCTCAGCGGCTACGCGGCGAACCTCTACCCCGACCTGCTCGACTGGCTCATCCGCCACGTCGACGACGCGGAGCGAGCGGATGCGGTCACCGCGATCCAGCGCCTGCTCACCATCGCCGAGCACGCGGTCAACCTGCGCTACCCGACCTCCGCCAAGGTGCTGCTGCGGCACGGCTCGCGACTGCGCTTCGCGCCGATCAGCCGTTGGAAGCCCGAGGCGATCGGACCGCACGAGTCCCTGCCGCTCGAGGAGCTGGCCGCCTACATCCGCTCGCTCGACCTGCCCGCCGGCGCGCTCGCCGCCGGCCGATGACCACCACCAGTAAGGACAGCACGATGACCACACCCCGCGGCGCCTGGCCCGTGATGCTCACCCCGTTCCACGACGACCTGTCGATCGACCTCGAGGCGCTCGACCGCTACACCGACTGGCTCGTCGAGCAGGGCGCGGCCGGGCTCTTCCCGGTGGCCCTCTCGGGGGAGATGTACGACCTCGCCGAAGAGGAGCGGCTGCTCGTCGCCCGCCGCGTCGTCGAGCGCGCCGCCGGGCGCGTGCCCGTGCTCGCCTCCTCCGTGGAGTTCGGCGACGCCGCGGTGCTCGCCGAGTCGGTGCGGCGCATGGCCGCCACCGGCGTCGACGCCGTCGTGCTCATCGCCTCGGTGCTGCTCGGCGAGGGCGACGACGAGTCGCTGCTGCGCGAGAAGGTCTCGGCGGTCATCGCCGCCAACCCGGGCGTCGCGCTCGGCATCTACGAGTGCCCGCTGCCGCACCACGCCGTGCTCAGCCTCGACACCGTGGCCTGGCTGGCGCAGCAGGGCCCCTTCGTGTTCTTCAAGGAGACGAGCCACGACGTCGCCGAGATGGGCCGCCGCGTCGACGTGGCCGCGAGCTCGCGCATGCGCGTCTTCAACGCCGGCATCGAGTCGCTCGTCGAGTCGCTCGACGTCGGCACCGCCGGCCTCTCGGGCTGGGTCGTGAACGTCTACCCTGAGCTGGTGCAGTGGCTCGCCGAGCACGGCAGCGCCGCCTCGCCCGAGGCTGTGCGCCTGCAGGCCGCGCTCGATGCCGTCGAGCGCACCATGGCGCCGAGCTACCCGGCCTCGGCCAAGCGGCTCGTGGCGCTGCGCTCGGCCATCGACTTCGGGCTCGCCGGGCGCTGGAAGCCCGGGCAGCAGGTCGACGAGGCCGAGCTGCGCGGGCTCATCGCCGAGGTCTCACTGGTCGCGGGGGAGGTCGTCGGTGCCTGACGCCGCCGTGCCCGACCACTACGTCGCCGCGGAAGGCCGATACGAGCGGATGCGGTACCGCCGCGCCGGTCGCAGCGGGCTGAAGCTGCCCGCCCTGTCGCTCGGCCTCTGGCAGAACTTCGGCGGCACCACCCCGCTCGAGCGCCAGCGCGAGATTCTGCTGCGCGCCTTCGACCTGGGCATCACCCACCTCGACCTGGCCAACAACTACGGCCCGCCCTACGGCAGCGCCGAGGAGAACCTGGGCGTGCACCTGCGGCGCGACCTCGCGCCGTACCGCGACGAGCTCGTCATCACCTCGAAGGCCGGCTACGACATGTGGCCCGGCCCCTACGGCGATCACGGCTCGCGCAAGTACCTCGTCGCCTCGCTCGACCGCTCGCTGCAGCGCCTCGGCCTCGACTACGTCGACGTCTACTACCACCACCGCCCCGACCCCGAGACGCCGATCGAGGAGACGATGGGCGCCCTCGCCGACATCGTGCGCAGCGGCAAGGCGCTCTACGCGGCGATCTCCAACTACTCGGCCGAGCAGACCGAGGCCGCGGTGGCCGCCATCGGCGCGCACGGCGGCTCGCTGCTGCTGCACCAGCCGCGCTACTCGATGCTCGACCGGCACGTCGAGACCGAGGGCGTGCTCGACGCAGTCGGCCGCGCCGGCCTCGGCATGGTGGTCTTCTCGCCGCTGGCGCAGGGCCTGCTCACCGACCGCTACCTGCACGGGGTTCCCGAGGGATCGCGCGCGACCCACTCGCGCTTCCTCTCCGGCGGCGACATCACCGACGAGCGGATGCGCCTCGCGCGTGCGCTCAACGAGGTCGCCGCCCAGCGCGGCCAGACCCTGGCGCAGCTCGCGCTCGCGTGGGTGCTGCGCGACGAGCGCGTGACCTCGGCGATCATCGGCGCGAGCAGCCCGCAGCAGCTCGAGGACAACGTCGCGGCGCTCGACGCCCCGCCGCTCGAGCCGGCGGAGCTTGTCGCGATCGAGGCGGCGCTCGAACAGTGATGTTCGGAGCGGATGCGCGCGCCGTTCGGTTCCTGCATCCGCTCCGGATTTTCACGGGTAGCGACGTGACAGCAGACTGATCGCTGCCCGAACGATCGACGCGGATGCGCATCCGCTCGTCACGCTGGGTGCATGACCGAGATCACCGCGCATCATGGACTCCTAACCGACGTCAACCTGCACGTCGACGACACGGGCGGCTCCGGCCGACCCGTCGTGCTCATCCACGGCTGGCCCCTCAGCGGCGAGTCCTGGAGCGAGCAGATCCCCGCCCTCACCGCCGCCGGCTACCGCGTGATCAGCTACGACCGCCGCGGCTTCGGCCGAAGCGACAAGCCGCGCCAGGGCTACGACTACGACACCTTCGCCGAGGACCTCGACGCCGTGCTGAGCGCCACGGGCGTGCAGGACGCCACGCTCGTCGGCTTCTCGATGGGCGGCGGCGAGGTCGCCCGCTACCTGTCGAAGTTCGGCAGCTCGCGCGTGCGCAGCGTCGTCTTCGCCGCGGCCGTGCCGCCCTACCTCGAGCAGACCGAGGGCAACCCGGAGGGCCCGCTCGACAAGGAGACGGCCGACGGCATGGAGCAGGGCCTCAAGGACGACGAGCTCGCCTTCTACGACCAGTTCACCAAGGACTTCTTCACCGCGAACGGCGCCCTCGCCGTCACCGAGCAGCAGCGCCAGGACGCTCTCGCGCTGGCGAAGCAGGCCGACAAGCACGCCGCCCTCGGCGCCATGGCGGCCTTCGCCACGACCGACTTCCGCGGTGACCTGAAGGCCGTCACCGTGCCGGCGCTCATCATCCACGGCGACAGCGACGGCACCGTGCCCTTCGAGGGCTCGGGCAAGCGCACGCACGAGGCCCTCGCGGGCAGCGAGCTGCACGTCATCGCCGGCGGCCCGCACGGCATCAACGTCTCGCACGCCGACGAGTTCAACCGCGTGCTGCTGGCGTTCCTCGCCAAGTAGGCACTGACGATCGGAGGGGACGAGCGGATGCGCGCATCAGCTCGTCCCCTTCGTCGTGCTCGCTCCCTGGAGGTCGAGGCGGCTGACGGGGCCGGTGCTCGGGCCCCGGGTCAGCAGCCCGGGCCGCGGGCGTCCCGGTTGCAGCTGCGGTCCACGAGCACGGTGCCGGCGGCGCCGACCTCGATGCTCTCGCTCGCGACCTCGGTGAGGATGGTGCCCGGCACCGCCTGCCAGCCGCCGTCCGGGAGCACGCGGTACTCGGCGGTCTGCTCGAGCCGCAGCGTCAGCTGGTAGACGCCGCGCTGCGCGTAGGTGCGGCTCGTGGCGGTGGCGGTGAACTCAGACTGCCCGAGCTGCTGCCAGGTGCCGCCGCCGGTGCTGCTCGTGCGGGTGGTTCCGTCGCCGTAGTCCCAGTGGAACGCGACCGGCGTGAAGCGCACCTCGACCGGCAGCCCGAGCAGCTCGCCGGTGACGTTCTGCGGCTCGCTCTGCGCGGAGGGGTTGAACGGCAGCCCCGCGAGCGCCCACCCGCCGGGCTCGGTCCGCAGCACGCCGTTGCTCGGAGCCAGCGAGGCGACGTCCTCGGCGCCGAGCTGCACCTGTTCGGGCGCGGGGCCAGGGGTATCGACCGCCTCGGGCGGCGGTCCCGGATCAGGGCAGTACATGGGGCCGTAGCTGAGCTCGGGGTTCTCCGCCGTGCCGCACGGCGGGGGAGCAGCTGATGCGCCACCGCCGGTTCCGGACCGGCCGGCCCCGCGGTTGCCGGCGCCGGAGCCCGAGCTCGAACCAGCGTTGCTCTCTCGCTCGGAGCTGGCGGATGCACCGCCGCCGCTGGTCGAACCGCGGAGGTCGACGCGGTCGCCTTGGTTCGTGGCGGAGAAGTGACTGCCCGCGTCGGAGCCAGATGTCTCGCCGTACCACTGCCCGGGATTGGCTGCTGCGGCGAGCGGCAGGCTCGCCAAGGCAATCCCTCCGATAAAAGCGCCGGCTAGAAGCAGAAGTTTTCTGGCACCCATGGTGCATCCTTCGAAACTTTGACGATGCCCTCTTCGGAAACAGTCCAAATCACTTCAGTAGCGATGACGTCGTATCGGTCTGGAGATACCAGGTCTTCGCCGTCTGGCCCGAGGACGCCAGTGTCACTGACATCCCGGCACATGTACGCGGATAGAAAAACTCCAGGCCGATCAAGCACCGGGTCCTGCTGCCATTCGTGTACCGAAAAGCTCGTAGTTCCCGAGCCCACTGCTCGGTCCTCTTGCATCTTCTCGAAGCCCGCTAGCTGCGATTCAAATAGTGCTTCATCAGCAAACGGCTCGAGTCGCTCCGGATTCGCGCCACCGTCGGCCATGATCGCGTCCGCGGTTGCGGCGTAATCCGCGTACACCGCCAACGCAGCCTCCACCGCCTCCTCCTCGGACGCGAAGAACGCCTCACCCGCCGCAGCCGATCCCGAGGCATCGGGCTCGGGCGCGGGCCCCGCGCATCCGCTCGTCAGCAGCAGCCCGAGGGCGGCGAGGGGGAGGAGCAGTCGACCGGCGCGCATGCGAGCACGCTAGCGAACGCCCCGGTCACGCGGTGCGGCCATCCACAGGCGGGGAGCGCTCAGCGCTGCTCGATGTTCCAGAGCTCGGTCCAGCCGACGCCGAGCTCGCGCACGAGCCCGCGCAGCGTCGCGACCGAGAGGCCGACCACGGCGTGCGGGTCGCCGTCGACCGAGGTGATGAAGGCCGCGCCGAGGCTGTCGATCGTGAACGCGCCGGCCACGTGCAGCGGCTCGCCGGTGGCGACGTAGGCGTCGATCTCCTGCTCGGTGATGTCGTCGGCGAAGGCGACCCCGGCCGAGGCGACGGCGCCCACACCGTCCGCGGCCCTGCCACCGCGGTGGTCGATGAGCCAGTGGCCCGAGTGCAGCACGCCGCTGGCGCCGCGCTGCTCGAGCCAGCGCTGCTTGGCCACCTCGGGGCGGTGCGGTTTGCCGTGGATGCGGCCCGCGATCGCGAAGGCGCTGTCGCCGCCGAGCACCAGGCCGTCGATCGACGGGTCGCCGATCACGGCCTCGGCCTTGGCCTTGGCGAGCAGCTGCACGAGCTCCTCGGCGCCGAGCTTGGCGCCGCGGCGAGATTCCTCGGCGTCGACCACCGCCTGCTCATCGACGCCGGGGCTGATCAGCACCGGTTCGATGCCCGCGGCGCGCAGTGTCGCGAGGCGCGCGGGAGAGGTCGAAGCGAGGTAGAGACGAACGTGTGTGTGGGATGCTCGATGCATGGCAATCGCTCGGGATCAGGACGTCGAACTGACGGTCACCACGCTAGCTCACGGGGGTCTCGGCATCGCGAGGCTGGATGGGCGGGTCGTGTTCGTCAGCGACGCCATCCCCGGCGAGACCGTTCGCGCCCGCGTGAACGAGCAGAAGAAGTCGTTCTGGCGCGCCGACACCATCGAGGTGCTCGAGGCCAGCCCGCACCGCCGCGAGCACATCTGGGCCGAGGCCTCCGTCTCGCGAGCCCCCGAGGACCGCGCCGGCGGCGCCGACCTCGGGCACATCAACCTGCCGCACCAGCGCGAGCTCAAGCAGCAGGTGCTGCGCGAATCGCTCGCCCGCTTCGCCAAGGTCGAGCGCGACACGCCGGTCGAGCCGGCCCCCGGCGACACCGGCGTGAACGGCCTCGGCTACCGAACCCGCGTCAGCCTGCACGTCGCCGCCGGCGGCACCGTCGGCCCCTACGCGGCTCGCAGCAACCGCGTGATCCCCGTCACCAGCCTGCCGCTCGCCACCGCCGAGGTGGCCGCTGCCGCCCCGATCGGCCAGAAGATGGTCGGCGTGCAGCGGGTCGACGTGCTCATCGCCGCCGAGGGCGGCGCGCGCCTCATCATCGACGAGCAGTCGCCGAGCCCCATCATCGAGCGCGTCGGCGAGCGGGAGTTCCAGCTCGACGACGGCGGCTTCTGGCAGGTGCACCGCAGCGCCGCTCAGGTGCTGACCAGCGCCGTGCAGGATGCGATCATCGACGAGCGCTTCGACGCCTCCGCCGAGAACCTCGACCTCTACGGTGGCGTCGGCCTGCTGGCCGCGGCCGTCGGCGACAGGTTCGGCGAGAAGACCCGCATCACGAGCGTGGAGTCGGATGAGCGCGCCACCGAGCACGCGGCCGAGAACCTGGCCGACTGGCTGGGCGCCCGCGTCGTCAACGCGCGAGTCGACCGCTTCCTCGGCGAGCTCGAGGGCTCGCTCGGTACCAAGGGCGCCAAGGGAGCCACCGTCGTGCTCGACCCGCCCCGCGCCGGTGCTGGCCGCGAGGTCGTGCAGCGCCTCGTCGCGCTCGCCCCCGCCCAGATCGTCTACGTGGCCTGCGACCCCGTCGCCTTCTCGCGCGACGTGGGCTACTTCGCCGAGCTCGGCTGGCGCCTCGACAAGCTGCGCGCCTTCGACCTCTTCCCGCACACCCACCACCTCGAGGCGGTCGGCACGCTCGTGCCGATCGACGCATGATCGCGGTGCGCGTCGGCGTCGTCGACGACCACGAGTCGGTGCGCCTCGGCCTGCGGGCCGCTTGCCAGGACGCCGGCTACACGGTCGTCGGCACCGGCGCGACGACGAGCGAGCTCGCCGCGGCGATCGAGCCGGGCGACCTCGACGTCGTCGTGCTCGATCTCTCGCTCGGCGACGGCTCGACGGTCACCGAGAACGTGAAGCGGATGCAGGTGCTCGGCGCGGCCGTGCTCGTGCACTCGATCGCCGATCGCGTCGCCCTCGTGCGCGAGGCGCTCGCCGCCGGCGCCGCCGGGGTGATCCCCAAGTCGAGCGCCACGAGCACGGTGATGAGCGCGATCGCCACGGTCGCCCGCGGCGACGTGCTCAACAACCTCGAGTGGGCCACCGCGATCGACGCCGACGGCGACTTCGCCAAGGCCCAGCTCGGCCGCCGCGAGCGCGAGATCCTGCACCTCTACGCCTCGGGCCTGCCGCTCAAGCTCGCCGCCCAGCAGCTCGGCATCGGCTACTCGACGGCCCGCGAGTACCTCGACCGCATCCGCGCCAAGTACGTGGAGGTCGGCCGCCCCGCGCCCACCAAGGTCGACCTGCTGCGGCGCGCGGTCGAGGACGGCATCCTGCCCGGTCTGCAGAACGACGGGTCGGAATCGCGATGAGCGCGCGGGGCGCACGGCGCCCATCCGCTCGCCGGCATCGCTCCAGCGGAGCGGATGCGCGCCTCTCGCCGTCGGCCGCAGTGAACCGAGCGGATGCGCGCCGTGGCCGCTGAGTTCCCCGCCGTCGCCGCGCTGAACCCGCCGACGCGTCCGCCCCGACGCTCCGCGGGCCGCACGCCCGTCAGCCGGGCCACGGTCGAGCAGCTGGTGCTGCGCGGCACCGCGCTCGTGGCGGTCGTCTACCTCGTGCAGACGGTGCCGCTGCTCATCGACCAGGCGTCGCTGACGGACCCGGTCTGGAACGTCATCGCAGCCGGTTCGCTCACCGTCGCCATCGCCTTCGTGGCCGTCGCGGCGTTCCGCGCAACGCTCGCGCGCCCGGCCGCCGCCGTGTTCTCGATCGTCTTCGTGCTCGCGCAGAGCAGCTGGGTCTTCGCCACCGGCGGCAGCTACGCCGGCGAGATGCCGTGGGTCTGGTACTTCGTCACCGTCGCCGCAGCCACGGCCACCTACGCCTTCCCCGTGCCCGTCGCCGCGGGCTTCGCCGTGCTCATGCCGGTCATCTACGTCGTCGAGCGGCTGCTGCCGGCCGGCGGCGGGGTGAGCCTGCGCCAGGCGATGCTCGACGGCACCTACACGCTCATCCTCAGCGGCACCGCCCTCGTCATCATCACGCTGCTGCGCCAGGCCGCCGCCGCCGTGGACACCGTGCAGTCCACGGCCCTCGGCCGCTACGGCCGCGCGGTGCGCCAGCACGCGACCGAGCTCGAGCGGGTGCACGTCGACGCGATCGTGCACGACAGCGTGCTCACCACCCTGCTCACCGCAGCCCGCGCCCGCACACCCGAGGAGCAGGTGATGGCCGCGCAGATGGCCCGCGGCGCCATGGGGCACCTGCGCGAGGGCAACCCCGTCGCCCCGCCCGAGGCGGCGGTCAGCGCCGAGGAGCTCTGCCGCAGGCTCGTCGACGCGGGCGAGGTGCTTCAGGCGCCCTTCGAGCTGCTGCCCGCCTCCGTGGACCCCGAGCGGATGCTGCCCGCCCAGGTCGCCGAGGCGCTCTACTCGGCGGCGGTGCAGGCCATGGTCAACTCGACCCAGCATGCGGGGGAGGGCGCGCACCGCAGCCTGCAGCTCACCGCCGGCGCGTTCGGCGTGGCCATCGAGGTGCGCGACGACGGCGTCGGCTTCGACCCGGATGCGCTGCCGGCCGGCCGCCTCGGCGTGCGCGTCTCGATCATCGACCGGGTCGCCAGCGTCGGCGGCCGCGCCGAGATCACCGCCTCCGCGGGCTGCGGCGTGCGGGTTCGCATCGTCTGGGCGGAGGAGGCGGCGTGACCGGCCTCCCGCATCCGATCCGGAGCGACTCGTGAACAACATCTCCATCAAGCGATCGCTGCTCTCGACGCTCGGCGCGCTGTTCTCGGCCTACCACCTCGTGCTCGCGGCGTTCTCCTTCGGCGACCACGGCTCGCCCGCCGCGCTCGTCACGGCGATGGTGCTCTACGCGGCCATCACCGTCATCGTGCTGCGCCCCTGGGGTCCGGTGGTCATGCCGGAGTGGGAGGCGATCTTCGCGCTCGTCGTCTCGGCGATCCTGCCCGTGCTCGTCACCGTCGATCTCGACCCCTCGCATCCGCAGGGCAGCGGCTACGCCACCTGGCACATCGCCGCCGTCGGCACCCTGCTCACCATCGTCTCGGCCCGACGCCGGCACGCGATCGCGTGGATCGGCATCGTCGTGCTCGGCGTGCAGACCGCGCTCTGGGCCGGCCCGATCGCCCTCGCCACGCTCGGCGTCGTGGGCAGCGCGGTCTGGGTGGGGCTCACCCACATGATCGGCGTCGCCGTCGCCCGCGCCGCGCGCGAGGCCGCGGCCTTCGCCGACGCCGAGCGCGAGACCGAGGCCTGGCAGGCGGCGCAGGAGGCGCACCTCAACGAGCGGCAGTTCCGGCTGCGCCAGACGCGGCGCATGGCGCTGCCGATGCTCAACCGCATCGTGGTGACGGGCGGGCGGCTCGCGGAGGAGGACCAGCGAGAGAGCCTGCTGCTCGAGGCCTCCATCCGCGACGAGATCCGCGGTCGCGGGCTGCTCGACGACGCCGTGCGGCAGCGCATCCTCGAGGCTCGGCGCGCCGGCACGACCGTCACGCTGCTCGACGAGGGCGGGCTCGACAACCTGCCCGAGCCGGAGCGCCGCCGCGTGCTCGACGAGCTCGCGCAGGCGCTGCTCGGCGTGCAGACCGACCGCCTCGTCATCCGCACGGTGCCGGAGGGCTCCGAGATCGCGGTGACGATCGTGGGGGTGCGCTCCGCCTCGGAGGACGCGGCGGCGCTCGGGGCGCTCGACGAGGACGCCGAGGACGAGGTCGACCTCTGGCTCGAGATCCCGCGTCAGGGCTAGTCCGGGCGCAGCGTCCGGGGGAGCGGCGAGCGGATGCGCTGCCGGGCCGAGCCCGTCGCATCGCGTCTCGGTGGAGCCTGCATCGCCGCGGGCCGAGCGCCGCACCGCGTTAACGAAATGCGGGCTAGGGCGATAACCCGAATATCGCCCTAGCCCTCCCCCAAGTCATTCACCCGCTTACCCTTGTCGGTGAATGAGAGGTGGTGTCTGCAGAATGAGACACCGTGCACTAGTAATAGTGCTCGACGCGCCACCGGTGAGGTAGTCGTCATTTTGGGGGACACGGGGGACACTGTCCGGCTGGCGCGGGGGGAGTGCGCCGGGCCGAACGCGGTCACCCGCCCGCTCAGCCTAGCGGCAGCGCTGGCGCCGGAATGCATCCGACGATCGCCCGTGGATGGTTCGCCGATCGAAGCACCATGCCCGAACGGGGGACGGATCGTCTCGTTCGCGCTCAGGACGGGCGCCTCGCGAGCCCCAGGGCGCCAGCGCGCCGCTCGGTGCAACGGTTGACGCGGGCGCCTTCCGAGTACGGTGCGTAGGGCTCATGCCCTTGCTTGTCGGGCAATGCGCGTGGTCCGGATCGGGATCGTCGCGGCGCCCGCTGCACCCGGAACGCGCATCCGCTCGACGGCCCTGCGGACGCGCGGAGCCGCCGGTCATCGTGCCCCGCGGCGCTGCGGACGTCGTTCGAACGAGGACGGGAATCAGCGAGAAGCCGAGCCGGGGCGTCGCATCATCGGCGTGTCGACCCGATGATTCGGGTGCTCAAGGGCCGGGGCGCGACTCGGGGATCAGTCGATCGACGGTCTCGTCTCCAGCGGGCCGGTCCCGAGAACGGGGTTCAGCCAGCGCTCGGTTCAGCGCCCCTGGTACGCCCAGCGGCCGGGGCCGGGCTGCAGCGTCGTGCGCAGGTCGCGCTGCGAGCGGCTCCACGCCGAGTCGCTCGCGCGTCGCGGCCCGACGTTGTCGGCGCCGCGAGCAGAGAGCTCCTCGATCGCTGCGCCCAGCACCGCGGCGACCGCGGCGATCTCCTCGTCGCTCGGCGAACCGGCGACGAACCGGAGGTCGAGCGGAGCGCCCTGATCGGTGCTCACAGCGGGATGTTCCCGTGCTTCTTGGCCGGCAGGCTGGCCCGCTTGGTGCGCAGCGCGCGCAGCGCCTTGACGATCGCGACGCGGGTGGCGGCCGGCTCGATGATGCCGTCGAGCTCGCCGCGCTCGGCCGCGAGGTAGGGCGATGCGACGTTGTAGGTGTACTCGTTCGCGAGTCGGGTGCGCACCGCGGCGACGTCCTCGCCCGCGGCCTCGGCGGCCTTGATCTCGTTGCGGTAGAGGATGTTGACGGCGCCCTGGCCGCCCATCACCGCGATCTCGGCCGTCGGCCACGCGAAGTTGATGTCGGCGCCCAGCTGCTTCGAGCCCATCACGATGTACGCGCCGCCGTAGGCCTTGCGCGTGATGACCGTGACGAGCGGCACGGTGGCCTCGGCGTAGGCGTAGAGCAGCTTGGCGCCGCGGCGGATCACGCCGGTCCACTCCTGGTCGGTGCCGGGCAGGTAGCCGGGCACGTCGACGAGCGTGAGGATCGGGATGGAGAAGGCGTCGCAGAAGCGCACGAAGCGCGCGGCCTTCTCGCCGGCGTCGATGTTGAGCGTGCCGGCCATCGCGGAGGGCTGGTTGGCGATGATGCCGACGCTGCGGCCCTCGACGCGGGCGAAGCCGATCACGATGTTCGGGGCGAACAGCGGCTGCACCTCGAGGAACTCGCCGCTGTCGACGACGTGCTCGATGACGGTCTTGACGTCGTAGGGCTGGTTGGCGGAGTCCGGGATGATCGTGTTCAGACGACGGTCCTCATCCGTCGTCTCCAGCTCGACCTCGGCCTCGTAGACCGGCGCCTCGGTGAGGTTGTTGTCGGGCAGGTAGCTGATCAGGCTGCGCGCGTAGTCGAGCGCGTCGCCCTCGTCGCTGGCCAGGTAGTGCGCCACGCCCGAGACGGAGTTGTGGGTGAGCGCGCCGCCCAGCTCCTCCATGCCGACGTCCTCGCCCGTGACGGTCTTGATGACGTCGGGGCCGGTGACGAACATCTGCGAGCTCTTGTCGACCATGATCACGAAGTCCGTGAGCGCGGGGGAGTACACGGCACCGCCGGCGGCCGGGCCCATGACGATCGAGATCTGCGGGATCACGCCGGAGGCGGCGGTGTTGCGGCGGAAGATCTCGCCGTACTTGCCGAGCGCGACGACACCCTCCTGGATGCGGGCGCCGCCCGAGTCGAGGATGCCGATGATCGGCACGCCCGTCTTCAGAGCGAGGTCCATGACCTTGATGATCTTCTCGCCGGCGACCTCGCCGAGGCTGCCGCCGAAGATCGTGAAGTCCTGCGAGTACACGGCCACCTGGCGACCGTGGATGGTGCCCGTGCCGGTGACGACGGCGTCGCCGTAGGGGCGCTTCCTGTCCATGCCGAAGGCGTGCGTGCGGTGCCGCACGAACTCGTCGAGCTCCACGAAGCTGCCGTGGTCGAGCAGTTCCTCGATGCGCTCGCGCGCGGTCTTCTTGCCCTTGGCGTGCTGCTTCTCGACGGCGGCCTCGCCGGCAGCGGTCACGGCCTCGTGGTAGCGCTGCTGCAGGTCGGCGAGCTTGCCCGCGGTGGTCGACAGATCGGGAGCGGGGGTGTTCTCGGCGGTCACGTCCCCCACAGTAGCGCGGGGCGAGGCGCCGCCCTTTGTGGCGCTCCGACAGGGTCGCGGCGGATCCGTTAGCCGCGGCGTGCAGTCCGAGCGGATGCGCGCATCCGCTCGTCCTACTCCGTCGACTCGTCCTCCACCGGCTGCACGAGGAACGTATCGAGGTCGTCGGCAGCGAAGCGCTGGCCGACGAGCTCCACCCAGTCGTCGTCGAGGTAGACGACCGATTGGCCGCCCTCGGTGCCCGTGCCGAGCGTGGGGATCGTGAAGAAGGTCATGTTCTCCGAGGGCACGGCGGCGAGCTCGTTCGCGATCTCGACGAGCCGGGTGTTGCTGAGGCCGTTGTCGAGGGCAAGGTACGGCGCCATCTCGCCGAGCAGATTGCTGAGGGTCACCGGGTTCGACAGCGCCCCGGTGTCGAGCATCTTCTGCACGATCGAGCGGATGAACTCCTGCTGGTTGCGGATGCGCTGGAAGTCGCCGTCGGGGAACGACTGCCGCTCCCGCACGAAGGCCAGCGCCTGGGTGCCGTTCTCGAGGGTGAGCTCGCCCTCGGGGAAGTAGTTCTGGCGCAGCAGCCGCGGGCGGAAGCCGATGTCGTTCGTGACCGTGACCCCGCCGAGCACGTCGACCATCTTGCCGAGGCCGTCGAAGCCGATGATGCCGATGTGGTCGACCCGGTCGCCGATGATGCCCTCGATGACCGAGACCGCGGTGGAGACACCGCCCTCGCTGAGCGCGGCGTTGATCTTCTGCTCGCCGTAGCCGGGCACCTCGACGTAGCTGTCGCGCGGGATCGACATGACCTGCACGCTCTGCCGGTCGGCCGGGATGTGCAGCACGAGGATCGTGTCGCTGCGACGCGTGACCTCGTTGATGTCGTTGCCGAGCTCGCCGGTGTCGTCGGCGCCGAGCAGCAGGATGTTGAGCGCGTCGGGTGTCGCGTCCTCCGCGCGCTCCTCCTCGCCAGGGAAGACGCTGTCGTCGAGCCGGGTGACCTCGGCGAGATCCGCCCGCACGTTGCGGTACCAGAGGTAGCCGCCGCCGGCGAGGAGGGCGACGACGAGCACGATGGCGCCAGTGATCCACGGCCAGCGACGACGGCGCTTGCGCGGAACGGCCTCGCTCGCACGCGCCTCGCGGCGGCTCGGCAACGGGGCGGGGTTCGGGGCGTCGGGATCGGTCATGGGTCCTCGTCGGGTGCTGGGCCCGAGCGGGGCGCGGGGCAGGCCCCGCGGGCAGCGGGGCGTCGTCAGCCTAGACCGGCGTGTCTGGGGGAGTCCGGGGCGTCCGGCCTGCGACCGGGCGCCTCGGTACAGTGCCGTGCATGACCACCGGCTCCGCGTATCCGCTCGCCAGTGCCGTCGCAGCACGGCTCGACGCCCTCGACGCGGTCGGCTCGACGAACACCGAGCTGGTGCGCCTCGCCCCCGAGCGCGAGCACGGCGCTGTCGTCGTGACGCTCGACCAGACGGCGGGCCGCGGCCGCCTCGACCGCAGCTGGGTCGCGCCGGCCGGGCGCTGCCTCGCCGCCTCGGTGCTGCTGCGGCCCGAGCTGCCGATCGAGCGCTTCGGTTGGTTCCCGCTGCTCGGCGGCCTCTGCCTCGCCGAGTCGATCGCCGCGCTGCTCGGCACGACCGCCGGCGCGCAGGAGCGCGTCGCCGTCAAGTGGCCCAACGACGTGCACGTGGGCGGGCGCAAGATCAGCGGCGTGCTCGCCGAGCTCGTGCCCGGCGGCGTCGTGCTCGGCACCGGGGTCAATCTCACCCTCGACGCCGAGACGCTGCCCACGCCGACCTCGACCTCGCTGCGCCTCGAGGGCGCCGATGGCGAGGCGCAGCAGCTCGCGGACGCCGTGCTCGCCGACTATCTGCGCCGCCTGCTCGCCGCGACGGCCGCGCTCGTCGAGGCCGGCGGCGACCCCGAGCGCAGCGGTCTGCTCGGGCGGGTGCGCGCCGTCAGCTCCACCCCCGGCCGCCGCGTGCGCATCGTGCGGGCCGGACGAGCGGATGCGGAGGCGCTGGCCGTGGACCTCGACGCGGACGGCCGCCTCGTCGTGCGCCACGACGACGGCAGCCTCGAGTCGCTCGCCGCAGCGGACGTGACGCACCTGCGCCCCGCATGAGAAACGGTTCACCTGCACCTCATCTGCATGCCACCACGGCGCTCCTAGACTCCTGAGCGCGGTCGCCCCGACCGCAGTGAACGTGAGGATTCAGGACATGCGCATCTCGGTGATCGGCTGCGGCTACCTCGGCGCCGTGCACGCGGCCAGCATGACCTCGCTCGGCCACGAGGTGGTCGGCGTGGACGTCGACGCCGAGAAGATCGCGCGGCTCAGCGCCGGCGAGGCGCCGTTCTTCGAGCCCGGCCTCGTGCCGCTGCTGCAGCAGTCGCTCGCCAGCGGCCGGCTGCGCTTCACCACCGACCCCGCCGAGGCCGCCGGCGCTGAGGCGCACTTCATCGCCGTCGGTACGCCGCAGTCCGCCGACGGCACCGCCGCCGACCTTCGCTACGTCGACGCCGCGCTCGACGCGCTGCTGCCGATCCTGCGCGAGGGTGACGTCGTGGTCGGCAAGTCGACCGTGCCGGTCGGCACCGCAGCGGGGCTGGCGGCGCGGCTCGAGGGCTCCGGTGCGGTGCTGGCCTGGAACCCCGAGTTCCTGCGCGAGGGCTACGCGGTCAAGGACACGCTGCACCCCGACCGGCTCGTCTACGGCGTGCCGCAGGGTGCCGGCGGCGAGCGAGCGGCAGCCGTGCTCGACGAGGTCTACGCGGCCACGCTCGCCGAAGGCACCCCGCGCATCGTCGCCGACTACGCCACCGCCGAGCTGGTCAAGGTCGCCGCGAACGCCTTCCTCGCCACCAAGATCAGCTTCATCAACGCCATGGCCGAGATCGCCGAGGTCACCGGCGCCGACGTCACGCTGCTGGCGGATGCGCTCGGTCACGACGCCCGCATCGGCCGCCGCTTCCTGAACGCCGGCGTCGGCTTCGGCGGCGGCTGCCTGCCGAAGGACATCCGCGCCTTCACCGCTCGCGCCGAGGAGCTGGGCCGAGGCCATTCGCTCGCCTTCCTGCGCGAGGTGGACGAGATCAATCTGCGCCGCCGCCAGCGCATGGTCGATCTGGTCGTCGAATCCTTCGGCGGCCGCCCGTTCGGCCGCCGCGTCGCCGTGCTCGGGCTCGCCTTCAAGCCCGAGAGCGACGACGTGCGCGACTCGCCCGCCCTCGACGTGGCCGTTCGCCTCAAGGGGCTCGGTGCCGAAGTGGTCTCGCACGACCCCGAGGCGATGGGGCCGGCGGGCCGCATGCATCCGCAGCTCGCCTACGCGGCCAGCGCAGAGGAGGCGCTGCGCGGCGCCGAGGCGGTGGTGCTGGTCACCGAGTGGCGCGAGTACCGCGACCTCGACCCGGTCGCCACCGCGGCGCTCGTCGACCAGGCCGTGATCTTGGATGGCCGCAACGTGCTCGACGCCGCGGCGTGGCGCGCCGCGGGCTGGACCTACCGGGGGCTCGGCCGCCCCTGAGCGCCCTTGCGTCCGCTGCCGTAGACCCAGTAGCGGTAGAGCAGGAAGCGGAAGGCCGTGCCGAGCCCGAGCCCGACCACGTTGCGGGCGATGTTGTCGGCCAGCAGCGTCTGGAAGCCGAGCACGTAGTGCGAGACCCAGACGCAGAGCAGGCCGATCAGGAAGCCGCCGACGGCGACCGCGGCGAACTCGGCGAACTCGCGCCAGGGGTCCGCTCGCCGGTGGTGCCGGAAGGTCCAGAAGCGGTTGCCGATCCAGCTCGCGACGAGCGCGACCGCGAACGCCGCCGTCGACGCGGCGACGGGCTCGCTGAGGCCCTCGCCGAGCGCCCCCGTGCGCAGCAGGTTGAACACCGAGATGTCGAGCACGTAGCAGGCCAGGCCGACGACGCCGAAGCGCACGGCGTAGCCGATGAGCTTGTCCCAGATCGAGCGGATGCGCGAGCGGAGGCTGGGCATGCGGCCTCCGGGAGCGGATCGGCGCCGGGTGACCCGGCGATGCGGAAGGATGGGGAGCACTCGATGCTAGCGGCCGTCGCGAGGAGCGACCGGCCAGGAACCGGAGGCTCTGGATGAAGGTCGGCGTGATCGGCGGCGGACAGCTCGCGCGCATGATGGTGCCCCCGGCGGTCGCCCTGGGCATCGAGATCCGCGTGCTCGCCGAGATCGAGGGCTCGTCGGCGGCGCTCGCCGCGACCGCGGTGGGCGACTACCGCGACCTCGACACCGTGCTCGCCTTCGCCGAGGGCGTCGACGTGATCACCTTCGACCACGAGCACGTGCCCGAGCCCGTGCTGCGCGCGCTCGTCGAGCGCGGCGTGCCCGTGCACCCCGGCCCCGACGCGCTGCGCTTCGCGCAGGACAAGCTGCTCATGCGCGCCCGCCTCGCCGAGCTCGGCCTGCCGGCGCCGGCCTGGGCCGCCGTGCACGACACCGCCGAGCTCGCCGACTTCCTCGCCGCGAACGGCGGCAAGGGCGTGCTGAAGACCCCGCGCGGCGGCTACGACGGCAAGGGCGTGCGTGTCATCTCGTCGGCCGCCGAAGCCGAGGACTGGTTCGCGGCGCTCGCCGAGGACGGCCGCGGCGGCGCCCTGCTCGTCGAGGAGCTCGTCGAGTTCCGCCGCGAGCTGGCCGCCCTCGTCGCCCGCCGGCCCTCCGGCGACTCGGTCGCCTGGCCCACGGTCGAGACCATCCAGCGCGGCGGCGTCTGCGCCGAGGTCATCGCCCCCGCGCCCGAACTGAGCGACGAAGCGGATGCGGAGGCCCGTCGCATCGCCGCGCGCGTCGCCGACGGCCTCGGCGTCACCGGCGTGCTCGCCGTGGAGCTCTTCGAGCACGTCGACGGCCGCATCCTCGTCAACGAGCTGGCGATGCGCCCGCACAACAGCGGTCACTGGTCGATCGACGGCGCCGTCACCAGCCAGTTCGAGCAGCACCTGCGGGCCGTGCTCGATCTGCCGCTCGGCGATGCAGCGCCGACCGCGGAATGGTCCGTCATGGCGAACGTGCTCGGCGGCCCGGCGGGCGAGGCCTACACCGACCGCTACGCCGAGGCGATGGCGGCGCACCCCGATGTGAAGCTGCACGGCTACGACAAGACCAGCCGCCCGGGCCGCAAGGTCGGGCACGTCACCGCCGTCGGCTCCTCGCTCGACGACGTCCGCTCGCGCGCTCGCGCCGCTGCGGACCTCTTCGGCTGAGCGCGCTTATCATGACCGGTATGCAGCAGACCCGCGTCGCCGTCGTCATGGGCTCCGACTCTGACTGGCCCGTCGTGGGCGAGGCGGCGAAGGCGCTCGGCGAGTTCGGCATCCCCTTCGAGGTGGAGGTCGTCTCGGCGCACCGCACGCCGCACCGCATGATCGAGTTCGGAACCGAGGCCGCCGGCCGCGGCATCGAGGTCATCATCGCCGGCGCCGGGGGAGCGGCCCACCTGCCGGGCATGCTCGCCTCCGTCACCACGCTGCCCGTCATCGGGGTGCCCGTGCCGCTCGCGAAGCTCGACGGCCTCGACTCGCTGCTCTCCATCGTGCAGATGCCCGCTGGCATCCCCGTCGCCACGGTCTCCATCGGCGGCGCGCGCAACGCCGGCCTGCTGGCCGTGCGCATCCTCGCCGCCGGCGATCCGGCGCTCACCGCGAAGCTCGCCGAGTACGCGGCCTCGCTCGAGGAGCTCGTCGCGGAGAAGAACGCGGCCCTCCAGCGCTCGCTGTGAGCTCCGCCGGCCGCTCCGGCCTTCCGCTGCGCTACCCCGACGTCGCGATACCGCGACTGATGGGCCGCCGCGCCTGGTGGCTCGTCGTGCTCGGCATCGTGCTGCCCGGCTCGGCGCAGATCGTCGCCGGACGCAAGCTCTTCGGCCGTTTCGGCGCCATCATGACGACGCTCTTCTGGGCGCTCGTCGCGCTGCTCATCGTCTCGCTGCTGCTGGTGCCCGCCGTGCCGCTCACCGTGCTCACGACCGAGTGGGGCGTGCTGCTGGTGCAGATCGTGTTCGCGGCCATCCTGCTGGTGTGGGCGGCGCTCGCGCTCAACACCCTCATCATCGCCAAGCTCGTGCGCGTGCCGGCCCGGTCGCGCATCGGCGTGATCATCGCCTCCGTCGCCGTGCTCGCGCTCATGGCCGCGACCTTCAACTGGGCCGGCGGGTCCTTGAGCGCCCAGCGCGCCCTCGTCGCGGCGGAGTTCCGGCCCGGCCTCATCTCGGCGCCGAGCGACGGCCGGTACAACATCATGCTGCTCGGCGGCGACGCCGGCGCTGACCGCGAGGGCCTTCGGCCTGACAGCCTCTCGGTGATCAGCATCGACGCCGAGACGGGCGCGACCACGACGATCGGCATCCCGCGCGACCTCAGCAGCGTGCCGCTCGCCGACGACTCGCCGCTCGTCACCGTCGGCAACCCCTGCGGCAGCGCCTGCCAGATCAACGCCTTCTACAGCCGCGTGATGACGTGGGACGCGGACCTCTACCCGAACGCGGCGGCCGAGAACTCCGACAGCGGCATCGAGGCCACCCGCGACGCGGTCGAGGGCGCCACCGGCCTCGAGATCCAGTACTACGCGCTCGTGGACATGGGCGGCTTCGAGCAGCTCATCAACTCGCTCGGCGGCGTGACCATCGAGGTGCCCACCAGGACGCCGATCGCCTTCCACCAGGACTCGCGCGGCAACCCGATCATCGTGGACTGGTTCGAGCCGGGTGTGCAGACCATGGACGGCACCCGCGCGCTCACCTACGCCCGCGTGCGCTACGGCACGAGCGACTACGACCGCATGGCGCGTCAGCGCCAGGTGCAGGACGCGCTCATCGCCGCCGCCGACCCGTGGACCCTGCTCACCGAGTTCACGACCATCGCCCCCGCCGTCGGCAACCTCGTGCGCACGGATGTGCCCCAAGGCGCCGTCGGCACGCTCGGCGCCCTGCTGCTCAAGGCGCGCGAGCAGCCTCGCGGCACCCTCGAGCTCGTCCCGCCGCTGATCGATCCGGCGGATGCGGACTACGACCAGGTGCACCAGCTCGTCCAGGACGCGCTGACGGCGACGCCCGCCGCCCCCTGAGGAGCGACGGGCGCGGTTCGGACGCCGATCAGCGCGGCAGCTGGAAATTCTGCGTGAAGTGCGTACGGCCGTCGGCGTCGACCGCGTAGCCCACCCCGAGATGCGTGTACCGCGGGTTCAGGATGTTGGCGCGGTGGCCGGGGGAGTCCATCCATCCGGCCACTACCTGCTCGGGGCTGTAGCCGTAGGCGACGTTCTCGGCCCAGGCAAGGCCGAAGTCTGCCGGCGGCGCGCAGTGGAACATGCTTCGCGCATCCGCCTGCTGCTGCGTGCAGTCCTGCGCGAAGGCGTCGAGGGATGCGGAGGGCAGCAGCGCGGGCAGGCCGGCGGCGGCGCGCTGCTGGTTGGTCTGGCTCAGGATGAGGTCGCGGACCTGCTGCGTCTGATCGACCTGCACCGAGGCGCTCGGAGCTGGTGCGGCCATCGCCGGCGCCGCGCCGAACCCGGCGAGGGCGAGGGCCGCGGACGCGGCGATGAGGGTCTTCTTGGCGGTGTGCATGCATGCCTCCCGTTGCTGATGATGCTCTCCGGGCAGCGACCCGACGCCGCCGCCTCCTCTTCCAGGGTGCGCGACGACCCGGTTCGGAGTTCCTGCGAGCAGAGGGACGCTCAGGGTGCGGTCAGAGGGCGAGCGAGACCGGTGTGGGGATGCGGTCGAGGGCGGCGGCGAAGCGCTCGAGGAAGTAGGGCGCCAGTGTGCTCACGTAAGAGCGCGTGAGGTGATTGCTGTCGAAGTAGGTGATGACGCCGCCAATCGCTACCGGGCAGTTGCCGGCAAAGCAGAGGAAATCAGTCATGTCGAGCGGTTGCACCAGATCGCTCTCGTAGAGCGGTACCGGTAGGGAGGCCTCGAAATCGTCATCGGCAAGGATAGCGGACGAGGGCACATCGCAATCCTGTTCGCGGTTCGCGGCGAGGAGGCAGGGGCCCGTGTCCTGGTCGCGACGAGGAGTGTCGCGGAGCACGACTACCGGGTAACCGAGACTCGCGATCTGCTCGACCTGTTCGACGAACCCGTCGGTGAAGATGATGTCCGGCGCCCCGTTCAAGGAGACGTTCCCAGTGGTGATGACGACATCCGGTGCGACCTCCTCGATCAGGGCGATCCGATCGTCGTTGAGCGCCACGCAGCCGACCCATCGCGGATCCTCCGCAGACATCTTGTCCGAGGCGCCCTTCGACAGCGGGCAGGAGCCGATGAAATCGCTGACGACCCGCGCTCTTCCATCCGCGATCGCCGGTGCGAGGGCCGATAACCAGACTTCGGTATGCGAATCGCCCTGCGCCAGCACTGTCATCGGTGCGTCTTCGGCGCCAGCGGAGCATCGACGGAACTCGTGGCCGGATGGTCCCTCGAGCATCTCGCAGCTCTGCATCCAACTCTGCCATTCGCCGTCGGGCAGCGCCTCCAATGCGGGCTGCAGCCCTGCGAGAGGACTCAGCCGCACCGTGTCGTCGACGAGGACGGCCGCGCCGGGATTGTCCGACGGAGTGTTCGCGATGACCTGTTCGACCTGGGCTCGCGACGTCGTGACGGCTCCGACGAGGATCGCCGCGGCGGCGGCCGAGGCGACGAACGGCGCGAGCCGCCGCCGGAGACTGCGGCCATCGCGAGCAGACCGCCGGATCGGCCCTTCGACGAAAGTCGTGGTGAGCCACGCGAGCACAGCGGAGACCGCGAGCACGAGCGCACCGAGCAACGGGCCCATCTCGTCGGCTCCGGTCAGCGATCGCGTGATGACGAGGACGGGCCAGTGCCACAGGTAGAAGCTGAACGAGTACTCGGCGAGTCGGGCGAAGGGCTTGGCGGAGATCACCGAGCTGACGACGTTGCTGCGCGCGCCGCCGACGATCACGAGCAGGGCGGCCCCGACCGGGACGAGCGTCGCCATGCCAGGCGAGCCGGCCTGCAGGTCGAGCAGCGCTCCCATAGCGACGAGCGTCGCGGCTCCGAGGCCGACCATGGCGGTAGCAAGCCATCGGGAGGGGCGCCAACGCTGCACGGCGTAGGCGCTCAACGCGCCCAGGGCGAACTCCCAACCGCGCGCCGCCGTATCGAAGTAGGCGAAGTCCGGCTGCACAGCGTTCTGCCGCAGTGCGTAGACGAACGAAGCGATCGCGATGATCATGAGGGCGATCGCCATGACCGGACGCGCGGACCAGCCGAGCACACGCCCGACGGCCACAGCGAGAACAGCCACCAGCGGCAGCACGACCTGAAGCTGCACCTGCACGGCCATGGCCCAGAGATGTTGGAACGGGCTCGAACTTGCTTCCGCGCCGAGATAGCTGACGCTCTCGATCGCGAAATGCCAATTGATGAAGAGGCCCGCCGCGGCGCGCGCATCCTGCCCGAGCGCCGTCCAATCGCTCATCGGCAGCAGCGCGAGGGCCGCGATGAGTGTTCCTACGATGACGACGAGCATCGTCGGGACCATCCGCACGAACAGCGAGCGATAGTAACGGAGGAGATGTACGGAGCGGTCAGCGTCCAGCCCGCGCAGCAGTGACAAGGTCATCACGAAGGCGGAGACGACGAAGAAGATGTCGACGGCGCCTGAGATCCGGTGAGTCCAGATGTGGTAGATCGCGACGAGTAGCGCGGCGATCGTCCGCAGTCCTTGCACATCGGCACGACGGCTGTTCCTGGAGTCGCTTCGCGCGCGCATGGTCGAGTCGGGTGTGGTCGTGCTCATCGAGGCTCCGTGGGTGATGGCGTGAAGGGTCGAGAGGCGAGCTGCGAGCGGCTTGGCAGCCGATGTCAGAGGTCCGCGTGAAGCTGCCAGATCTTCTCGGCGCTATCGCGCCAGGTGAACAGGCCGGCGCGGTCCCGACCTGCGACGCTCAGTCGATCGAGCGTCTGACGGTCGTCCAGGAGCGCGTCCAGATGCTGACCGAGGGAGGCTGTGTAGCCCGCGATGTCCGAGCGCGACACCACGAGTGCGGCGCCCGCGGTGAGCTCCTCGAGGGAGGGATCGTCGGGATGGACGACGGGGACGCCCGCTCGCATCGCATCGATCAGCTGCAACCCGAAGCCCTCTGCGGGGCCGGGATGCACCAGTACTGCCGCCCGGCCGAGCACCGTGGCCCGATCGGCCGATTCGACGGGATCGAGGATGGTCACCCTGCTGGGATCGAGACGGGATTCCGATACCACGTCGGCGACCTCTGCGGGGCCGAGGATGACCAGCGGCGCAGTCGGCCCGTCCGTGCGGTCGAGCGACCTGAGAAGGGGCAGCAGCGCACGATGCGACGCACCGTCGCTCCAGGCGAGGAGGTATCTCTCGGGCAGTCCTAGCGCCACGGCCCGGGCCCCGGCGTCCGCCGGCACGGTCAGATCCGAGCTCGCTCCGGCGGGTATGACGCGCACACGATCCCCGAAACCTCCGATCCGCGCCAGACTGTCGGCGACGGCGTGGTTGGGTACGACGACGGCATCCGCGTACCGCTCTGCTCGCGCGAGCATCCCTCGACGCCAGGCCGCTTCCCCCTTGGGCAGCCTCTCGGGCGCAGTCCAAGCCAGGGTGTCGTGCACCGTGACGACCGTCTGCACCCCGATCGGCTCGGTACGGTCGCGCCTGCCCATCGGTGCGAGGAGGTCGGGAGCATGCGTCATCCCGCCGCGCGGGAGAGCGAGCCCTCGGCGCCAGAGCGATCGACGAGCGCCAGCGTCGAATGCGGACTTGCGGAGTCCAGCCAGACCCGGCACGAGCGCGCGCACGCGGGCGTACTCCGCCTCCCGGGACGAGGCGATGAGGCCTTCGATGACGACATCCTGCGGGGCAGATGCGACCAGCTCTCGCGCGAGCTGAAGAGCGTAACGCGTCGGCTCGCCGGCCCCAGGTGCGATGACCTGGTCGAGGACGACCCGGAGCGTAGTCATGCGATGAGATTCTCCTCGGCGGGTGGCTGATGAAGAGACGACTCTACTGCGACCCGCTGGTAGCATCGCCGAGTGCTCCCGCCTGTGACCTCCGCGACTACCGTACGGTCCGATGCAGCGGAGGTGTCGAGCCGCAGGAGCGATCTGCTCTGGTTCGCCGGAGCGTTGGGGACCGCGGCGATCGTCGTCGCCATAAGGCTGCTCTCCCTGCCCCGATACCTCTTCTGGGACGACACCCAGAACGGAAGCTACGGGCAGTGGTACCAACTCGGCCGGATGCTGGTGGACGGCAGCTGGACCATCATCGAGCCGCAGGCATGGCAAGCGGGCAACTACCTCGCAGAGGGGCAATGGGGGCTGCTGAATCCGCTCTCCATGATCTTCGGACTTGTCGCTGTGCTCGTGCCCAACGGGGTGATCGTCGCCACCGTGGTCAAGTTGCTGGTGCTCGTGATCATGGTTGGCGGCGTCTTCGCTCTCGCGCGTCAGTTCGGGGCTTCGGCGCCTTGGGCCGCCCTCGCCGCCGCCGCCGCTCCGGCAGCCGGGTTCACGCTCTATCTCGATGCGCCGAGCTGGACGACCGGATTCACCTGCGCAGCATTGCTGCCATGGGCGTGGTGGTCGTTGCGTCGAGTGATCGATGGTGCGCATCCGCTCGTCTTCTTCGCCGCGTCTTATCTCCTCATCAGCACCGGGTACGTCTCGGGCACGATCGCGTTGGTCGCGGTCTTCGTCGCGGAGCTGGCGATGGCTCGAGGCCGAGCCGCGATCAGCCGGGTTCTGTCCGCAGGGACGATCGCAGCGCTGCTCACAGTGTTCTTCTACCTGCCCGGGGTGCTGACCGCTTCGGTCACCTCCCGTTCTGAAGCGGGCATCGGCAACGACCTCTTCCTCGGCCTCGACCTCAGTGATCTCGCCACGGCGGGAGTCGCCGGCGCGTTGCCGAGCATCAGCGGCTACTGGGGGGATTTCAGCCCGTCGCCGCTGCAGTACATCGCCTGGTTCCTGCCCTTCGCCGCCCTCTTGCTCGCCGGCACACGACGACGCGAGCGCCTCACGGGACTGGGCCCCGTGCTCGTCTTCGGTGCGCTCATCGTCGCGATCGTGATCGGCCCGAGCGTGCTCGGTCCGTTGCGTTATCCGATTCGCTTCATGCCGTACGTCTCGCTTGGGGTGTTGGTACTGTTCGCCGTTCTCGCCACCCGGGCCGGGGCAGCTCGCTTCGAGCGCCGTGGCCTGACCGCTGTGCTCACGATCATCCTGGCCGGGTGGTGGTTCGCATGGTCGCAGAACCCGGGTTCCTCGCTCTGGGCGTCGGTCTCTGTCGTCATCCAGCTTGCAGCGCTCGGAGCGCTGGTCCTCCTGAACCGGCGCCGGATCGCGCCGGCGCAGCGGACCAGGACCATCGCGATCGCGGCGTTGGTGGTCACGGTGCTCACATCGCTGCCCCAGCTCGCCGCGTCCCCAAACAGCCCCACCAGCAATTTCCGAGTCCCGTCCTCCCGAGACGCGATCCAGTCGGTGCTGCCCGAGGCCGAAGACGGCCTCATCGTCGTGGGTGACACGCTCGCGCTGCAGAACGAGCCGGAGGCGTGGGGCGAGGTCCTCCAGGCGAACCTCTGGTATGTCAACGGACGCATCTCCCCAAGCGCTTATACGGTCCTGCCGTTCACAGCGCTGGGGGAACGACTCTGCCAGTCGGTCCGAGGCGACACCTGTCCCGAGGCCTTCCGCGGTCTCTTCCGCGATGTACGCGGCACCGGGATGCCATTAGCGGACATCATGGGCATCAATACGGTCGTCGTCGTGCGCTCGGCGTTCGAATCCGCTCCGGCGGCGCCGGAAGGGTGGTCCTTTGAATCCCGTGAGTACACATGGCTTTATCAGCGTGCTTCCCCGGTTCCTGTGGCCGGTGGGATCGGCGCCTCGCCCGATGGGACCGTCCTCTCCGACATCACGGTGACTTCCACCGGCGTGAGCTTCACCGTCGACGCCGTCGATGCCGACGATCCCGAGGTCGTCCTAAGCCGTCTGCCGTATCCCGGGTACAGCGTCGATGGTGCCACTTTCGCTGAGCCGCGAGAGGGGTTCTTGCTGACCGTCGATCTCGGCGACTCGGTCGGTCGCACGGTCACGGTCGAGTTCCTACCGCCGGGATGGACGCTTGAGATCAGCGCAGCAGTCTTGGCGGTGCTGCTCGCCTTGGGCTGGACGGTGCTCAGCCGCGTCCGTCGCCGTCGCTTGTGATCGCCTGCGGGGCCTTGCCCCGTCCCAGTCGACTTTGGTCCACCCCCGCAGAAGGATTCCGATGCTAAACCGAGATTCGCTACGTCCTCATCAGGATCGGCGGCCCTGGTTGCAGATCGCGGCGCATGCAACAGCTGTGTTCGTGTCAGTCACGATCTACAGTGTCGTTCTTCTTCGTCCCATTCTGTTCTCGGCGCCGGGCCCCTTCCAGAGCCTGCGGACTGCGTACTGGTATGACCAGCTGGGGTACCTCACGATCGTGGCCAACACGGCCGAAGGTGACCTGCGTCCAGTCGAGCCGATGACGCTCACGGGCGTCAATTATTATCCGCGTAACTACTACCTGCTCGTAGGGCTGATAGCACGCGCCCTGGACCTGCAGCCGATCACTGCATGGAATCTCGTCTCGATCGGCCTGCAGGTCACGGCAGTCGCCACCCTCGCTGTCGCGATCGGCGTGCTCTCAAGCCGATGGTGGCTCGGCATGCTGGCGCCCGCACCGTTCCTCATCGGCACGCTCTCGGTGGTGACGAATGGAGGCAGCTGGTTCAGGTCGCTGGACAGTCATGCAGTGCTCTGGGGACCCTATGGCGTGCTGTTCTCAAACAACGCCGAGACGTCGGCGCTCAGCATCATCATCGTGGTGCTGTGCGCGATAGCCCTCGTCTGGGCGCGACCTGCGCCACGGTGGGCGCGCGTGTCGGTCAGCCTTGTCGCCAGTGCAGCACTCGGCGCGCTGTCCGGTTTCCAGACCTACAGCTTCCTGACCGGCGTCTACCTTGTCGCGGCGATCCTTGCAGGCGTTTTCCTCTCACGTTCGCGATGGATCTGGACAGCTCTCTCGGGAGCGGGTTTCATAGCTGTCATCGCGTTCGGTCCCCTGGTCTCGAGCGCTGTTGGACAGCTTGCGACGCTTGTATTCGGATTGCTGCCGCTCGTTCCCGGATTGATCCGCGGGATCATTATCTCTCGAGGCTGGCTATTGCTCTACGGCGGAGTCATGGCCGTCGCCGCGCTGCCGCCCATCGTCTGGACTGTCAGCGGCGTGGTACGCGGTGACCCGTTCCTGAGCTATCGCACGGGCTCCAACGTCGATCTGGACGTTGTGCATCCCGGGACTCTCATCGCTTCGTTGCCGTTCATTGCGGTGATGGCGCTCATCATCACCATCGCAGTGCGCGCGAAGGATCGGCTTTCGGTGTCGGCAGCTGCCGGGGCAGTCGCAGCCGTGCCTTACCTCGCGCTGAATGACCAGTGGGGAGCTCAGGCGGAGCCTTACCGCTTCTGGATCAACTGCACCTTCATCGCGACTGTCGTCGGCGCCCTTGTTCTGGCCAGGGTTCTGCCACGCCGGAAGCCGAGCGGACGCGGTGACGGCGAGGCTATCCACCCACAGGGCGAATCTCATCGTCGTGCGGGTAGAGGCCGGGTAGTCGCATTGGCCGCGATGACCGGAGTGATCTATCTGGTCTCGCTAGCCGACGTCGTCGCGTTCGATCAGGATGCGGGTATTGCGGCGACTTGGGACCCAGGCGCCGACCGTGAACGGGCGATCTCCGCGGCCGCGGACGCCGCTTCGGCCAGCGCACCGGGCCTAATCCTCACCGACAGCTGCGTCTCCCCCCTCACGACGAAGGTGCTCTCGCCGGGACCGATCGCGCACTACTTCCTCGGCATGTCCTGGCCAGCATCGGTCGGCGAGGTGCAAGAGCTGCTCGACCAGCGTAATGAAGGCACCATCGAGCAGGCAGCAGTGGAGGACGCTGACGCCACCTGGCTACTCATTGACTCGACATGCTCGGTTCGCCTTGACTTCGACGACTTCGCCCCCGAACTCGTCGGCGAGTACGGATACGGCGCCGACAACATCGAGCTCTGGCGTCTCGTCGACTGAGCTGTTCAAGCCTCAGGCAGAGGTTCTGCCCGTTCCGCGCGCTGTCTGTCACACTGGACCTCATGTGGAAGACATCGGGACGGGCTTCACATCGGCTGCGAGACAGGGCTATCGCGCTGATCGCTGCGGCCGGTGTCGGGATAATTACGTTCACTCTTTTGACAGTCCCAACCGAGGAGGCAAGGGCTGCCGACTCCGCCGAGCACACCCTGATCGATCAGGGTGCTGACGACGCTCCCAGGACTGAAACCGCTTCCATCGCTACCGCATCCCTCGCTGGATTCGACCCGAGCAACATCATCAGCGATCCGGTCTTCTACAACCAGAACGCGATGTCGGAAGCCGAGATCGCCAACTTCATCCGTCAAAAGGGGGCCAGCTGCACCTCTACTGCGGCGGCGACCTGCATGAAGGACTACAGCCAGGGAACCTACAGCTTCCCCGGCGACCGATACTGCAGCGGGTACAACTCCTCGGGCACCGAGTCCGCGGCGCGGATGATCTGGTTGTCGGCTCAAGCCTGCGGCATCAGCCCGCAGGTCCTCCTCGTCACCCTGCAGAAGGAGCAAAGCCTCGTCACACAGCGGCAAACGCCAGTCACGTATCAACGGGCCATGGGGTACGGCTGTCCCGATAATGCCGGTGGCCAGTGCGATCCGAACTTTGCTGGCTTCCACGTGCAGGTCTACTATGCGGCACGTCAGTTCGTCCGCTACGGTGACTCGTCCCTCTTCAAGGCATACCCAGTCGGGCAGGTCTCGAACATTCTTTTCTTCCCCCCGAATAAGGACGGCAGTAACCCTTGCGGTTCGTCTCCAGTTCGAATCGCTAATCAGGCTACTCGCAATCTGTACATCTACACGCCTTATCAGCCGAACGCGGCCTCCTTGGCTGCCGGGTGGGGAACAGGTGACGGTTGCTCCGCGTACGGAAACCGCAACTTCTATAACTACTTCACCGACTGGTTCGGGTCGACGCAGTCCAGCGTCACTGCAATGGTTTCGGTCGGCGCCGACATCTACTTCCTCACTGGCGGTACGCGGATCCATTTGACCGCTGAGAGCTGGCCCGAGTTCTACAAGGTCTTCGGTTGGCCGGTATCGGTGAGCAGGCAGTATCTGAATCTGCACGCGGATGCCGGCGACGCCTCGCTCTTCGTCAGGAACAGTTCGACCGGCGATATCTCTCTGATCCAGGACGGTAGGAGGCACCGCTTCGAATCGTGCGCGGAACTCGCGTCCTGGGGGGGGTCATGCTCCAACAGCACGGTGATCGCCGCCGCGCACTACGAAGCGATACCGGCTAGCGTCGAGGTCGGCCAGCTGGTGCGCAACGGAACGGCTGGAACGGTTTACTGGTTCCGGGACGGGCGGATGCATCCGCTGTACAACTGGGATGCATTACTTTCCGTAGCAGCCGGCGCGAACCCCACATCCGTCAAGATGACGCCGTCGGTCTTCGCACGTTATCCGATCGCCGAAACGAAGTTCGCGACGGACAAATTGATCCGGCCGGCGGGCGAAGACCGCGTCTACCTGCCGACCTGGGACAACCGCCTCATCTACATACCGACATATGACGTGACGAATGGGCTCGGGATTTCGAGTTCCACTGCTCTCAACGTCCCGGGCTCGGCGCTCGCGGGTTACCAGCGTTCCGGCACTCTCGGCATGTTGGTGGAGTGCGGTGGTGTGCGCTATATCGGCTCGGGGGGGACGCTAATTCCTGTCACCGCTGCCTCGGTCGATGGATTCGATGTCACGCGACTCGACGATGGTGCTTGCAGTCGGCTGAATCTCAGCGGTGATCAGCCGGCGGACCGCGTCTTCGTGAAGGGCGCAGGACTCGGCGAGATCTATTTGGCTAGCGCGGGAACCTTGCGTCGAGTGCCTTCTATGGCCGCTCTGTATGCACTTGACGGACCGCGACCGCGGGTCGTAACGGTCGAGCCGGGGGTCGTGGCGATGCAGCGAAAGGGCGCTGATCTCTCGAACGAGGACGTATCTCCGGCGATCGCTCGGGCCGGCGACGATTTCTATCTGATCTCAGGGGGCCGTCGAGCGCACTTGACGTTAGCCAACTACCAGCAGTTCATCGCGGTCCTCGGCCCGGCGTTGACAGTCAGCAGAGCCTATGTCGATCGGTTCGCAGATGGCGGCGTGGCAGGTCCATACCTGCGTGATGCGAGCACGGGTGAGATCGCCCTCTTTCAGAATGGCACGCGGGCTCGCTTTGACTCCTGCGCCGAGGTAGCAGCTTGGGGAGGTTCGTGCGGCGCGGAGACTGCGCTCTCGACCGTGCACTTCGCCCGAATCCCCGCTGTCGCCGAAGTAGGACGGTTCGTCAGCTCCGGTAGCGGCCCGACCGTCTACCTCATTGAGAACGGGCAGCTGCTACCGATTCACAATCCCGCCGCGATGCGGGCGGCCAATAACGGCGTGGATGGGGGTGCAGTGACGATCATGCCCGCGGCAGCCTTCGCCCGCTACCCGATCGGACGCACGTTGTTCGCTCCGGCGACGCTGGTGAAGTCTGCGACCGGGGCCGCGGTGTACCTGGCCACCTGGGACGGGCGCCTCTTGCATCTGCCATCATTCGATTACGCGGGTGCGTGGGGCATGTCACGTTCGTTCGTAACGGTTCCGGATTCCGCCTTGCGGCAGTATCGCTCGGACGGCGCCGTTTCTCTCTTCGTCTCGTGCGGTGACCAGACCCTTGTAGCTTCGGCCGGCACTCTGCGCCCTGTGTCGTCGGCGGCAGCAGCTGGGTTCTCGATATCAGTTCTGGAGGAGCGCACTTGCGCCGCACTGACGCGCACCAGCTTTTCCCCGCTCGCCCAAGTGTTCCTGCAGGGCGAGGGTAGAGGCGAGATATATCTCGCACAGAGCGGTGCGCTGAGGCACGTCACCGACTTCGCAACTCTGCTCCGACTTGGGGGCGGAGCGCTCCCCGCGATCACCCTTTCGCCGGCCTCCATCATTGACACCATGCCGAAGGGGTCGCCGATCGCCGGCTGATCTTCTCGCAGCCGCTTCGGTCGTGCGCGGAGGAAGGCGCGCCGACCGAGTCGAGCGCCGCCTCGGTGGATGATCGGGAAAGCGTCGTCTCGATCGTCAGCGACGGCGAGCAGCCTCACGAACTGCGAACGCGTACAGCGGGCGCCCCTGGACCTCTTCGTAGATGCGTCCGATGTAGCTGCCGAGCACGCCGAGCATCATCAGCTGGATGCCGCCGAGCAGGAACATCGCGGCAGCGAGATAAGTCCACCCATCGATCACGGATGCCGGATTCACCAACCGCGCGACGATGAGGAACAGCGTCCAGACGAGAGCGAGCAGCGCAAGCGTCACTCCGACGCCGCTGATCAGACGCAGCGGGGCGGAGGAGAACCCGATGATGCCGTCGCTCGCGAGCTTGATCATCTTCCGCAACGGGTATCCGGTCTCGCCGGCGTGACGAGCGTCTCGATCGAAGAGCACCGCCTCCTGGCGAAAGCCGATACCTGCGACCAGGCCCCGGATGAATCGATTGCGCTCCGGGTAGCGGCGCAACTCTTCGACCACTCGGCGGTCCATGAGCCGGAAATCCCCGGTGTTCCTCGGGATCTCAGTGTGCGCAAGCTTGCTGAGCATCCAGTAGTAGCCGTGGGCCGAAGCTCGCTTGAAGGCTCCGTCCTCGCGAGTGCGGCGCTGAGCGTAGGCAACATCCACTCCCGTCTCCCACCGGGCTATGAGGTCCAGGCTCACCTCCGGGGGGTCCTGGAGGTCGCTGTCCATGACGATCACAGCATCAGCGTCTGCAACATCGATCCCCGCGGTCACTGCGACCTGGTGCCCGTAGTTCCGCGCGAAGGAGTAGACGGAAACTCGATCGTCTTCCTCCCGCAACGCGAGTAGCAGTTCAAGTGATCGGTCCCTGCTGCCGTCATCGACGAAGACGAACTCGAAGTCGTACCGCTGCGCGAGCGCGGCCGTCACCGAGTTGAGGCGCTCGTAGAGCTTCGGAATGTTCCCTTCTTCGTTATAGATCGGCATCACGTACGAGATGCTGCGGCGAGTAACGGACCCTTCGCCAGCCGAACTGGAAGCGTTCACTGCATGCGTCCCTTCATGAGGAGGTAGACGAGACGACGTTGTAACGCCATGCGGTGCGCACGCCGAGTTCCGAGCGCGACGTCTGCATCGCGGATACCCGAGTGCCGGGCTGTCGCGGTTCGGAACAGCTCAGCGATCTCCGAGGATTGAGCTCGAACCAACGCGACGCTCCATTGCGAAGCGCTGATCCTGAACGTCGATGCAACTTCTTGGTCCGCCGCGAAGTCTCCGTGCTCGAGGATGTTGAAATAGGTCGCAACATCGATCGCGTAGGACCAGTCGCTCGCCCAGCCGCCAGCGGCCTCGAGGGCTGAACGACGGATGAGCACCGCCCCCGGTTCCCCGAACGGATTCGTTCCCGATCGCACAGCTCGCCGCACTGCCTCAGCGCCGGAAAGCCTCGATTCCAAACCCTGAAGTCCGCGCCGACGAGTAACGATCCTAGAGCGCGCGTCGACAATATCCCGCCGCCCAGCGACCATGGCAATCGACGAATCCGCTTGCATGATTGCAGCCTGTCGGGCCAGAGAGCCGGGTCGTACCGTGTCGTCACCGGGGAGGAGCTTGATGTACTCGCCTGATGCCTCTGCGGTTACGGCGGCCCAGTTGGCGGCAGCACCGCCACCGGTCGGAGTCTGCAGCAGGCGTACGCGAGAGTCTCGGGCGAATTGCTGCAGCCGATCCCATGTGCCGTCCGTCGACGAATGATCGCTCACGATGAGCTCGAGGGCGAGGTTTTGTTCCTCGAGGACGGAGCGAACCGTCTCCTCTATGTAATCGACCTGCTGATAGCTCGGGACGACGACGGAGACGAGCGGGTTGCTCATCCTTCCTCCTTCCTCCGGAACGAGAACTTGCTGTGCCCGAACCAGCTCATGATTGCGATGACCGCGGTGAATAGGAACTGCGCGAATATTTCGTCGAGCCCGAGCCAAAGCTTCATGGCCGGCACGACGAGCAGGTTGAGCAGGAACGCCCCGAGGTAGACGAGCTGAAATCGTCCCAGGTCGAGCCAGAAATGGCCGCGTACGCGGAAGACCACGTGGCGGTACAGGAAGAACGCTGAGATCGTGCTCGTCACCTGCGCGCTCGCGATGACCGCGAAGACCGTCCATGCCTCGTCCGGCCACCACTGTCGGTAGAGCATGGAGAAGAAGACGAACCAGATGAAGCCGATGCCCGTGTTCACAGCGCCGACCAAGATGAAGGCGACCCGTCGATCCTTGATCAGGCGGAAGAGCGGTCCGTCCGGCCCGCTCATCCCGGCCGCGGAATTCACGCCCTCGTCATTTGGGTTCTCGGTCACGAGCGCAGGTAGTCCATTCATTCCTCAGTGCCGCGTCTGTCGGCACGACGCGTTCGAGGATAGGGCACGATAAGTAGGCGACGGGCGAGCGAGTAGTTCTCGCCACCGCCGCGCTCGAGCGGGGGCAAGCGATTCGGTGGATGGAGACGGCCGCTGGCGCTAGTAGGCTGAGCCGGTCGGAAAGACGCCCGCTGGCCTCGCTGGACAGCGGACCCCGCGGCGATGCATCATCGCGCAGAAGACCGGAGGTATCGGTGAGCAGTACGGAGCCCGGCACGGCCGAATGCCAGACCATCTCCGTCGTGATCCCGGTCTACCAGGGCGAGCGCACTTTGCGTGCTGTGCTGGAGGAGCTCGAGCCGTACACGAGGGAATTCTCGACGCCGGGCGGCCGACAGCTCGTCGTGCACCAGGTGGTGCTCGCCCACGACCGAGGCCCGGACCGCTCGGACGTCGTCATGCGTCAACTGGCTGCTGAGCTGCCTTGGGTGAAGCTGGTATGGCTCAGTAAGAACTTCGGGCAGCACGCCGCGACCCTCGCCGGGATGGCGAGTTCCGGCGGAGACTGGATCGTGACGATGGACGAAGACGGACAGCAGGACCCGTCGTACTTCGGTGCACTCGTCGATGCGGCCATCGACGCCGATGCCGCCATCGTCTACGGCAAACCGCTCAACCCGCCGCCCCATGGAGCGCTGCGCAACGTTGCGTCACGCTCCGCCAAGATGCTGCTCCGCAGCGTGTTCGGTAGCGCGAACGCTGCCGAGTTCAACAGCTATCGACTGATCCTCGGCGAGATCGGCCGAAGTGTCGCGGCATACAGCGGACCGGGGGTGTACCTGGACGTCGCGCTCTCCTGGGTGGCCAACCGCTCGATCACTGCGCCCGTGCGGGTCCGGGAAGAGGGTGACCGGCCGTCAGGTTACTCGTATCGCAAACTACTTGCGCATTTCTGGCGCATGGTGCTCTCCACCGGCACCCGAGGTCTTCGACTCGTCACTGCGCTCGGCGCCCTTTTCGCCGTCGGAGGAGTGACGTTCGCCATCTACCTAGTTGTAGCCCGACTCGTCTCCGGAGGTGTTCCGGAGGGCTGGACATCGCAGATGGTGCTGCTCTCGCTGGGCGTCGGAGCGATCCTCGTCTCCCTCGGCATCGTCGCCGAGTACGTCGGTATGGCCGTGAACATGGCAATGGGTCGTCCTCCGTACCTGATCGTGAGGGACCCCGCTACAGGGCCGCTCGGCGCGGGCTCGAGACCGGGCCATGTCGACGGCTGATTGGGTCATTGGGAGAGGACTTCTCGGCAGGGCTGTGGTCCGTAGGCTCGGTGGTGAAGTCTTCCACCAGCCGCTCGACTGGTCTCTGCCAGAAATCACCTCCGCGCAGTTGAGCGAGGCTGCCTTACGTTTCGCGAACGGGCCGGCTGAGAGTAAGCGCATCTTCTGGTGCGCGGGGAGCGGCGTGACCTCGACGGGAGCAGACCGTCTGAACACCGAGGTGGCCGTGTTCCAAAGGTTCCTCGATGCCATCGAAGCCCTGCCTGAAGAGTTCAGGCATCAGCTCACCTTCTTCCTAGCCTCGTCGGTCGGCGGTGTCTATGGGGGGAACCCGACTCCCCCTTACAGCGAAGCGTCGACTCCAGCCCCGATCTCGGCTTACGGGGACGCGAAGCTCCGGATGGAGCGACTCATCGGCCGCAGCGCCGAACGCGGGGGGATTCGTGTTCTGGTCGGGCGGATCACCAATCTGTATGGACCCGGACAGAATCTCGCCAAGGGTCAAGGTTTGATCTCGGTCATCTGCAAGACCTATCTCACACAGGAGCCGGCCTCGATCTTCGTCTCAATGGACACGATCCGCGATTACATCTTCGAGGACGACTGCGCGGCGATCGTGGTCGAAGGCGTGAGGGAAGTCGCACAGCGCGCGGCGGGGACTACCGTCACAAAGATCATTGGATCGGAGAACGCCGTGTCCATCGGCGAACTCATCGGCGAGATCCGTCGCGTCCGTCGAAGGTCGCCGATGATCGTCATCGGCAGCGCAAGCGGCGAGGGCCAAGCGCCGGATCTCCGCGTCCGTTCGACAGTCATGCCCCATCTCCGGCGTCATGTCGACACGACGCTCGCCGCGGGCATCCACTCGACGTTCACTGCGATGAGCATGGAGCGTTTTGTCGGCAGTCACTCAGGCTCCTAGCCGGGTGTGCGACGTCGTCGCCTGGAACGGACGACGTCGGCGGCCTTGCTGCCGGTGGAGTACCCTGGACCGGTTGTCTGCCAAGTCGAAACGGAGCATCCCTGCGTGTCCTATGACCTCATCGTCGTCGGTTCCGGCTTCTACGGCCTGACCATCGCGGAGCGCTGCGCTACCGAGCTCGACCTCAAGGTGCTCGTGATCGACCGCCGCAACCACATCGGTGGCAACGCCTACAGCGAGGCGGAGCCGGAGACCGGCATCGAGGTGCACCGCTACGGCGCGCACCTGTTCCACACCTCCAACGAGAAGGTCTGGGAGTACGTGAACCGCTTCACCGCGTTCACTCCCTACGTGCACCGCGTCTTCACCACGCACAACGGCGAGGTGTACCCGATGCCGATCAACCTCGGCACCATCAACCAGTTCTTCCGCGCGGCTTACACGCCGGGCGAGGCCCGCGAAGTCATCAAGGAGCAGTCCGCCGAGCTCGCCGGCCAGGACCCGCAGAACCTCAACGACAAGGGCATCCAGCTCATCGGTCGTCCGCTCTACGAGGCCTTCATCCGCGACTACACCGCGAAGCAGTGGCAGACGGACGCGAAGGACCTGCCGGCGTCGATCATCAGCCGCCTGCCCGTGCGCTACAACTACGACAGCCGCTACTTCAACGACACCTACGAAGGCCTGCCGGTCGACGGCTACACCGCGTGGCTCGAGAAGATGGCCGACCATCCGAACATCGATGTGCGCCTCGAGACCGACTTCTTCGACGACTCGCACGAGTTCTCGAAGTCCAAGGTGGTCGGCACCACCCCGGTCGTGTACACGGGACCGGTGGACCGCTACTTCGACTTCGCCGAGGGTAAGCTCTCCTGGCGCACCCTCGACTTCGAGGAGGAGGTCCTACCCATCGAGGACTTCCAGGGCACGCCGGTGATGAACTACCCGGACGCGGACAAGGACTACACGCGCATCCACGAGTTCAAGCACTTCCACCCCGAGCGCGCCGACCGCTACCCCAAGGACAAGACGGTCATCATGCGCGAGTACTCGCGCTTCGCGGAGGAAGGTGACGAGCCCTACTACCCCGTCAACACCGCGCAGGACCGCGAGCGACTGCTCGCCTACCGCGAGCTGGCCAAGGGCGAACAGGACGTGCACTTCGGCGGTCGCCTCGGCACATACCAGTACCTCGACATGCACATGGCCATCGCCTCCGCGCTCGGCCTCTTCGAGAACACGCTCGTGCCGCACTTCCGCGGCGAGAGCGCCTGACCCGGTCGACGACCCGAGACGACTGACGGAGATCCATGGCTAACGCCGTCCTCACGGACTTCGACCCCAGCGGACAAGGGAGGGGCCTCTTCGGAGTCTTCCGGCACCGCTACCTGCTGCAGCTGCTCGTTCGCAAGGAGTTGAAGGTCCGCTACCGCCGTTCTGTCCTCGGACTACTCTGGTCCTATGTCAAGCCTGCGGTGCAGTTCGCTGTCTACTTCGTAGCGATCGGCATGTTCCTTGGTCTGAACGAGACGATGGATAACTTCGCCGTATACCTGTTCTCCGGCATCATCGTGATGAACTTCTTCACTGAGGCGGTGCGGAACGCGACCCGCTCGATCATCGACAACGCGGCACTGATCAAGAAGATCTACCTGCCGCGCGAGCTTTTCCCGGTCGCCTCGGTTTACGTCAGTGCCGTGCACTTCCTACCGCAGGTCGTCGTGCTGTGCGTGGCTATGCCGTTCTTCGGTTGGCGTTGGGACCCGACGGGCATCCTGATGGTGTTCATCGGCTTCGTGCTGCTGCTCGTGCTCAGCATCGGACTGGGACTCCTCTTCGGAGCGCTCAACGTGATCTTCCGCGATGCGGAAAACTTCGTCGACCTCATCAACATGGTCATCACCTGGTCGGCGCCAGTGCTCTACACCGCCGTGCTCGTGCGTGACACGCTGGGGGAGACGGCTTTCGCGTTCTACCAGGCGAACCCGCTTGTCGTGATCGTCGAGCTGTTCCACCGGGGGTTCTGGGCTCCCACCGTCTCCCATGGCGTCGAGCTCGCGGGCCAGCCCCTCGCGCAATGGCTTTCGATCACGGCCGCAACCTGCATCGCGGTCTTCGTCGTCGGACAGCTGGTCTTCACGAAGGTCAGCAAGCGATTCGCGCAGGAGCTGTGATGTCAACGAACACCGGAGCCGTCGCCATCTCGGCGGAGCACGTCGTGAAGCGATTCACCTTGCGGAAGACCCGCGAGCTGAAGGAACTGGCTGTCTGGTTGCTCACGAAACGACGCGGTGTCGGTACTGAGAGTTTCCTCGCCTCGAACGACGTCTCCTTCGAGGTCCGTGAGGGCGAGACGCTCGCTCTTCTCGGCTTCAACGGATCCGGTAAGTCGACGATGCTGAAGATGATCTCCGGGGTGCTCACTCCTGATTCCGGGCGCATTCGTACGAAGGGTCGTCTCGCAGGACTGATCGAGGTCGGAGCGGGTTTCCATCATGACCTCACCGGGCGCGAGAACGTCTACCTGAACGGCGCGATTCTCGGCATGTCTGAGAAGGAGATCGATGAGAAGTTCGAATCGATCATCGACTTCGCCGAGATCGGTGAGTTCATCGACACCGAGGTCAAGTTCTACTCGTCGGGCATGTACCTGCGGCTGGCGTTCGCGGTCGCGGTCCACACGGACCCCGACATCTTCCTGATCGACGAGATCCTCGCGGTCGGCGACGAACCGTTCCAGCGCAAGTGCATCGCGCGTATCAAGCAGTTCTCGGAGATGGGGAAGACGCTGATCGTCGTCAGCCACGATCTCGATCTCGTCTCGAGGATCTGCGACAGAGGCATCGTTCTGCAGCGGGGTGTGAAGACTTTCGACGGCCAGATCGATGAGGCGGTGTCATGGTTGCGCGGTCAGGCATGAGGGAGCTGAACCGAGGAGCGCTGCGCCGATGAGTGGAACTGACCCGAGCGTCGTCCCGCTGCCGGATTCTTTCGCGGACGCCACACGTCCGCTCAGTCCTCGCCAGCGACGGCTGGTAGTCGGCGCGATCAACTTCCACGCGCTCGTCGAACGAGGCAGCCGCGTCGCCCTGCATGTCCTGGTGCGTCCCAGTAACTTCGGCCTGGTCCTCACTGGCACGAACACCCACCGATCAGGAACCGCCCATCTCGAGTTCGAGATCGGCCGTATCGAGTTCGATGCGCTTCCCGGGAGCGATGATGAGCGCCGCTCGGTCGATCGGGTCGTCGTGGTGAACCGTGAGCTCGGGGATGCCGCTGACCAGCCCATCGCAGAGAAGCTGAACCCGTACTGGAGGCTTCGCACCGCCGCCGAGCATCGATTCCCGCTCGGCTACGACGCGCTCCGTCAGAGACTGCTGGAACGTCGCGTGCGCGCCCTGAAGACGCAGCGTATCGAGCGCGCCCCGGTCGACCCGCGCTGGTCTTCGATACTCCCCGTCGAACCGGCGGGCAAGCCGAGGGCCGTGCTGATCGGCATCCACTGGTTCGAGATGGGCGGAGCCGAACGCTGGGCGTTCGAGACCATCAGATTGGTGAAGGAAGCGGGACTCCTGCCGATCGTCCTCTCCGACCGTTTCTCCTACCACCCGTGGATCACACGTGCGGAAGTCGACGGGGCGGTCGTGCTGCCGTTGACGCACCCGCTCGGAGAAGCGGAGGAAGCCGATGGTGGTTCCCGCTTGCTGACGTCCATCTTCAGCACCTACAACATCCGAGGCGTCTTCGTGCACCACAACCAGTGGTTGTACGACCGCCTGCCCATCGTGCGATGCCTGAAGCCCGATGTGCCCGTGATCGACGCTCTTCACATCCTGGAGTACTCGGGCGGTGGTTACCCGGCGTCCGGCGTGATCGTGGACGACTACATCGACATCCACCACGTCATCTCCCCGCAACTGACCGAGTGGCTGACCAGCGTGCAGGGCGTCGATCCGAAGAAGATAGTTCTCGCGCCGCTCGCCGGTCTGACCTCCGCGCAGGGGACCGGGCGCACATTTTCTCCCCGGCATGACGACAGCACCTTCACTGTGGGATTCATCGGTAGGTTTGCCCGGCAGAAGCGGCCATATCTCTTCCTGCAACTCGCACACGTTCTTCGACGCAGCCGTCGCGGTGATCGGTACCGATTCATCGTGCATGGTGACGGCGAACTCGAAGATGTGATCGAGCGCATGATCCGCAAGTTTCGACTCGCTCCGGTGCTCGAGGTGCGTGGACATGAGGTGCCCGTCTCCCGCACGCTCGATGAGATCGACGTGCTGGTGCTGAGCTCGCAGAACGAGGGCATCACTCTCACCACGTTCGAGGCCTTAGCCAACGGCGTGCCGGTCGTCTCGACGGATGTCGGCTCGCAGCGCACTCTGATCCCCGAAGACCTGCTCGTGCCTCGCAGCCCGGCAGACTTCACCCGCCGGGCCGCCGAAGCGGTCCGGAACCTCGCCGACGACGAGCCCTCTCGTGAGGATGCCTGGCGTCGCGAATTCGAACTCGCGCAGGAGTTCTCGCAGTACGAGAGTGCGAACTCCTGGGCGGAAGGAGTGTTTCACCAGTGGTCTCAGTAGCAGCGGTCGTCGTGACCTTCAACCGTCTCGAGAAGCTCAAGACGGTGATCGCCTCGATCGAGGCGCAGACGCACCAGCCCGAGTGGCTCGTGATCGTCGATAACGCCTCCACGGACGGGACCAAGGAGTACCTCGCTGGGCTCGGAAGTTCCCTGGAGCTGGTCAACATCCGGCTCGAGACCAATACCGGAGGTGCCGGCGGCTTCAGCACCGGCATGGAACGTGGATACGAGCTCGGTGCCGACTTCGTCTGGATCATGGACGACGACTGCTATCCGACCCCGACCTCGCTCGACAAGCTCATCGACGGATTCGACGGGGCGGTCGAGGAGCTGGGCGAGGATGTTCCCTTCAGCTGTTCGATCGTGCACTTCGTCGACGGCTCGATCTGCGAGATGAACAATGCCGTGCCCACGTGGGACTGGGGCCGTCTGCTGGTCAAGGGCCAGCAGAACGTCATGGTGCGGTCCGCGTCCTTCGTCTCCGTGCTCATCCCGAGGTTGTCGATCGAACGCCATGGACTGCCCTACTCGGAGTACTTCATCTGGTTCGACGACCAGGAGTACACGCTGCGGCTCACTGGCGTCTGCCCGGGCGTGCAGGTCCTCGACAGCGTCGTCGTCCATGACATGGGCGACAACAAGGGTGTGAATTTCGGCCAAATCAACGCGTCGAATTCCTGGAAGTTCGCCTACGGGATCCGCAACGAGGCCTCGTTCCGTCTGCACCATCAGGGCTTGCTGCAGTACCTGATGTTCTGCGCACGGGTCCTCGTCGTCATGCGTCGCGGCCGCGTCGCCGGGGGCCTGCAGCGCAAGATGGCGGGAAAGCTGCTGCAAGGCATCTCGTTCAACCCGAAGATCCGGAAGCCGAACTCCAACGTTCGCTGAAGCGCGCCCGGTCAGACCGTCCGCTGTTTTCGAACTCCGCGGATAGCTCTCCGCAACCAGGAACCTCGAGGGTGCTGCGGGTAGAGGGAGCGGGCCGTCGTCAGCTTCCGAGTCCGGTACTCGGCGGCGATGTCGGGGAACGCCGGATCTGATGCAGTGGTGATCTCGGCCAGGTCGTCGAGCGGCAGCACGCGCCATGCGGTGCCGACCTCGACGAGGGACTGATGCTTCGTCGCGTAGTAGTCAGTCGACACGCTGACGGCCACGCCGCTCGCGCCGTTGGCCGCTGCGAGCAGATGTCCATGGAATCGCGTCGTGAACCAGTGCTGGCCGAGCACGATCGGAAGTCCCTCCTGCCAGAGTCGTTGGAACGGCACGAATTCTGCTTGCGGATAGCGAGCACCGATCGACGGCCAGCGCTGGGAGTCCAGCGGAGGGTAGAACTCGAGGAACGCCAAACCCTCGCCGTCCTCGCCTGCGTAGCTTCGGGCGAAACGGTGGACCGCGTCCTCGAGGTCCGCCCAAGCTCCCTCCTCGATGAAATCTCCCTGTACGAGCACCACCGCCCGCGGAGGCTTCGCGGTTTCGGCGATCGCTCCGTCGAAGTCGAGGAAAGCGTCGTCCAAGCCGAGCTGAGCATGCGAGGCCGCCGCGCCAGCGCTATCCCGTGCCTCGAGGAACTCGAACTGAGCAAGATCATCCGCCAAGCCGGGCGAACCCAGCGCGGCGTTCGGTAGCAGTCCCTGACCCGTGGCGAACACACGGACGCCGAAGGCGCGATGCAGCTCGGCGACGGCGTTGACGATGCCGAGATTTCTCACCCAGATGTCGTTGAGGTAGCCGCCCCCGACCAGGTGGATCGACCTGACCGATCGGAGTGCCTCGACGCCGAGGTCGAGACGAGGTGTTCCGAGTTCGCGTGAGAAATGCTGCATGCGCGGACGCATCGACTCCTGCTCGCTGCCGCCCGCGAGATGCGTGAGCCCCCAGAGAGTGTTGGTGAAGTGCACGTTCGGATGCTCGGCTCCGAGCATGATCGACGCGACGCCCGGATCGAGGCAGTCCAGCCAGACCGGTACATGAGGATGCTCCGTGGCGAGGAAACGCAGCCAGGCTCGCGCGATGAAGTCGTCGCCGTAGTTCGGAGAACCCGCCGCGGCGACGAGGTAGAACGAGCCATCGAGCATCCCACTATCGTACGTCCGCTGGCATCGAGAGCATCTGAACGCGGACATCCCCGCTCCACTACGCTGTTGCGGTGCTGACCGCCCTCCCCATCGCCGCGGCGGTGCTGCTCCTCCCCGGCCTCGCACTCGGCTGGGTGCTGCGCCTCGGCACCGTGCGCACGGCCGCGCTGGCCGGGCCGTTCGCCGTGCTGCTGCTCGCGGGAGCGGGCGTGGTCTTCGCGTGGGCCGGCATCGATTTCGCGCCGTTGCAGGTGCTGCTCGTGCTCGCCGTCCCCGTGCTGCTCGCGATCGCCGTGGCATCACGTCGGGGAGTGCCGCGGGCTCCGCTGCGCAGGGGCTGGCCCGTGCTCGCCGCCGCGGCCATCGCCGCAGCTGCCATCGCGTGGTTCGGGCTCAGCGCCACCGCGCCGTGGGGCGTCGCGAATCAGAGCTACGACGGGGTGTTCCACGCCAACGTGGTCAGCTCCATCCTCGCCACGGGCGATGCCTCATCCTTCGACCTCTACTCGATCGCTCGCATCGGCGGCGACGGCGTCGAGTTCTACCCGGGCGGGTGGCACGCGCTCGTCGCGACGGTCGCCATGCTGTCGGGTGCGAGCGTGCCGGTGGCCGAGGCCGCCGTGTGGGTCGGCGTCGGCGCCCTGATCTGGGTGCCCGGCGTCATGGCGCTCGCGGACGCCCTATTCGGCCGCTTGCCGCAGCGCCGCGTGCTGCTCGGCGTCACGGCGCTCACAGCCGCCGCCTTCCCGCTCTTTCCCGGTCTCCTACTGGCCTGGGGCACGATCTTCCCGACCGGCCTGGCGATGGCGCTGCTGCCCGCGGGGCTCGCGCTGCTGGTGCGCGCGGTCGAGCGCGGAGGGCTGCGCGAGGTGCTCCTGCCGGGCCTGCTGTGGCTGGCGGCGGCGGGGCTGGCGCATCCGCGGTCCCTGCTCAGCCTCGTCGCCGTCGCGGCGCCGCTCGCGATCGTGGTGCTCGCGCGCCTCATCCGCTTCGGCTGGGGCCGGCGCCGCCGGTTCACCGTCGCGGCGATCATCGCCTCCGCCGTGCTGCTGCTCGGCGGGCTGGTCGCCGTCTACCTCTTCCTCGCGCGGTCCTACGGGCTCGGGGAGCGACCGCTCGCCGATCGGCTCAACGGCGGACCGGCGACGGCGACGGTCGACCTGCCTACCGCCCTGCTGCAGGCGGTCACGATGAGCCCACAGCTGCCGACTGGGCAGCCGGCACCGCAGGCCTGGCTGCTCGCGCTGCTCTGCGCCGCAGCCATCGCGGTGCTCCTGCGGAAGGGGCCGCACCGCTGGCTCGCCGCGAGCGCACTGCTCGTCGTGGTGCTCTTCACCGCCGCGGCCGGCTCGAACGACGACTGGGCGAAGGTGCTGACCGGCGCCTGGTACAAGGACAAGTACCGGCTCATCACCCTGCTGCCCATGCTGCTCGCGCCTGTGCTCGGCTTCGCCGCTGCCCGTGCCGCGGATGCACTGCGCGAGCGTCCTCGAGCACAGCGGGTGGTCGCCGCGCTTTTCGGCTCCGTCGCGCTCGTCGCGGCCGCCGTCACCGCGGGGCCGGCGGCCGTGCGAGACGCAGCGGCAGCGCCCTACGCGGTGCCCGCCTCGGGCGGACTCGTCGATGCTGACGATGCCGCGCTCATGCGGGAGCTGCCCGCGATCGTGCCGGCGGGGGAGCGGGTGATCGGCGACCCCTGGGACGGCGCCGTGCTCACCTGGGTGCTCGCGGACCGCGAGCCGCTCTTCCCGCACCTGACCGGGCTCTGGGGCGCCGATCGCGAGCTGCTCATGGCCCGTCTCGATCTCGCGAACAGCGACCCCGAGGTCTGCGCGGCGCTGGATCGTCTCGACGTGCACTACCTCTACCAGTCCGGCAGCGAGCTCTGGGGCGGCACCGACGTGCAGGCGCAGCCGTTCGCCGTGATCAGCCGCGCCGCCGACGCACCGGGCTTCGACGTCGTGGCCGAGCACGGCACGGCGCGGCTGCTGCGCATCACCGCCTGCGACTGAGCGCCGGTTCCGCGAGGCCGCGTCGGAGAGCGGCGATGAGCGAGCGGATGCGCCTGCGGCACGAGCCGCGCCAGCGACCTGCGGGCGGACGTGCACGGCGTGCAGCTCGGAGAAGGGCTCAGTGCCCGCCGCGGGCGATGAATCGCCGGTACAGCGCCGTGCGCAACCGCTCGGGTACGAAGCGGTAGACGCCGCGGACCGCGACGTTGCGCAGGTACTCGCGGCGGGAGGTGAAGCCGATCCGGCGGAACGCCCGCTGCAGCAGCATCTCGCTGCGCCACTGCTCGCGCCCGCCGCGACGCGAGTAGGCGCCCGCGCCAACCCGGTACATGACGACCGGCTCGGCGACGTTGTCGACCTCGGCGCCGCCGGCGATCATGCGGGCGAACAGCCAGTAGTCCTCCATCCGCCCCATCGGCTGGTAGCCGCCCGCGGCGAGCACCGCGCTCTTGCGGAACACCACGGTGGGGTGGCTGAAGGGCTGGTGGAAGCGGGCGTAGCCGCGGATCTGCTCAGCGCCGGTCGGCGGGGTGCGCTGCGCGAGCACCTTGCCGCCCTCGTCGGCGAACTCGAGCATGCCGCCACCGACGAGGTCGCGGCCGTCCTCGAGCAGCGGCAGCTGCCGGGCGAAGCGCTCGGGCAGGGAGATGTCGTCGGCGTCCATGCGGGCGACGATGTCGTGCTCGCAGCGCTCGAGCCCGGCGGTGAGCGCCGCGGTGAGGCCCTGGTTGCTGCGCAGCTGCAGGGTCTCGACCGGCACCGGCGAGGCGGCGACGGCAGCGTGCACGGCCGCTTCCAGCTCGTCGCCGAGCGGGCCGTCCTGCACGAGCACGACCTGCGCGGGCGGCACCGTCTGCGCGCCAGTCGAGCTCGACAGCGCGCGCTCGAAGTGCTCCGGATGGTCGCCCGCGTAGACCGACATGAGCAGACTGAAGGGCGAGGTCATCGGCGCTCCAGCGCCGCGACGAGCGCCGCCGTGGCGGTCTGATCGGCGAGCGCCTCGGCGTTCGGTCGCGGTGCGGTGCGCCAGCCGTCGCGCCAGCCGCGCACGGCGGCCTCGCGCAGCGCCCGGCGGTCGCTCGAGCCGGCGACCGTGCGTGCCCAGCGCAGCAGTGAGGAGCCGCCGTAGAGCAGCTTCTCGGCGGGGCGCAGCGAGCTCGAGGCGCGCAGCATCCAGAGCTTGTTGCGCACCTCCCAGTAGAAGCGCGGTCCGGGATCGGCGTCGGTCGAGCCGAACTTCGCGGTCTTGTGCAGCACGACGCTCGAGGGCACGAAGACGCCGTCGGCGTCGCGCAACAGCCGGGTCGAGTACTCGAAGTCGTCGTTCCAGAGGAAGTAGTCGACGACGGGCAGGCCGTGGCGGCGCACCGCATCCGCTCGGACCAGCATGGAGACGAAGGAGGTGCTGCGGATCGGCATCGCGCCGACCCGCTCGGCGTCGCGCGCCTCCCGGCCGCCGACGAGGGGCTTGCGGCGCGGTGTGTTCATCGGGTGGTCCCTCCCGTCGGTCCAGACCACGCGGGAGCCGGCCACGGCGACCTCCGGCAGCGCCGCGGTCGTCGCGAGCAGGGCCTCGAGCGCCGACGGGGTCGGGATCGTGTCGTCGTCCATCGCCCAGATCCAGTCGGGCCGCAGCTCGAGCGCGTGCGCGATGCCGGCGGCGAACCCGCCTGCACCGCCGGTGTTGCGATCGAAGCGGACGACCACCGCGTCCGGCGCCGTCGCAGCGGCGACCGCGGCCGAGTCGTCGTCGCTGCCGTTGTCGACCACCACGATGCCGGCGAGCGCGGTCGTCTGCGCCAGCAGGGCCTCGAGCGCCTCGCGGAGCAGGTCGCGACGGTTCCATGCCGCGATGACCGCGACCACGCGCGGGGGTGTCGTCGTCACGGTGCAGCGTCCTCTGAGGGGGGTGGGGGAGGGGATCGCGTCAGTCTACCGACGGGTGGCCTCGACCGCCGCGCGCGACCGCCAGCTCACCGCCCCCGACGTCTTCGCCGCGCACACGACCAGCAGCAGCCAGCCGAAGCCGACCAGCACGCCACTGTCGACGGTGCTGAAGCCGATGAGCGCGGCGAGCACGACCGCCGGCCAGCGCGCCACGATCGTGCGCTGACGCAGCGCGAGCAGCCAGCCGCGGCCGAAGGCGAGGCCGAGCAGCACGACGAGCGCCATGACACCGACGAGCCCCAGCTGCAGCCAGACGTCGAAGAAGGCGTTGCGCGCGCTGCTCTGCTCGAGCAGGAACGTCTGGTCGATGGCCAGGAAGGGAGGGATGTCGGTGCGCCACAGTCCTGTCCAGCCCCAGCCGAGCACCGACTGCAGCTCGGCGTACTGCACGACCTCGCGCCAGACCGGCAGTCGCACGGCGAGCTCGCGGTGGTCGTTGATGAGCAGCAGGACGCCGGCGCGCGAGAGGTAGGCGGTCAGCGCGAGCACGACCGCGAGCAGCAGTAGGGCGGCGCTCGCGATCGAGCGCGTCTCCGGCGCGGCCCGGCGCAGGGCGCTGAGCAGCGAGCCGATCGCGAGGGCCGCGCCGGCGGTGATGACGGCGACGATCGACGAGGCGAAGAGCAGGCTCGCGCCGGCCAGCACGAGCGAGAGCACGCCCGTGAGGCGCGTGACGCTGCGGGTGCGCAGCTCGACGGCGAAGCTGGCCGCGGCGATCGTCGCAGCGAGGGAGAGGGCGGCCTGATCGCCGAAGACTCCCTGGATCGGGCCGCCATCGGCGAGGTCGCCGCGGATGCCGAGGAACACGATGGGCATGTCGATGAGCAGGCCCGACAGCACCTCGAGGGCGATGGACAGCACGAGCGCGGCGCGCAGCACGTCGCCGACCACTCGGACGATCTGGATGAGGTCGCGCGTCGCCGCGATGATCAGGCCCAGCGCGGCCGTGCCGGCCTGCAGGGCCACGCCGCCGACCGTGACCCACTGGTAGTGGCTCCAGACGACGCTGAGCGCGCTGAGACCGAGCAGCACCGCCACCGAGATCGGCAGGGCGACGTTCCACTCGATCCGATCCCGACGCGCCCAGACGATCGCGGCGCCGAGCGCGAGGAGCGCGCCGAGCAGAGCGACGTAGCCCGCCCATCCGCTCAGCTGCCGTACGAGGTGCGAGAGCGCGATCGCCGCCACGGCGCAGGTCGCCCACGCCTGCACGAATCGGGCGTGCCCGACGAAGGCGAGCAGCGGAGCGACGATGGCGGTCATGCGCAGTGCTTCGCCACGGCGCTCAGCTCCACGGAACCCGCCGGCCCTCTGCGACCGGCTGCAGCGGCAGGATGCGCTCGTCACCGGGTGTGCGCCGCTTGAGCCCCAGGACGAGCACGCAGAGCAGGAACCAGCCGTTCTCATAGAGCATGTGGCTCTCGGCGATCGACTGCACGAGCAGCGCGACGAGGAACAGCAGCGGCAGCATCCCGAGGGCGTCGTACGGCCGGGTCCCGCCGGTCGCGGTGAGCAGCGGCCGGTCGAGCGCGGCGGTCCAGGCGCGGGCGAGGGTGCCGAGGATGAGGATCGCGAAGACGACGATGCCGACCACGCCGAGCTGCAGCCAGAGGTCCATCCATGCGCCGTGCGCCTCGTACTGGCGAACGCCGTGCACGGTGACCAGGTCTTCGAGATAGGTGGCCCAGGGCATCCAGAAGCTGGTCCAGCCGTGGCCGAACGCCGGGCGCTGCGCGGCGAGCTCGCCCACGCTCTGCCAGATGTCCGTACGGCCGGTCAGGTCGCCGCTGCGGCCGAGCAGGCCGAGCAGCGGGCCGCGCAGTGCGATCACCGCGAGCACGGCGAGCCCGAGGCCGGCGAGCACGCCGATGGCGGCGAGCCCGCGCCTGCGCTGCACGCGGCGCAGGATCAGCACGATGCCGGTGACGGCGGCGCAGGCCACGAGGATCACGACGACGGTGGCCGAGGCGGCGAGGGCGAGCATGACGAAGCCGAAGACGAGCCAGCTGACTCCTCCGACCCGATCGACCCGCTTGTCGGCGAGCTGTACCGCGAAGACGAGCACGGCGAGCAGGGCGACCATGCCGAGCGCGGTCGCGTTGCCGAAGAGGCCCTGGATCCGCTCGCCGGTGAACAGCGCGGCGCGCGACCAGTAGAGCAGCAGCGGTACGTCGCCGTCCGGCCGCTCCATCCACGGCGGCAGGATCGGGTGCCGGATGACGACGGCCACGACGAGTTCGAAGAGCAGGCTGCCGACGAGCAGAATCCGCAGGGTGTGCGCGAAGGCCCGCAGCATCTCGGCCCAGTTGAGCATGCCGACCAGCAGGGCGGCGGCGAGCGTGGTTCCCCAGGTTGCGAACACCCCGACCGCCGACGCGCTCGGATACGCGGACCACGCGATCGACGCGGTAGCGAGTGCGAGGAACAGCGTGAGGCCCCATGGCACCCGCAGGATGCCGAACCTCGGGCGCAGCACGGCCAGCGCTGCCACTGCGCCGACGATGGTGAGCCCCGCGAGCACGCCCCACGCCGGGTAGCCGAATGCGTTGCGCAGCGGACGCCCGCCGAAGACGAGCAGCAGCAGCACGGTGCCGACGATCACGCGGTGCGAGGTCAGCGCAGCGGCGAGGCGCTCGCGTCGGCTCGGGGCGGCCGCGGTCGGCTCCGCGGTGGCGGTGGGCTGGGGGTGGGGCACGGCTTCAGGGTACCGGGGCGGGGGAGGGGCGCATCCGCTCGCGCGTGGCGGCGGAGGCGGCTGCGCGCATCCGCTCGCTCACACGAACGCGGCGACGCCGGTGACGGCGCGTCCGACGATGAGGGTGTTCACCTCGCGGGTGCCCTCGTAGGAGTAGATGGCCTCGGCGTCGGCGAAGTGCCGGGCGACGCCGTGCTCGAGCACGATGCCGTTGCCGCCGAGGATCTCGCGGCTGCGGGCGACGACGTCGCGCATGCGCGCCGTGCAGAAGGCCTTCGCCAGCGCCGAGTGCTCGTCGCGCTGCACGCCGGCGTCGAGCATCTTCGAGACCTGCACGCACATGCCCAGGCTCGCGGTGATGTCGCCGAGGCTCTTGACGAGCAGGTCCTGGATCAGCTGGTGGGCGGCGATCGGCTTGCCGAACTGGATGCGCTCGGTCGCGTAGGCGCGCGCCGCCTCGTACGCCCCGATCGCGATGCCGACGGCCTGCCACGCGACCTCCGCGCGCGTGAGCCGCAGCACACTCGCCGTGTCCTTGAAGCTGTTCGCGTTCTGCAGCCGCAGCGACTCGGGCACGCGCACGTCGGTGAGCACGATGTCGGCGTTCTGCACCGTGCGCAGCGCCTGCTTGCGCTCGATCCTGGTGGCGGCGTACCCGGGGGAGCCGGTGGGCACGATGAAGCCCTTCACCTGCCCGTCGTCCTCGCTCTTCGCCCAAATGACGGTGATGTCGCTGAACGTGCCGTTGCCGATCCAGCGCTTCGAGCCGTTCAGCACCCACTCGTCGCCCTCGCGACGCGCGGTCGTGCGCAGGCCCTGCGCGCTGTCGCTGCCGGAGAGCGGCTCGGTGAGCCCGAAGGCGCCGATCACCTCGGCGCTCGCCAGCCGCGGCAGCCACTCCGCGCGCTGCTCGGACGAGCCGCAGACGCCGATCGCGCCGAGCGCCAGGCCGCTCTGCACGCCCACCCAGGTGGCGATGCCGGCATCGACTCGACCCATCTCGAGGGCCGACCAGCCTCGGAACACGGCCGAGTTCTCGAAGGCCGCGGTCTCCGCGAAGCCGAGGCCGAGCATGCCGAGGTCCGCGAGCGGTCGCTGCAGGTGCATCGGGAACTCCGCGCGCTCCCAGTAGTCGTCGGCGATCGGCGCGACCTCCGCCTCGAGCCAGGTGCGCAGCTCGGCGAGCTTGCCCCGCTCGAGGTCCGTGAGCTCGGCGCTGTAGCCGAGGAAATCGCTGACGAGGGGTTCGAAGGCCATGACGTGTGCTCCATCGCAGGGTCGGGGAAGCCGAGCCTAGGCAGCGTCACCGGCCGTTCACAGCCCGTTGTTACTGTGGGCCAAGGGGTTGTCGCGCACCCTCGTCGACCGTTGTAGCTTCCGTTCGAAAGGGCCCGCATGCTGCTGCCGATCTCCAACGTCCCCCGGGACTACGGATGGGGGTCCCGCACGCTCATCGCCGATGCGCTCGGCCGCCCGGCCGGCTCGGGCCCCGAGGCCGAGCTCTGGCTCGGCGCCCACCCGGGCTCGCCCAGCCGCATCGACGACCCATCACGGGTCGGCGGCGCGCCGGATCTCGCCGCCTGGATCGCGGCCGACCCCATGACCGCGCTCGGCGCGGGCCTCGAGCGCCTGCCCTTCCTGCTCAAGCTGCTCGCCGCGGCCGCGCCGCTCTCGCTGCAGGCGCACCCGAGCCCCGAGCAGGCGCGCGAGGGCTTCGCTCGCGAGAACGCGCTCGGCATCCCGCTCGACGCGGCGCACCGCAACTACAAGGACGCCTTCGCCAAGCCCGAGCTCGTCGTCGCGCTCAGCGAGCGCTTCGAGGCGCTGAGCGGCTTCCGCGATCCGGCGCAGGTCGTGGCGCTGCTGCAGCCGTTGCGCGCCGCGCTCGCCGTGGTCGACGGGCAGGCGGGGCCGAGCGGCTCGGTCAGCGCCGCCGAGGCGGCACCTGCGCTCGAGCACCTGCTCGACGCGCTCGACGCGGGGGATCTCCGCGGGGCCTTCGAGCGGCTCATCAACCGTGGCGACGGCGTCGAGGCGCTCGTCAACGCCGTGACGGTGATCGCGGCGTCGGCGGTCGCTGCGAGCGCGCACGGCGCATCCGCGCGGCCGGTCGGTCTCGACGTGCTGCCGGAGCTCACGCCCGAGCTCGTCACCGCCGCGGCGCTCGCCGAGGCCTACCCCGGCGACCCCGGCATCGTCATCGCCCTGCTGCTCAACCGCGTCTCGCTCGCGCGCGGCGAGGCGGTCTACCTGCCGGCCGGCAACATCCACGCCTACCTCGAGGGCTTGGGCGTCGAGCTCATGACCGCGAGCGACAACGTGCTGCGCGGCGGCCTCACCCCGAAGCACGTCGACGTGCCCGAGCTGCTGTCGGTGCTCGACTTCCGCCCGCTGCCCGCCCCGTACCTGGCGGCGGTGCCGGCCGGACCGGGCGCGACGCTCTTCGCGCCCGACGGTGCCGACTTCCGCCTCGTGGCGTTGGAGCCGGGGGAGGGCACCGCGGCCGTGGAGCTCACCGGCCCCGCGATCCTCATCGCGACCGCCGGAGCCCTGCGACTCGAGGGCGAGCTGACCCACGGCGCCGTGGCCCGCGGCGAGTCCCGCTACATCACCCCCGACGAGCGCACCCTCCGCGTCTCGGGCGACGGCACGGCCTTCCTCGCGACGACGGCCTGAGCCGAGCCGCCGGGATCAGCCCGCGAGCGCCGCGTCCGGCGCGCCGGAGCGCGAGCCCGCCGCCGCGGCCAGCGTGCCGAAGGTGGCGCGGTACGCCGTCGGCGTGGTCTGCAGCACGCGCACGAAGTGGTGGCGCAGCACGGCGGCGGTGCCGAAACCGGTCTCGACCGCGATGCGCTCGAGGCCGTAGTCGCTCTCCTCGAGCAGCTGCTGCGCGCGCAGCAGACGCTGCCGGTTGAGCCAGGCCGCCGGGGTCGTGCCGGTCTCCGACTTGAAGCGCCGCGCGAAGGTGCGCGGCGACATGAGCGCCTTACGCGCCAGCTCGGGCACGGGCAGGTCGCGCTCGAGGTGCTCCGCCATCCAGTCGAGCACCTCGGCGAGCGAGTCGTCGGCGCACTCGACGACGGGGGTGGCGATGAACTGCGACTGCCCGCCGTCGCGCTGCGGCGGCACCACCATGCGGCGCGCGATCGCGTTCGCGACGCCGGCGCCCATCTCGCGGCGCACGATGTGCAGGGCAGCGTCGATACCCGCGGCGGTGCCGGCGCCGGTGACGATGCGGTCCTGATCCACGAAGAGCCGATCGGCGTCGACCTCGATGCGGGGGAAGCGCTCGGCGAGCTTGTCGGCGTACATCCAGTGCGTGGTGGCCCGGCGCCCGTCGAGGATGCCCGACTGCGCCAGCACGAAGGCGCCGCTGCAGACGCTCATGACCCAGGCGCCGCGGGCGTGCGCCGCCCGGATCGCCTCGAGGTAGACCTCGTCGACGGGCGTGCCGACCGGGTACGCGGGCACCGCCAGCAGGTCGGCCTCCGCGATCGTGGAGAGGTCGTTGTCGATCACGACGTCGAAGCCCATGCTCGTGCGCACCGGTCCGGGCACGGCGGTCGCGATGGTGAAGTCGAACGCAGGCCCGCCGGTGCTGCGGCGGTCGATGCCGAAGACCTCGCAGATGACCCCGAACTCGAAGGGGGTGAGGCCGGGCATGGCCAGCAGGGCGATCTTCTCGAGCATGACGGCTCCCGTCGGTGATCAGGGGGACGAGCGGATGAGGGCGGTCGCCCCGTGCGGCCAAGGGGCGCCGCGAAGCGGTCGCCTCCACGGCCCGCGTGGCCGGTTCGCGCGCATCCCTGTCGTTTTCCGTGGCAGGAATGCGTCGAACTGCGTCCATCCTGCCACTCGTGGCCGGATCGCGCCATCCCTAGCGTTTCAGCCATGACGATCCTCCTCATCCTGCTCGGCGCGCTCGCCCTCGTCGGCGCGATCGCGACCATCCGCGACATCGCCCGCGATGGCCACCGGCGCGTCCGCACCCGCCCCTAGGCTGGACGCATGACTTGGTTGGTGACCGGCGGGGCCGGCTACATCGGTGCTCACGTGGTCCGCTCGTTCCAGGAGGCCGGCGTGCCGGTGCTCGTGCTCGACGACCTCTCCAGCGGCTTCGACGGCTTCGTGCCGGAGGGTGTGACGATCGTGCGGGGCAGCATCCTCGACGGCGGGCTCGTCGAGCGCACGCTCCGCGAGCACGCGGTCACGGGTGTGGTGCACGTCGCCGGCTACAAGTACGCCGGCGTCTCGGTGCAGCGGCCCCTGCACACCTACGAGCAGAACGTCACGGGCACCGCGGTGCTGCTGGCTGCCATGGAGCGCGCCGGCGTCGACAAGATCGTCTTCTCCTCGAGCGCCGCCGTCTTCGGCACCCCCGACACCGACCTCGTGGTCGAGGGCACGCCGAAGAGCCCGGAGTCGCCCTACGGCGAGTCGAAGCTCATCGGCGAGTGGCTGCTGCGCGACCAGGGCGTCGCCACCGGCCTGCAGCACACCTCGCTGCGCTACTTCAACGTCGTCGGCTCCGGCGACCCGGCCGTCTACGACGCGAGCCCGCACAACCTCTTCCCGCTCGTCTTCGACGCCCTGCTCGCCGGGCGCACGCCGCGCATCAACGGCGAGGACTACGCGACCCCCGACGGCACCTGCGTGCGCGACTACATCCATGTGGCCGACCTGGCGCGCTCGCACGTCGCGGCGGCCCGCCGCCTCGAGGCGGGCGAGCCCGTCGAGGCCGCGTACAACCTCGGCAGCGGCGACGGCGTCTCGGTGCGCGAGATCATGACGGCGATGGCGCGAGTGACCGGCATCGGCTTCGAGCCGGAGATCGCTGCGCGTCGCGCCGGCGATCCCGACCGCATCGTCGCGACCGGCGAGCTCGCCGCCCGCGATCTCGACTGGCGGATGACCTTCACGCTCGATGAGATGGTCGAGTCGGCATGGTCCGCGCGCCGCGCGGCCTCCGCCTGAGCGCGAACTGTGAAATCGGCACCCCCTGCTCGGGGGTGCCGATTCTGCGTTTCGCAGGATTCCGGCACTCGGCGTGGCGCGCCCGGGGCGGCCGCGACACTCCCACTACGATCCGACGACTTGACGGGGTGGAATTACACCGGTGTAATGAGTCCATCGCCGGCGGGCGGCGATGATCCATTCACACCAGTCGGGGAGGAGCCTCATGGCGCCGGAGTACCAGGACGGAGTCCCCGACAACTGGTTCGTCGACCCCGTGCAGCTGGGTGTCCCCGGCGTGCGGAAGCCCGTCGTCGACGAGGAGGCGGAAGCCCTCGCGTGGCAGGGCGACGCGCTCTGCTCGCAGACCGACCCCGAGGCGTTCTTCCCTGAGAAGGGCGGCTCCACCCGCGACGCGAAGCGCATCTGCGGCTCCTGCGAGGTTCGGGCCGAGTGCCTCGACTACGCGCTGCAGAACGACGAGCGCTTCGGCATCTGGGGCGGTCTCTCCGAGCGCGAGCGCCGCAAGCTCCGCAAGCGCGCCTGACGGCTCCGACCAGTGGAGGTCGCCGAAGGCGACCCATCCTCGGAACCGCGACCGCGCGCGTGTCGGTGATCCGCATCCGCTCGATCGACCTACGCTGAGGGGGCCATGCAGCCCCGAGTCACAGCGATCCTCATCGCCCGCAACGGCGCCGCCCAGCTGACGCGCACCCTCGATGCGCTGCGGGCGCAGACCCGTCCTCCCGAGCGGCTCGTCGCGGTCGACCTCGCCTCCCACGACGGCAGCGCTCAACTGCTCGCCGATGGTGGCGTCGCCCAGGTCGTCGCCTCCCGCGGGGGCTCATTCGGCGACGGCGCCGCCCAGGCGCTGCGCCTCGCGGCCGCCGACCCGCAGCCGGAGGAGTGGCTGTGGCTGCTCGGGCACGACGCCGCTCCCGAACCCGATGCGCTGCGCGCGCTCCTCGGCGCCGTCGAGATCGCACCCTCGGTCGCCGTCGCCGGCCCCAAGGTCATGCGGTCGGACGCTCCGCACGTGATCGCCAGCTTCGGCGAGACCCTCAGCGGGCTCGGCGCGAGCGTGCACCTCGTCGAGGACGAGCTCGATCAGGCTCAGCACGACGTGCAGTCGGACGTGCTCGGCATCGCCGCGCAGGGCATGCTCGTGCGCCGCGACGTCTGGGAGGCGCTCGGCGGCTTCGATCCGGGACTGCCGGATGCGGATGCGGGGCTCGATCTCGCCGTACGCGCCCGGCTGGCCGGCCACCGCGTCATCGTCGTGCCGGCCGCGAAGGTGCAGCGCAGCGCCGCTCCCGAGGACTTCGGGCGCGCGCCCGGGAGCAGCAACCGCCGCCGCCGCAAGGCTCGTCGAGCCCAGCTGCACCGGCGCCTCGTCTACTCGCCCGCGCTGATGCTGCCGCTGCACTGGCTGTCGCTGCTGCCGCTCGCGCTGCTGCGCTCGCTCGGGCACCTGCTCGCCAAGCGTCCGCTCGCCGTGCCCGGCGAGTTCGCTGCCGCGTTCACCGCGGCCTTCGGGGACCCCGGTGTCGTCGGCGCGCGTCGCCGGCTGCGGCGCGCCAAGCAGCTGCCGTGGAGCTCCGTCGACTCGCTGCGGATGCCGTGGCCGGAGCTGCGCGAGCGCCGCGCCGCCGAGCGTCAGGCGCGCGAGGCCCGGCTGGCCGCGGCCGATCCGCTCGACGTCGCCCCCATCGGCTTCCTGCCCGGCGGCGGGCTGTGGGCGCTGCTCATCGGCGCCGCGATCGGCGTCGTCGTGGCCTTCCCGCTCTTCGGCGGTGCGGCGGCGGTCGGCGGCGGCCTGCTCCCGCTGGCGAACTCGCCCGCCGAGCTCTGGCGCGCCGCGCTCGGCGGCTGGCTGCAGGACGGCAACGGGGTCGCCGGCCCGGCGGACCCCTTCGCCGTGCTCATCGCCCTGCTCGGTTCGGCGACGTTCTGGCAGCCGTCCCTCTCGATCGTCGTGCTGCTGGCCGCCGCGCCCGCGCTCGCCGCGCTGAGCGCGTGGTTCCTGCTGCGCGCGGTCAGCCGCCGCTCCTGGATCCCGGCGCTCGGCGCCGTCGTCTACGCGGTCTCGCCGCCGCTGCTGGCGAGCATCCTCGAAGGGCGTCTCGGCGCCGTCATCGCGCTCGCGCTGCTGCCCTGGCTGCTGCTGGCCGCCATCCGCTCCATCCGCTCGTGGACCGGGCTCGGCGCCGCGGCCCTGCTCGGCGCGGTCGTGGTCGCGGCGAGCCCCTCGCTGGCACCGCCGCTGCTCGTCGCCTGGCTCGCCCTCGTGCTGCTGCGACCCGCTCGCGCCCTGCGGCTCGTCTTCATGCCGCTGCCCGCGCTCGGTGCGCTGGCCCCCCTCGCCGTCGCGCAGTTCCTGCGCGGAACGCCGCTCGCGGTGCTCGCCGATCCCGGCGCGGTGCAGGCGACGGATGCGGTGGAGGGCTGGCGCCTCGCGCTGGCCTCCGCCGACGGAGCGCTGCACGGCTGGCCCGCCGTGGCCGAGGTCTTCGGATTCTCCGCCTCGCTCGGCGTCGTCGTCGCGATCGTGCTGTTCGCCCCGCTCCTGCTGCTCGGCCTGCTCGGCCCGTTCCTGCCGGGTGCGGCGCGAACCCTGCCCGCTCTGCTGCTCGCCGTGCTCGGCTTCGCCGCCGCGGTCGGCGCAGGCCTGCTGCGGGTCAGCGCCGTGGACGACGGCGTCGCAGCGCTCTGGCCGGGCGCCGCCCTCGGGCTGCTCGTGGTCGGGCTGCTCATCGCCGCGGCCGGAGCCCTCGACGCGCTCGGCCGAGGAGCGGCGGTACCCGGTCTGGCGCTGCTGCTCGGCGCGCTGCTGCTCGCGGTGCCGCAGCTCGGCGGGCTCTACTCGGACGACGCGGCGGTGCGCGCCGGCAACGGTCGCGTGCTGCCTGCCGTCGTCACCGCGGAGTCGAACCTCGAGGCGCAGGTCGGCACCCTCGTGCTGACGCCCCAGACGGACGGATCGCTGCGGGCGCGCCTCGAGCGCGGGCGCGGCCACGGACTCGAGGACGCGTCGACCTTCGCCGTCACCGCCCGGGATGCCAGCGAGCGCGACGAGGCGCTCGCCGAGCTCGCCGGCAACATCGCCTCCCGCGGCGGCTACGATCCGGCTCCCGTGCTGCGCCAGTTCGGCATCGACTTCATCGTGCTCGCCCCGATCGCGGCCGAGGGCGAGGACGCCGCAGGCGGCGCCGCCGTGTCGACCCGCGCGCAGCAGGCCCTCGACGGCAGCGCCGACTTCTCCATGATCGGCTCGAGCGAGGCCGGCCTGCTCTGGCGCACCACGGTCGACGGCATCGACCCGGGCACCGCGCCGGCGGCGCAGGAGGAGCTCTCCGCCGTCGTCGCATCGCCGCTGCGCGACGCCGGCCTGGTGCTGCTCGCGCTCGCCGCGCTGCTCGCCGTACCGACCCGGCTCGGCAGCCCCCGCGTGCGCGAGTCGCGCCACATCGAGGACGAGGCCGAGTACACCTTCGGCGAGGAGGGGGAGCAGGATGACTGAGCCCACCGCAGCCCGCCGCACGCGCATCCGCTCGGTCGCCCGCATCGGCGGCCGTATCGTCGGCGGCCTGGCCGGCCTCGGCCTCGCCGGCGCCGCCGTGCTCGGCAGCACCCTGCCGCTGCCGACCGTCGTCGGGTCGGCGGACCCGGTCACCGTCGTGCCCGAGGCGGCGGATCTGCTGCAGGTCTGCGCCGGCCCGCTGCTGCTCGCCGGCGGCGGCGAGACGGCGAGCACCGCCTCGCCCGTCGGCAGCGAGGTGGTCACCCGCGACGTGATCGGCGGCGACGAGAGCAGCCAGCGCCCGCCCTCCTCCGGCGGCCTCGCCTCCGGCGGCTCCGCCGGTCTCGTGCTGCGGCTGCCGGTCGACGGCGACGACTCGAGCCTGGGTGCGGCGCAGAGCCAGACGGCCGGCTCCGCGGACCTCGCGGGCTTCGCTGCGGCCGACTGCATCGAGCCGGGCAACGATCAATGGCTGCTCGGCGGCTCCACCATCACCGGGCGCAGCTCGCTGCTCGTGCTGAGCAATCCGGACGAGGTGGACGCGGTCGTCGACCTCGACATCCTCGCCGAGACCGGCGCGGTCAACGTCGCAGGCATGGACGGCATCGTCATCGGCGCCGGCACCCAGCAGGTGCTGCCGCTCGCGGCCTTCGCTCCCGGCGCCGAGGCGCTCGCGGTGCACGTGACCAGCCGCGGCGGGCAGATCGCGGCGAGCCTGCAGCAGTCCACCGTGCGGGTGCTCGAGGCCGGCGGCGCCGACATCACCCAGACCGGCTCGGCGCCCGCGACCGAGCAGATCGTCACCGGCCTGCGCATCGCCGGCGGCGAGCGCGTGCAGGAGCGCAGCGGCGAGGCCGACTGGGCCGATCTCGCTGCGGTCGTCCGGGTCGTCGTACCCGGCGAGCTGCCCGCGAACGTCGCGATCGAGGTGCTGCCGGCCGGCGGCTCGAGCGACCGGGCGGAGCCCGCCGTCGAGGCGGAGGTGCAGCCCGGTGAGGCCGCGGACCTCGTGCTGCCGGGCCTCGTCGACGGCACCTACGCGCTGCGGATCAGCGCCGACCAGCCGATCGTCGCGGCGGCCCGCAGCGCGGTGCTGGCCGAGGACGGCGCGACCGACTTCGCCTGGCTGGCGGCCTCGGCGGCGCTCGGCGACGACACCGTCGTGGTGGTGCCCGAAGGCCCCTCGCCGCAGCTGACCCTGGCGAACCCCGACGAGATCGAGCGGCTCGTGCGCGTCGACGGCGAGGAGCGCACGGTGCCCGCGGGCGGCTCGCTCCCGATCGCGGTCGACGGCGGTGCGAGCCTGCGCCTCGAGGGCGCGGAAGGGCTTCGGGCGGGCGTGTCCTTCGTGAGCGGCACGCAGATCGCCGCGTTCCCGGTCGAGGCCCCGGCTCCGGTCGCCGGCACGGTGCGCATCCGCCCCTGAGCGGGTCGCCGCTCAGTAGTGGCGGTAGCGCTCCGGGGAGATGTCCCACGGGTCGCGACCCATGAGCTCGGCGACGCCGCGGATCACCTGCGACTCGATGATCGAACGCCGCTGCACCTCGTCGTCCTCGTGCTGGTGGCCCAGCCGCTCGATCGGCGTGCGGTAGTAGGTGACCCGGTTCGCGGCGCGGTCGACGCTGTAGCGGCGGATCCCATCCGGTCCGGCGGAGGGCGGCATCGGCGCGATGTCGAAGCGCGCGCCGGAGAGCTCCTCGGGCCACGAGTCCTGCAGGTGGTGCAGGGCGTGCGCGACCAGCGCCTCGAACTCCTCGTCACGGTGCCGCAGCGGCGGCAGGTACGGGCCGGTGACCCAGGCGCGGATGCCGCGGCCGTGCCGGTCGCGCCAGCCCGGCCGGGCGGAGCGGTGCTGCAGGCGTGCGCGGGAGGGACGGGCCATGCCCCCATCCTAGGCGCGGCAAGGGGATCCGGCCGTCGTGCACATCGCTGCGCCGCCGCCCCTGCGCGACCGAGCGCGGTCGCTCGCGCTCCGCCGGCGATAGGCTGATCGGCGATGGACGGACGGCCCTGCAGCAGAGTGGCGTGCACCGTGGAGGCGGTCGCGACGCTCACCTACGTGTACGCCGACTCCATGGCCGTGCTGGGGCCGCTGAGCCGCCGTGCCGAGCCGCACAGCTACGACCTCTGCGCGAAGCACGCGGAGCGGCTCTCCGCGCCGCAGGGGTGGCGCGTGGTACGTCACGAGACGCTGCGCTGAGCCGCTCCCGTGCGGGTCGTACGGCGCGCGGTCGAGCCCACTAGCCTGGGCCTCATGTCGAAGCCCGATCTGCACGCGTTCATCAAGGCCTATGACGTCCGGGGGCTCGTGGGCTCCCAGATGACGGAGGACGTCGTCGAGGCGCTCGCCGCCGGTTTCGTGGACGAGGTCGGCGCCGCGGGCTCGCGCGTCGTGGTCGGTCACGACATGCGCGACTCCTCGCCGGTGTTCGCCGAGGCCTTCGCGCGCGGCGCGACCGCGCGCGGCGCGCAGGTCGTCTCGATCGGCCTGTGCTCGACCGACATGACCTACTTCGCCTCGGGTGTGCTCGACGCGCCGGCGGCGATGTTCACGGCCAGCCACAACCCGGCGACCTACAACGGCATCAAGTTCTCCCGCGCCGGTGCGAAGGGCATCAGCCTCGACAGCGGCCTCAGCGCCATCCGCGACCGCGCGATCGGACTCCTCGACGACGGCATCCCGACGGCCGAGCAGCCCGGCGAGCTCGTGCAGCAGGACGTGCTGCTCGACTACGCGACGTACCTGCGCCAGCTCGTCGACCTCTCCTCGATCCGCCCGATCCGCGTCGTCGTCGACGCGGGCAACGGCATGGGCGGGCTCACCGTGCCGGCCGTCCTCGGCGAGGCCGCGGGGCTCGCGAAGCTGCCGATCGAGATCATCCCGCTCTACTTCGAGCTCGACGGCACCTTCCCGAACCACGAGGCCAACCCCCTCGATCCGGCCAACATTGTCGACCTGCAGAAGGCCGTCATCGAGCACGGCGCCGACCTCGGTCTCGCCTTCGACGGCGACGCGGACCGCTGCTTCGTCGTCGACGAGCGCGGCGAGCCGGTGACCGCCAGCGCGGTTGCGGCGATCGTGGCGCTGCGCGAGATCGAGCGCGTGCGGGCCGCGGATCCGGATGAGGAGATCATCGTGATCCACAACCTCATCACCTCGCAGGTCGTGCCGCAGACCATCGCCGGCGCCGGCGCGACGCCGCTGCGCTCGCGCGTCGGCCACTCCTACATCAAGGACCAGATGGCGGCCACGGGCGCGATCTTCGGCGGCGAGCACTCGGCGCACTACTACTTCCGCGACTTCTGGGGCGCCGACAACGGCATGCTCGCCGCGATGCACGTGCTGGCCGAGTACGGTCACCAGGAGCACCCGCTCTCGCAGCTCGCCGAGCGCTTTGACCCCTACGCGCTCTCGGGCGAGATCAACTCGACCGTCACCGACGTGCCGGCCGCGTACACGCGCATCGTCGAGTCGTTCACGGGCGAGGCCGAGTTCGACGAGCTCGACGGCCTCACCGTGCGCGGCAACGTCGCGGGCGACGAGCCGTTCTGGTGGTTCAACGTGCGCCCCTCGAACACCGAGCCGCTGCTGCGCCTGAACGCCGAGGCCGGCGACGAGGCGACCATGATCCGCATTCGCGACCGCGTGCTGGGCCTCATCCGCGCCTGACCCGGTCCGCTCCGGCGGGATCGAGCCGTCTCACCACTCATGCGGCCGTGCTCGGCCGGTGAGGACGGCCCCTCCGCTGCTGCGGCGGTGCGCCGAGCGGCGCCATGCGGTAGCCCGGCTCAGCCGCGCGGCGCGGTGCGGATGCGCCGATCAGCCGCGCGGGTAGCGGTGCGGCCGCGAGGCGGTCACCCCGTCGAGCCGTTCGGCGGCGTCGCGCTGCGCACGCAGCGCCGCGTACTCGCGGTCGCGCCGCACCACCGCGGCACCGGCCAGCATGAGCTCGGCCGGCACCTGCGGCAGCGGCGCGATGAAGGGCGCCGCCTCGGCAGCGAGCTCCGCGGCGCGAGCCGCGCGAGCTGCCGGGGCGAGCTCGTGCGCCTGGCGCAGGAACTGGGCGATGCGGTTGCCGAGCGCCACGGGCATCCGTGCGACGTCGGCGGTCGCGGCCCAGGCCTCCATGCCCGGGGGCAGGCCGAAGGCGGCCGGCGCGGGCGCTTTCATCCGCTCATGACGGCTGTAGGTGCCGGCGACGAGATCGCCGAGCCGCTGCGAGCGCGCGGTGAGCAGGCCGACGGCTGCGGCGAGTCCGCCGGCGGTCATGACGAGCTCGAGCACGCCGAGCAGGGCTCGGATGAATGCGTGCCGGAACCCGATCGCGCCGCCGTCGAGGCGCACGATGCGCGCGCCGACCGCGAGCCGGCCGAGCGAGCGGCCCCGGCTGGCGGTCTCCACCGCGGTGGGCAGCACCACGAAGCAGAGCACGAGCGCCGAGATCGCCAGGATGGCGATCGTGGCGGCGTCGAGGAAGGGTGCGAACAGCGGCGAGCTGGCCACGAGGATGATCAGCAGGAAGGCGCCGGCGGAGAGCGCCAGGTCGATCACGGTGCCTGCGGCCCGGAGCACGAAGGGCGCCGAGCGCAGCTCGAGCACCACGCCTTCGCCGGTGATCAGCTTCGTCTCGGTCGTCGCCGGGCTCGTCATGTCTAGGATTCAAGCAGATGGACCTCGACGCCTACGCAGCAGACCACTCCGAGGAGTGGGACCGCCTGGACCGCCTCGCGCGGCGGCGGCGCTTCTCGGGTGCCGAGACGGATGATCTGCTCGACGCCTACCGTGCGGGCTCCGGCCAGCTCGCGGCCATGACGAGCACCTCGGGGGAGAGCGCGCACGCCGCGCGGCTGTCGCTGTCGCTGGCCCGGGCGCGGCTGCGCTTCACGAGCGCATCGCGCAACGTGCTGGAGCAGCTGCCCGCGTTCTTCGTCGGGCAGCTGCCCGCGGCGCTCTACCGCGTGCGCTGGACCTCGCTCGCGGTCACGCTCGCGACGGCGCTCATCGGCCTCGCTTACGGTCTGTGGGCCGTGAGCGAACCGCAGGTGCTCGCGAACCTGGGCGACGAGGAGATGCGCCGCCAGCTCGCCGAGGAGGACTTCGTGGGCTATTACTCCGAGTACTCGTCAGCCGCCTTCACCGGGCAGGTCTGGACCAACAACGCCTGGATCGCGGCGCAGTGCGTCGCCTTCGGCATCACCGGCCTCTGGGTGCCCTACGTGATGCTGCAGAACGCGATGAATCTCGGCCTCACGGGCGCGCTCATGGCCGAGCACGACCGGCTCGACCTCTTCTTCCTCTTCATCGCGCCGCACGGCCAACTGGAGCTCTACGCGATCTTCGTCGCCGCTGCCGGTGGACTCATGATCTTCTGGGCCTGGGTCGCCCCCGGCGCCCGCAGCCGCGGGGAGGCGCTCGCGCAGGACGGCCGGGCGCTGTTCGCGCTCGTCGTAGGCCTCATCCTCATGCTGCTGCTCTCGGGCGTCGTCGAGGGCTTCGTCACCCGGCAGGACTGGCCGTGGCCGATCAAGATCGGCATCGGCACCGTGGCGCTCGGGGTCGTGCTGGCCTACCAGTGGATCCTCGGCCGCCGGGCCGCGCAGGCCGGCGAGACCGGCGACCTCGACGAGTTCGAGGCCGGCGCTCCGCGCCTCGTCGCCGGCTGACGTCCCGCAGGCCGCAGGGGCGGCGGCGCAGCCATGAACACGCGGAGCGCGAGCGACCGCGCTCGGTCGCGCGGGAGCGGCTGCGCCGCAGGGGCGGCGGCGCAGCCATGAACTCACAGCCGTCCGGCCGCCTTCAGCGCGAGGTAGTGGTCGGCGACCGCGGGCGGCAGGTCCTGCGGGGGAGCGGTGAGCAGCGTGCCGCCCAGCCCGGAGACCGCGTCGCCGAGCCGGTCGAGTTCGAGCAGCGCACGCTCCGCGGCGGCTGCGCGGTAGACGGAGCCGCGGTCGTCGCGCTCGGCGCGCATCCGCTCGAGCGCGGGATCGCGCACGGCGGCGACGAGCACCAGGTGCTTGGCGGTGAGCTGCGGCAGCGCTGCGAGCAGACCGCGCGCGCCCGCGATCGACTCGGCGGTGGTCAGCAGCACGACGAGGGCGCGCTGGGTGCTGGACGCGCGCACGAGCGCGGGCACGCTGGTCCAGTCGGTCTCCAGCAGCTCGGGCTCGACATCGGCCATGGTGCCGACGAGGCGCGGCAGCAGCTCGGCGCCGCTGACGCCGTGCACGCGTCCGCGCATCCGCCGGTCGTAGAGCAGCAGGTCGAAGCGGTCGCCGGCGCGGTCGGCGAGCGCGCCGAGCAGCAGGGAGGACTCGAAGGCGGTGTCGAGCCGGGTCTCGTCCCCGACGCGCGCCGCGGCGTTGCGGCCGGTGTCGATGACGACCACGACGCGGCGATCGCGCTCGGGCCGCCACGTGCGCACCACGAGATCGTCAGGAGCCGCGCTGCGCGCGGTGGCGCGCCAGTCGATGGAGCGCACGTCGTCGCCGCGCACGTACTCGCGCAGCGAGTCGAACTCGGTGCCCTGGCCGCGCACCATCACGCTCGTGCGCCCCTCGAGCTCGCGCAGGCGAGCGAGCCGCGACGGCAGGTGGCGGCGGCTGTGGAACGGCGGCAGTACCGTGATGGCGCCCTCAGCGCCGAGCGCGGCCTGCCGGGCCGCGAGGCGCAGCGGACCGAAGCTGCGCACCGTCACGTGCTCGCTGCGCCGCACGCCGCGGCGGAACGGCCGCAGCTGCTCGCGCAGGCGCCGCCGCTCGCCGGCTGGCACGACGACCCGCTGCCGCAGCGGCAGCGCGCGCACGGTCGGCTGCCAGCCGTCGCGCACGACCGCCCGCAGCGTACGCGAGCCGTCGTTGACCAGGGTCAGCTCGTGCTCGACGGCCTCGCCCAGCCGGGTGCGGCTCGGGCCGTCGCGCAGCACGCGCACCGCGCGCGGTGAGGCGGCCAGCACGAGGTCGAGCGACGCCGCGAGCAGCAGCACGGTCACCCATGCGAGCAGCACGATCGGCTCGCCGCTGAGCACCAGGGGGATGGCCCCGGCCGCCAGCAGCAGCACGAACAGTCCGGTCAGCGCCATGGTCTAGATCGGCACCTGCACCTGCTGCAGCACCGAGCGCAGCACCGCATCCGCGGTCACGCCCTCGAGCTCCGCCTCAGGGCGCAGCTGCAGGCGGTGCCGCAGCACGGGCAGTGCCATGGTCTGCAGATGATCGGGCGTCACGCCGGGTGCGCCGAGCAGCCAGGCCCAGGCCTTCGACGCGGCGAGCAGCGCCGTCGTGCCGCGCGGGCTCACGCCCACGCGCACGCTCGGAGCGGCGCGCGTGGCGCGCGCCAGGTCGACCGCGTAGGCGATCACGTCGTCGCTTGCGCCGACCCGGGCGACGGCCGCGCGCGCCTGCGCCAGCCGCTCGGCGTCGAGCACCGGGCGCAGACCCGCGTCTTCGAGACGACGCGGGCTGAAGCCGGCCGAGTGGCGTCGCAGCACCTCGATCTCGACGTCGCGCTCGGGCAGATCGAGCACGAGCTTGAGCAGGAAGCGGTCGAGCTGCGCCTCGGGCAGCGTGTAGGTGCCCTCGTACTCGACCGGGTTCTGCGTCGCCGCGACGAGGAAGGGCTCCGGCAGCGGACGGCTGACGCCGTCGACGCTCACCTGCCGCTCCTCCATCGCCTCGAGCAGCGCGGACTGCGTCTTCGGGGGCGTGCGGTTGATCTCGTCCGCCAGCAGCAGGTTCGTGAAGACCGGGCCCTCGCGGAAGACGAATCCGCTCGTGCTCGCGTCGTAGACGAGCGAGCCGGTCACGTCGCCCGGCATGAGGTCGGGGGTGAACTGCACGCGGGTGGTCTCGAGCCGCAGCGCGTGGCTCAGGGAGCGCACGAGCAGGGTCTTCGCGACGCCCGGCACGCCCTCGAGCAGCACGTGGCCGCCGGCGAGCAGCGCGACGAGCAGCCCGGTGACGGCGCCGTCCTGGCCGACGACGGCTTTGCCGACCTCGGCGCGCACGCGGTGCAGGTCCTCGCGCAGCGCCGCGTCGTCATCCCTCGGAGGAGCGGGCTCGGCGGCCGGGGGCGCCGGCGGGGCGTTCGTCGCCGGCGCGGTGCTGGGGGCGTCGCCGTAGGGCGTTCGGGGTGAGTGCTGATCGCTCATCGCATCCATTCTCCTGTGCTCGTGTGTCCGACTCCCGTGCGAGCGCCGTTCCGCGGACGCGTCATGGCCGCCCCAGCGAGCGCTCGACCTGCTCCTCGAGCCGCTGCAGCCGCTGCGCGGTCTCGACGAGCTGCGCGTCGCCGGCCGGCAGATCGTCCACCAGCAACCGGCGCAGTTCGTCGACCGGCCGCCCCGTCACCTGCGCGGCGCGATCGATCACCGCTTCGTAGCCCACTGCGCGGTCCAGCCCGAGCAGCTTCGCGATGCGCCGCAGCGCACCGAGCCGCAGCTGGTCGAGCGCGTGCTCGCGGGCGTCGCCGCGCGCGTACATCCGCGCCCGTCCCTCCGTCGTCTCGCCGGAGCGCACCGTGACCGGCAGCGGCTCGACCACGAGCGGCCCGAAGCGCCGCCCGCGCCAGATCGCCGCGGCGATGCCGGTGCCGATCGCGAGCAGGCTGAGCGGCACGACCCAGGGCGGGGTCAGCTCGCCGAGCGTCGCCGCGCCGTCGACGTCGTCGATCGACGGCAGATACCAGACGAGCCGCGGTTGCTCGCCGAGCAGCCCCAGCGCGAGCGCGGCGTTGCCGGCCTCGTCGACGCGGTCGTTGCGCAGCACGTCGCTCGCGCCGAGCAGGGTGAGCGTTCCGCCGTCCTGCTCGATGCGCACGAGGCCGGCGCCGTCGCGACCGGGGTAGCAGGCGGTGCCGCGCTCGGCGGTCAGCCCGGTACCGGAGGAGCGGATGCCGCCCGCGCGCTCGGCCGCCGGCACCGCGCAGGCGGGCTCGAACGCGTCGTTCGCCTCGTCGTCCCGGCCGAGCCGGGCGCCCTGCTCGATGCCCGACTCCAGCTCGCCGCGGGCGTCGAGCGGCTGGCTCACGAGCACGACGGCGCTGCGGGCCAGGCCGGCCGCCTCGGCCAGCTGCGCCGCGTCGAGGTAGCCCTGATCGGCGATGAGGATGCCCGTGGAGGCCGGGTCGTCGACAGCGGCGCGAGCCTCGTCCAGACTATGCGCGAGCACGACCTCGACGCCGCCGTCCTCGAGCACCTGCGCCACGGCGCGAGAGCCGGCGGGCGCGGGGTTCTCCGCAGAGAACGGCGCGCCCGGCGAGGCGGTTCCCGAGCCGAGGGCGGCGATCCCGCCGAACGCCAGCAGCACGACGGCGATGATCACCCAGAACCGCGCCCTGCGGGCGGTGTCGCGCAGCCGCGGCGTGAGCACGCGCTGCTGCGGGGCGGCGGGGGCGCTCACGCGGGGCTCCCCGCCGGCGTGCGCGCAGCGCGCATCCGCTCGTCCAGGTCGCGGATGCGATGCCAGGCGGCCTCGTCGCCGCCGAGCCCCAGGTAGCGGGCTCGGTCGAAGTCGCCGGCGGCGCGCTCGAGCTCGGCCCGAGCCCCGGGCAGGACGGTGACGGAGCCCTCAGCCACGGCGTGAGCGGTCGTGCCCGGGCTCACGAGCAGCAGACCGCGCTCGTCCAGGCCTCGGGCCAGGGCGCGGAAGCCGTCGAGCACGGCCGCGGTGAAGTCGCCGCGCGACGCAGCGCTCTCAGCGGCGGCGCGCAGCTCGGCGGCGCTGCGATCGTCGTCCTCGCCGAAGAGGGAGTCGAGCGGCGGGCGGCGACGGCGCAGCCGGGGGAGGCCGAAGATCAGGATCGCGGCGATCACGGCACCGACGACCAGCACCAGCAGCAGACCGAGCACTGCGGCGGGGGCGGCGCCGTCGCCCACGGCGAGCGAGCCGAGCCACTCGAGGAATCCGGAGACCAGGCGGTCGAACCAGTTCGGCTCGGCCTCGCGGTACACGCGGTCGCTGAGCTCCTCGCGCAGCAGGCGGCGCGCCTCCTCCGCGGAGGGCTCGAACGCGGCGCTCACCCGATCAAGCCCACGACGATCCGGGCCCGGCCGGTTCGGCGGGTGCGCCGAAGGGGTCCTCGGCCTCGCGTCCCGCCGCGCGCGCGTCGACGTAGCGCTGCAGCACGAGGTCGAGGCCCTCGACGCGCATGCGCCGGTCGATGAAGAGCAGCGCCACCACCGAGCACTGCATGACGTAGGCGATCGACGAGGCGATGATGGTGAGCACGACGCTGAGCACGTAGACCACCCCGACGACGATCAGCCCGGTACCGACCTCGCCGTTCGGGGCGATGAGCGCAGGGGCGATGCTCGCCACCAGCGAGAGCGGCGTCGTGATGATCGACACCGCCGTCTGCACGATGACCGTGACGAGCAGCTGCACGCCGAGGATCCGCCAGAACGCCCCGGTCGTCAGCGACCAGGACCGGCGGACCGCGTCGCGGAGCGTTCGGCGCTCGAGCATGAGCGCGCTCGGCACGAAGCTGAGCTTCGTGCCGATCCACGCGGCGAGCACGAGCATGCCGACGCCGAGCAGCAGCGCGATGCCGATGCCGATCGCGGTGCCGATCGCGCCGCCGAGCACCGCGCCGAGCGCGATGACGCCGGCGACGGCGCCGATCCCGAGCAGCCCGGCGAGCAGCAGCAGCGCGCTCCAGCCGACCAGGGCGCCGACGCGCCCCTTGGCGAGTCGCCAGAGCTGCGGAAGGCGGTTCTTCTCCCCGAGCGAGCCCCGGGCGACCTCGAGCGTGACGACGCCCTGCAGGATCGCGAACGCCAGCGTCGAGAGCACCATCGGCACGAGGGCGGAGAGCACGATCGACCCGATCGAGCCGGCGAGGATGAGGTCGAGCTCGTCGGCGGGAGCGTTCTCGATGCGGCCGACCGCGAAGAACGTGACGACGCCGGTCACCGCGATGCCCACCAGCGAGGTGAGCCCGGTCAGCAGCACGGTGAAGCCGAACATCGGCTTCGGGTTGCGGCGCAGCACCTGGAACGAGGCGCCGAGCAGGGTGCCGATGTCGAGCGGACGCAGCGGGATCAGGCCCGGCTTCGGCGGCGGCGTCCAGCCGCCGTTCCCGGGCGCGGGCTGCGGGGCGTACTGCCCGTACTGCGGTGCGGGCCGCTCGCCCTGCGGGGGAGCCCAGCCGCTCGGCGCGGCGGGCGGGGCCCATCCGCTCCCGGCCGGAGACTGCCACTGCGTCGGATCGCTCACCCTGCGGTTCCCCCTCGCATCGTCGGTCAGACCATGCTGGCACAGCGGCGGCGCCCGGGACTGCGCGCGGCCTGTTAGGCCTCGGCTACAGTGATCGGCACCGGACTCGAAACGGATCCCATGAACCAGACCGCTCGCATCCTCGTCGTCGACGACGATCCCGCCCTCGCCGAGATGATCGGCATCGTCCTGCGGGGCGAGGGCTTCGAACCGTCCTTCTGCGCCGACGGGGCGCTCGCGCTCGACGCCTTCCGCTCGGTCGATCCCGACCTGGTGCTGCTCGATCTCATGCTGCCGGGGCTCGACGGCATCCAGGTCTGCGAGGCGATCCGCTCCGAGTCGGGCACGCCCGTCATCATGCTCACCGCGAAGGGCGACACCGCCGACGTGGTGCGCGGGCTCGAGAGCGGCGCGGACGACTACGTCGTCAAGCCGTTCAACCCGAAGGAGCTGGTGGCGCGCATCCGCACCCGCCTGCGTCCGGCGAGCTCCTCCGTCACCCGCATCGAGGTCGGCGATCTCGTGCTCGACGTGGCCGGTCACGAGGTGCGCCGCGGTGACGCGATCATCGGGCTCACCCCGCTCGAGTTCGACCTGCTGCTGGCGCTCGCCGAGAAGCCCGAGCAGGTCTTCACCCGCGAGATGCTGCTCGAGCAGGTCTGGGGCTACCACTACAAGGCCGACACCCGGCTCGTGAACGTGCACGTGCAGCGGCTGCGCGCCAAAGTCGAGCTCGACCCGGACAACCCGCGCATCGTCACCACCGTGCGCGGCGTCGGCTACCGCGCCGGCGGCGCCTGATCGCCACCCGATGCCCTGGCTGAGCTGGCGCCTCGCGCTGCGCCGAGCTCGACGCGTCTGGAGGCGGTCGCTGCAGCTGCGCACCATCGCGCTCACGGTCGTGCTCTCCAGCGTCGCGATCGGCATTATCGGCGGCACGATGGCGATGAGCATCGGAGGCCAGCTCTACGAGACGCGGCGCACGCAGATCCTCGCCGAGGCGGCGCGTGCGGTGCTGCAGGGGCAGAGCGTGCTCGACGAGGCGGCCACGACGGTCGGCGAGGGGCCGGACGGCCTGAACGTGCTGCAGAACAGCCTGCTGCCGAGCATCGGCTCGGCGTCGACCGCGCAGGACATCGCGATCCGGCGGGCGCCCGGCCAGGAGACCCCGACCACCCTGCAGGACACGACCACCAGCGACTTCCCGCAGCAGCTCGTCTCGGAGGATCTCCGCGAGGCCGTGCGCACCGACACGGGTCAGCTCTCGCTGCAGCCCGTGCGCCTCGAGCTGCAGGACGAATCGACCCCCGACCCCGCCGAGGGCACCGTGCCGGGCCTCGTCGTCGGCGCCTCGCTGCAGGTGCCGACCGCCGGCCAGTACGAGCTGTACCTCGTCTACGACCTGGGCGAGACGCAGCGCACCCTCGACTTCCTGCTGCAGATCCTCTTCGTCGGCAGCATCGCGCTCATCGCGCTCATCGGCGGCGTCGTCTACGTCGTCACCCGCACCGTGGTCGGGCCGGTGCGCGAGGCGGCCCGCACCAGCGAGAAGCTCGCCGCGGGCGAGCTCGAGGAGCGGCTGCCCGAGCGCGGCGAGGACGTGCTCTCGACGCTGGCGCGATCCTTCAACCGGATGGCGGACAGCCTGCAGAGCCAGATCACGCAGCTCGCCGACCTCTCCCGGGTGCAGCAGCGCTTCGTCTCGGACGTCTCGCACGAGCTGCGCACGCCCCTCACGACCATCCGCCTCGCCGGCGACGTGCTCTACGACCAGCGCGAGGACTACCCGCCGGCCACCGCGCGCACGGCCGAGCTGCTCAAGACCCAGATCGAGCGCTTCGAGCTGCTGCTCGCCGATCTGCTCGAGATCTCGCGCTTCGACGCGCGCGCCGTGGAGCTCGAGACCGAGCCGACGAACCTCGCCAACCTCACCGAGGAGTCCATCGAGACGGTGCAGCCGCTGGCCGACGGGGTCGGCAGCGAGCTGCGGCTCGTCGCACCCGGCGGGCACATGGACGTGGAGGTCGACGGCCGCCGCATCCGCCGCATCCTGCGCAATCTGCTGGGCAACGCCATCGAGCACGGGGAGGGGCGCCCGATCGTGGTGACCGTCGACAGCAACCAGACCGCCGTGGCCATCGCCGTGCGCGACTACGGCATCGGCATGACGTCGGAGCAGATAGGCCGGGTCTTCGACCGCTTCTGGCGCGCGGACCCCTCGAGGCGGCGCTCGATCGGCGGCACGGGACTCGGTCTGGCCATCTCGCTCGAGGACGCGAACCTGCACGACGGCCGGCTCGACGTCTGGTCGGAGCCCGGCGGGGGCAGCTGCTTCCGGCTCACCCTGCCCCGCGACCGCCGCGTGCCCATCCGCCTCTCGCCGGTGGAGCTGCCGCCGGCCGAGGTGCTCGATGAGCTGCTCCCCGTCGATCAGCGGGACGAGCGGATGGGGGGTGCCGGCGATGCGCGCCGCTGACCGCCCCCGGCGCCTCGCCGCGCTGCTCGCCCTCGTCGCCCTCCTGGCGACGGGCTGCGCGGCCATCCCCGACTCCGGCCCCGTCGAGAACGGCCCGCCCATCGAGGCCGGCGACCAGACCGAGCAGCAGTTCATCCCGAACGGTCCGGTCGCCGGGGCCGACCAGGAGGCGATCCTGCGCGGCTTCGTGGCGGCCGCGACCGGCTCCCAGGACGACTACGCCACCGCCCGCGAGTTCCTCACGGAGGATGCGGCGGGCGACTGGGACCCGCGAGCCTCGGTGCTCATCCTCGACACCGCCTCGCCGACCGTCAGCCGCGTCGACGAAGCCGCGCTGCAGTACACGGTGCGCGTCGCCTCGGAGGTCGATGCGACCGGTGTCTACACCGAGTCGGAGACGGCCGAGGCGACCTCGCTCTACTACCGCTTCACCCAGGTCGACGGCGAATGGCGGATCGCCGAGCCGCCGTCGGGCATCGTGCTCGACGGAAGCAGCTTCCAGTCGCTCTTCGCCGCTCGCACGCTCTACTTCTTCGACCCCGGCTACGACTACCTGGTACCCGACGTGCGCTGGTTCCCGTTGCGCGACGGCGGTGGCAGCGGCAGCACCCGCATCGTCTCCGCACTGCTCGCGGGGCCCGCGGCGTGGCTGCGCGGCGCCGTGCTCTCGGCCTTCCCGGAGGGCACGAGCCTGTCACCCGTCGGCGCCGTGCCGGTCTCGGACGGCGTGGCCGCGGTCGATCTCAGCACGGAGGCGCTCGCGGCGAGCAGCGGCCAGCTGCTGCGCATGCGCCAGCAGCTCGTCGCGAGCCTGTCGCAGTCGACACCGGGGGTCACGCAGGTGGCGATCACCGTCGATCAGCAGCCTGTGACGATCACGGACGACGGCGACGGCAGCGCGGTCCGCGCCCCGAGCGCCGCCGACACCCGCTCGCTCGTGCGCACGGCCGACGAGCTCGGCTTCTCGTCCTCGGGCGAGATCACCGGGCTGCAGGGTCTGAGCGCGCAGGCGATCGAGCTCGGCGCCACCAGCTTCACGTTGGGCCGCACGCAGGCGGCGGCAGCTGCCCTGACCCCGGGTGGCGCCGCGGTGCTGCGCCGCGACGCGGCCTCGTCGCTCGTCGACGTGCGGGCCGGGCAGATCGCGCCCGACCTCGATCCCGCAGGCTACGTGTGGTCCGGCGTCGCGAACGACGCGCAGCTCGCCGTGCACGATCAGCAGGGCGCCGGCTACCCGCTCGCGAGCGCGCTGCCCGCCGGCCTGCGCCTGACCGATCTCGAGGTCTCCCGCGACGGCACCCGCCTGGCGCTGCTCGTCGACGACGCGGGGGAGCCCCGGCTGCTCGTCGCCGCGATCCTGCGCGATGACGGGGCCCCGACCGGCCTCGGGGCGCCGATCGAGGTGCAGCTCGACGCGCAGGCGGCAGCGGGCGCGACCTGGATCGACGATGCGAACCTCGCCGTGCTCGCGGAGCGCGACGGCGAGACGCTCGTGACCAGTCACCAGGTCGGCGGACGCTCGGTCGACCTCGGCAGGCCCGGCGACGGCGTGCAGATCATGGGCGCCGGCGACCTCGACCGCCTGCGCGTGCTCGACGCCGACGGCACCGTGCTGCAGCCCCGGTCCTCCGGCACAGGATGGCGCAGCGGCACCACCGGCGTCGTCTTCCTCGGCCGCCAGCTCTGAGACCCGGTCCCTGCGACGCGCAGGGGCAGCGCCCCTCCACAGCGGGCCTGGCTCCACCGCGGTCGCCGCGCAGCGTCGGCCGCACCGCGGCGGGCGCAGACTGCGGTCATGCCGCTGCCCGCTGTGCTCGCCGAGGCGCTCGGCGTCCTGCTGCCCGACCGCTGCGCGGGCTGCGCCGTCGAGGGCCCCGTGCTCTGCCGGGACTGCTCGCGAGCGCTGCACGCAGCCGAGCCGATGCTCGTGCGGCCCCGGCACGGCGGCGCCGTGCACGCGGCTCAGCCCTACGAGGGCGTCGCGCGCGCCGCGCTGCTGGCGCTCAAGGAGTCCGGTCGCACCGATCTCGCGAGGCCGCTCGCGATCTCGCTCGCCGGCGCCCTGCGCGCCGCCCTGCCGCCCGGGGACGCGCCCGTGCCGGTGGTGCCGGTGCCCGCATCCGCCGCCGGCGACCGGCGCCGCGGCTACCGGCCCGTGGAACTGCTGCTGCGCCGTGCCGGGTTGCAGCCGACCCGCCTGCTGCGAGCGCGAGCGGATGCGGGCGCGCAGCAGAAGAGCCTCGACCGTGCCGGTCGCGCCGCGGCTCGCGACGACGCCTACGCCGTCCTCCCTGCCGGGCGGCGGATGCGTCGCACCGGCGTCCTGCTCGTCGACGACGTCGTCACCACGGGCGCGACGCTCGCCGCCGCCGCGGCCGCGCTCGAATCGGCCGGCATCCCCGTGCTCGGCCGAGCGGCTCTCTGCGCGACCCCGGAGAGGATTCCCAGAACCTCGGCACCCGAGAGGTGGTGACACGGTCGTCACCCCGGGTCTAGGTTGTGTTCACCTGCAGGCGTGGACATCCCTCGCCCGAACGGTCGGGCGACACGTCGCGGGGTTTGAGGAGGTCGTCGTGGACATCACCATCACGGGTCGGAACGTGGACCTGACGGAACGGTTCCGCGCCTACGCCGACGAGAAGTCGACGAAGCTCGATCAGCTGGCCGAGAAGGCGATCCGCCTCGAGGTCAAGGTGAGCCGGCACAGCGAGAAGCCCGCGGGCGGATCGGGCGACGATCGGGTCGAGCTCACGCTCGTCGGTCCCGGACCGCACGTGCGCAGCGAATCCGCCGCGTCCGACAAGTACGCGGCGTTCGACCTGGCGCTCGGCAAGATGGTGGAGCGCGTGCGACGTGCGAAGGACCGTCGCAAGGTGCACCGCGGCCAGCACCGACCGACCTCGCTGCGCGAGGCGGCGAGCGGCGGCTTCGACGTCGTCGACATCACCCCGGCCGACCCGGAGACCCTGCGCCGCGTGGCCACGGGTGCCATCCCGGTCGTCGCGGAGGCCCACTCGGAGGACGAGGAGGACGTCTACTGCCCCGTCGTCATCCGCGAGAAGGTCTTCGAGGCCGCGCCGATGACGGTCGACGACGCCCTCTACCGCATGGAGCTCGTCGGGCACGACTTCTACCTCTTCGTCGACCAGGAGACCCTCCGGCCGAGCGTCGTCTACCGACGCAAGGGCTGGGACTACGGCGTGATCGGACTCGACACGCAGGGAGCGGCGGTCGGCGCCGCGCGAGCAGCCGGAGCCTGAGCGGAGAGGCGGAGCCGTCGCTCCGCCCCGCGCGAACACCGCCCCGTGGCCGTCGGTCGCGGGGCGGTGTTGCGGACTAGGCTGCTAACGTCACGGACTGATCACGGTCCGTCCCCGAGCGCGGGACCTCGCCAGCACGGCGAGCAGAGCGCCGGTCCGAGAGCACACAGGAGTACACACGGTGGCCAACGTCCTCGAGAGGGTCCTTCGCGTCGGTGAGGGTCGCACCCTCCGTCGTCTGAAGAACTACGCCAACGCGATCAACCAGCTCGAGGAGGACTTCGAGCACCTCAGCGACGACGAGCTGCGCAACGAGACCGTCGAGCTGCGCGAGCGCTACTCGAACGGCGAGTCGCTCGACGACCTGCTGCCGGAGGCCTTCGCCGCGGTGCGGGAGGCCTCGAAGCGCACCCTCGGCATGCGGCACTTCGACGTGCAGCTCATGGGCGGTGCCGCGCTGCACCTCGGCAACATCGCCGAGATGAAGACCGGCGAGGGCAAGACCCTCGTCGCGACGCTGGCGGCGTACCTCAACGCGATCGCGAGCCGCGGCGTGCACGTCATCACGGTGAACGACTACCTCGCGAGCTACCAGTCCGAGCTGATGGGCCGCATCTTCCGCACGCTCGGCATGACGACCGGATGCATCCTCTCCGGTCAGACGCCCGAAGAGCGCCGCGAGCAGTACGCGGCCGACATCACCTACGGCACGAACAACGAGTTCGGCTTCGACTACCTGCGCGACAACATGGCGTGGAGCACCAGCGAGATGGTGCAGCGCGGCCACTTCTTCGCCGTCGTCGACGAGGTCGACTCGATTCTCATCGACGAGGCGCGCACGCCGCTCATCATCTCCGGCCCCGCCGCGGGCGAGGCGAACCGCTGGTTCGGCGAGTTCGCGAACGTCGCGAAGCGGCTCAAGCCCGGCACCGACTTCGAGGTCGACGAGAAGAAGCGCACCGTCGGCGTGCTCGAGCCCGGCATCGAGAAGGTCGAGGACCACCTCGGCATCGACAACCTCTACGAGAGCGCGAACACCCCGCTCATCTCGTTCCTGAACAACGCGATCAAGGCCCGCGCGCTGTTCAAGAAGGACAAGGACTACGTCGTGATGAACGGCGAGGTGCTCATCGTCGACGAGCACACCGGCCGCATCCTCGCCGGCCGCCGCTACAACGAGGGCATCCACCAGGCCATCGAGGCGAAGGAGGGCGTGACGGTCAAGGCCGAGAACCAGACCCTCGCCACCGTCACGCTGCAGAACTACTTCCGCCTCTACAAGAAGCTCTCCGGCATGACCGGAACGGCCGAGACCGAGGCCGCCGAGTTCATGAGCACCTACAAGCTCGGCGTGGTACCCATCCCGACCAACCGCCCGATGCAGCGCATCGACCAGTCCGATCTGATCTACAAGAGCGAGACGGCGAAGTTCGACCAGGTCGTCGCCGACGTCACCGAGCGCCACAAGGCCGGTCAGCCCGTGCTCATCGGTACGACCAGCGTCGAGAAGAGCGAGTACCTCTCGCGCCTGCTCGCCAAGAACGGCGTCAAGCACGAGGTGCTCAACGCCAAGAACCACGCGCGCGAGGCGTCGATCATCGCGCAGGCCGGCCGCCACGGCGCCGTCACTGTCGCCACCAACATGGCCGGACGAGGCACCGACATCATGCTCGGCGGCAACGCCGAGCACCTGGCCGCCACCGAGCTCAGCAACCAGGGCCTCAGCCCGGTCGAGACGCCGGAGGAGTACGAGGCCGCCTGGCAGGAGACCTTCGACCGCATCAAGACCGAGGTCGCCGCCGAGGCGGAGCGCGTGCTCGAGGTCGGCGGACTCTACGTGCTCGGCACGGAGCGCCACGAGTCGCGACGCATCGACAACCAGCTGCGCGGTCGCTCGGGCCGTCAGGGAGACAAGGGCGAGAGCCGCTTCTACCTGTCGCTGCAGGACGACCTGATGCGCCTCTTCAACGCGGGCGCCGCCGAGGCGCTCATGTCGCGCTCGCCCGACGACCTCGCTATCGAGTCGAAGACGGTCAGCCGCGCCATCCGCAGCGCACAGGGCCAGGTCGAGAGCAGGAACGCGGAGATCCGCAAGAACGTGCTCAAGTACGACGACGTGCTCAACCGCCAGCGAGAGGCCATCTACGGCGACCGCCGGCACATCCTCGAGGGCGACGACCTGCAGGACCGCGTGCAGACCTTCCTCAAGGCCACGGTCACCGAGGTCGTCGACGTGCACACGGCCGAAGGCAACGCGGACGACTGGGACTTCGAGGCCATGTGGACGGAGCTCAAGACGCTCTACCCGGTCTCGCTGACCATCGACGAGGTGCTCACCGAGGCCGGCAACCACGGCCGCGTGAGCCGCGACTTCCTGGTGCGCGAGATCCTCTCCGACGCCCAGCTCGCCTACACCCGCCGCGAGGAGAGCATCGGCGAGCAGGCGATGCGCGAGTTCGAGCGCCGCGTCGTGCTCAGCGTCATCAACCGGCGCTGGCGCGACCACCTCTACGAGATGGACTACCTCAAGGACGGCATCGGACTGCGCGCCATGGCGCAGCGCGACCCGCTCGTGGAGTACCAGCGCGAGGGCTACGCCCTGTTCCAGAACATGATGGGTCAGATCCGCGAGGAGACCGTCGGGTTCCTCTTCAACCTCGAGGTCGAGGTGAGCGGCGGCACCGGCTCGGCGCAGGTCTCGGCCAAGGGCCTCGGCCAGCAGGCCACCGGCTCGGAGAAGCTGAGCTACTCGGCGCCGAACGCCGACGGCGACGTCGAGGTGCGCAACCAGCGCGGCCAGATCGAGCAGGGCGCCACCGTCAAGGCGCAGCGCTCGCAGGCCGCGCAGGAAGCCGCCGTCGCACCGGACCAGGCGCAGCAGCCCGCGGCTCGTGGCGCCTTCGGGCAGCCGACCGACGAGCCCGAAGCGGATGCGGGCAACCGCGCCCAGCGTCGGGCCCAGGACAAGCGCAAGCGCTGATCCCGTCAGGAACGCCGGAGGGCGCGAGGACCACGGTCCTCGCGCC
>JASCOA010000049.1 GCA_029959365.1 Microbacteriaceae bacterium PS02343 | reverse complement strand
AAAGTCGCCCCCGCCCACTGGAGCGCGGAGGCGCGAGCGCCGCGAGCGCGCAGCCGCTCTGCCGTCGCTCAGACCTTGTCGCGCCAGCTGCCGGGCGTCGGCTCGGCGTCCGCGGCCTCGAGCTGGACGGCGGTCGGCAGCGTGATCGCACCGGTCGGCGGCTCGATGATGGTCGCCTCATCGCGGCGGTGCCGCAGCACGTTGTCGACGTAGCTGGTGAGCGCCTCGGCCAGCGGGATGTCGCGCGCCTGGTCCTGCGAGAGGTACCAGCGGTGGTCGAGCAGCTGGTGGAACATCTCGGCGGCCTCGAGCTTGCCGCGCAGCTCGCGGGGGATCGAGCGGATGACCGGCTCGAACACCGTGCTGAGCCACTCGTGCGCGACGAACTCCTCATCGGCGTCCTCGAGCCCTCGGCGCGCGGCGAAGGAGTCGTGGTCGTTGAGCAGGCGCCGGGCCTGGTTCTCGCCCGCGTCGAGGCCGGTCAGCCGCAGCAGGCGCCGCGAGTGGTGCCCGGCGTCGACGACCTTGGGCTGGATGCGCACGGTCGTGCCGGTCTCGTCGGTCTTGATCGCGAGCTCCTCGATGTCGAAGCCGAGGCGGTTGAGCCGCTCGACCCGCTCGCTGATGCGCCACCGCTCGCTCGAGGCGAAGGACTCGGCGCTCGTGAGCTCCTTCCAGAGCATGCGGTACTGCTCGACGATGCCGTTCGAGACCTCGACCGGGTCGATGCCCTGCTCGAGCCGGCCGCCCGCCTCGAGGTCGAAGAGCTCGCCGGCGATGTTGACGCGGGCGATCTCGAGGTCGTTCTCGCGCTGGCCGTTCGAGAGCCCGCCCTGGTAGAGCTGCCCGGTCTCGGCGTCGACGAGGTAGGCGGCGAAGGCGCCCGCGTCGCGGCGGAAGAGGGTGTTCGACAGCGAGACGTCGCCCCAGAAGAAGCCGATGATGTGCAGGCGCACCATCAGCACCGCGAGGGCGTCGACGAGGCGGGTCGCGGTGTCGGGTCGCATCTCGCGCGAGTAGAGGGCGCGATAGGGCAGCGAGAACTTGAGGTGCCGGGTCACGAGCGCCGACTGCAGCACCGCGCCGTCGTCCTCGTGCCGGTTGGTGACCACGGCGACGGGCTCGACGCAGGGGATGTCGAGCCGCTGCAGCGTGCGCAGCATGTCGTACTCGCGCCGCGCCATCTCCTCGTTCGTCTCCTTGATGGCCACGACGTAGCCGGAGAGGTTGGCGAAGCGCACGAGATGGCGCGAGATGCCCTTCGGCAGCGCGGCGATGGTCTCGGCCGGCCAGCTGTCGAGCGGAGTGCTCCAGGGCAGGTCGAGCAGCGCGGGCTCGACCTTGGCGGCCGTGATGTTCAGGGATGCGGGCACGGGGCCATTCTCTCTCGCTCAGGTGTGCGGGAACGGGACGAGCCCGCCCGGATCCGTTGGAGCGGATGCGGGCGGGCTCGCCGTCAGCGGTGCCGAGCGATCAGACCGTGATCGGCTTGGTCAGGCGCTCGCCGCTCTCGAGGTCGAAGGCGTGGATGTGCTTCGGCTCGGGCGTGATGAACACGGTCTCACCGGCGTTCGGGTGCGCACGGCCGTCGACACGGGCGACCACGTCGACGCGGTTGCCCTTCACGTCGGCGTGACCGTAGAGGTAGCCGTCGGCGCCGAGCTCCTCGACGAGGTCGACCTGCACCTCGAGGCCCTGGCCCGTCGGCGAGACGGTCAGGTCCTCGGGGCGCACGCCCACCGTCACCTGCGACAGCTTGGTCGAGGCCTGCACGTCGCGGTCGACCGCGACGACGCCGGTGCCGAAGCGGATGCCGCCGTCGGCCAGGTCGGCCACGAACAGGTTCATCGCGGGCGAGCCGATGAAGCCGGCCACGAAGACGTTCGCGGGGGACTCGTAGAGGTCGCGCGGGGTGCCGACCTGCTGCAGGATGCCGTCCTTCAGCACCGCGATGCGGTCGCCCATGGTCAGCGCCTCGGTCTGGTCGTGGGTGACGTAGACCGTGGTCACGCCGAGGCGGCGCTGCAGCGAGGCGATCTGGGTGCGGGTCTGCACGCGCAGCTTGGCGTCGAGGTTCGACAGCGGCTCGTCCATGAGGAACACCTGCGGCTGGCGCACGATCGCGCGGCCCATGGCGACGCGCTGACGCTGGCCGCCCGAGAGCGCCTTCGGCTTGCGGTCGAGGTAGGGCTCGAGGTCGAGCAGCTTGGCGGCCTCGAGTACGCGGGTGGCGCGCTCCTCCTTGCCGATGCCGGCGATCTTGAGCGCGAAGCCCATGTTCTCGGCCACGGTCATGTGGGGGTACAGCGCGTAGTTCTGGAAGACCATCGCGATGTCGCGGTCCTTCGGCGGCACGTCGGTGACGTCGCGGTCGCCGATGCGGATGGCGCCGTCGTTCACCTCTTCGAGGCCCGCGAGCATGCGCAGGGAGGTGGACTTGCCGCAGCCGGAGGGGCCGACGAGCACGAGGAACTCGCCATCGGCCACATCGAGGTCGAGCGAGTCGACCGCGGGGCGGGTGGAACCCGGGTACAGACGGGTTGCCTTGTCGAACGTTACAGACGCCATCAGCGTTCTCCTTCTTCACCGGCAGGTACGTGCCGGACGATCCGTTGTGAATGGGAAATGCGGGTCTCCATCGCGGGCGACAGCGACCACTGCTGCTCAGTATGGCACCCGTCCGGGCCGCTCCTGTCCCGCAGATGTCGGGATCGGAGCGGCGAGGCTCGGTAGCCTGTCGGCACGGCCCTGCCCTTTCCCAGGCCCGTCCGACTACCATTCCCAGGTTGTCCTGCGCGGCCGGCGCACCCCACCCCACCTCGTCGGCCGACCCGCCGACAGGAAGAATTCGAGGTACGAGTGAGCAACGGGAACTCCGGCGAGCGCCACGGGCGCCGCGGCCACCAGCACCGCGCCGAGATGCGCGAGAAGGCCCGCGAGCTGCGGCACGCGCAGCGCAAGCGCGACCGCCGCGGCCGCGCCGCGGTCCTGATCTCCATCGTCACGGTCGCCGTCGCGGTGATCGTCGGCGTCACGCTCGTCGTGCTCCAGGGCATCCCCACGCCCTCGGCCGGCCCGCGCAACATGGCCAGCGACGGCATCCTGATCGGCCAGGGACTGCAGGCGGTCCGCACCGAGGCGCTGCAGCCCGGTGACGAGCCGAGCGCCTCGCCGAGCCCGGTGGCGACGCCGCCGGCCGAGGCGGATGCGACGGAGGCGCCGACCGAGAACCCGGTCGCGATCCGGCTCTACTACGACTTCCAGTGCGAGGACTGCGCCGAGTTCCTCACGGCGAACAGCGAGCAGATCGAGACCTGGCTCGGCCGCGGGGCCGCCACCTTCGAGCTGCACCCGATCGTGCTGCAGTCGCAGGGCACCCAGTACTCGCAGCGCGCGGTCAACGCGGCGGCGTGCGTGGCCGACCTCAACCCCGACGGCTTCTGGGACTTCAACCGCTCGCTGCTCGGCGAGCAGCCCGAGGAGGGACTCGAGGACGACGCGCTCGTCGCGCTGGCCGCCGACTCCGGCACCCCGTCCGACGGGGTCGAGACCTGCATCCGCGAGCGCCAGTTCCGCACCTGGGTCACCGACGTGACGCAGCGCGCGCTCGACGGCCCCATCCCGGACTCCGACGTCGAGCGCATCACCGAGACGCCCACGATCCTGGTGAACGGCCAGCGCTACGTCGGCGGAGCGGATGCGGTCCAGTTCGCCAGCTTCGTGCAGCAGGCCTCCGCGGAGCGCTTCACCGACGAGTCGGCCACCACGCCGAGCCCCACGGCGACGCCGGCGGGCTGAGGGCGACGCGCTGGCTAGGATGGACGGGCTCCGGCCCGCCTCCATAGCTCAGCTGGTAGAGCACCGCTCTTGTAAAGCGAAGGTCGTCGGTTCGAATCCGACTGGGGGCTCGATCCCTGCGCGCTTCAGAGCGCGCTGAGCCGCTCCTCGACGCGTCGGGGCTTGCGCGGCTTGTCCTCGCGATCGCTCACCGGCCGGCCCCCCACGTAGAGCCAGCCCAGCAGGTCCTCGCCCTCGGCGAGACCGTGGAAGCGGCGCACCGCATCCGTCCTGGTCGCCAGGCCGGTGCGCCAGAGCACGTTCCAGCCCTCCGCGTCGAGCAGCAGGCCGAGGTTGTGGGCGACGCCCGCGGCGGTCGCCTCCTGCTCCCACGCCGGCACCTTCAGGCTCGGACGCCGGCTGACGACCAGCGCGAGCAGCAGCGGCGCGCGCAGCGGCTTGCGGGCGGTCGAGGCGGCCTTGTCGCCATTGAGCCCGAAGCCCTCGGCGATCGCGAGGCCCAGGCCCTCGCGGGCGGCGCTGCGCAGCTCGATCACCCGCCAGGGCTCGTAGCCCGAGTGGTCGGCGACGTTCGCCGCCGCGGCGAGCAGCCGCAGCAGCTCGTCCCGCGACGGCGCCGCTTCGGTGGTCTTCGAACGCGCCCGTCGCGCCGACAGCGCGCCGACCAGATCGACGGGCGCTTCGCTCACTCGCCGGCCTTGAACGACAGCGCCACCGAGTTCATGCAGTAGCGATCGCCGGTCGGCGTGCCGTAGCCGTCGGGGAAGACGTGCCCGAGGTGCGAGCCGCAGGCCGCGCAGCGCACCTCGGTGCGCCGCATGCCCAGGGTGTCGTCCACGAGCAGCTGCACGGCCTCGGGCCGAACGGACTCATAGAAGCTCGGCCAGCCGCAGCCCGAGTCGAACTTGGTGCCGCTCTGGAACAGCTCGTTGCCGCAGGCGGCGCAGGCGTAGAGCCCTGCGCGCTGCTCGTCGAGCAGCTCGCCCGTCCACGGTCGCTCGGTGGCGGCCTGGCGCAGCACCGCGAACTGCTCGGCGCCGAGCTGCTCGCGCCACTCGTTCTCGCTCTTGCGGATCTCGTAGTCCATGGAGGCCTCCTGGTCGCTCGTCGGATCGTCACTCCAGTGAACACCGTGCGTGCCGGGGTCATTCCGTGCGCGGGCTCGGCGCGGCCTGCGCGAGCACCGTCTCCTCCAGGCGCACACTGGGAGCATGCCCGAGAACCCGCCGCTGGCCGAGGAGGACCGCAGCCTCCTCGACTTCGAGGCGCAGTGGCCCGGGCACTCCGGCGCCAAGGAGCGCGAGATGCGCCAGCGCTTCGGCGTGGGCCCGGCGCGGTATTATCAGGCGCTCGACACGGTGATCGACTCCCCGGCCGCCCTCGCCGCGGAGCCCCTGCTGGTGCACCGCCTGCTGCGACTGCGGCAGCAGCGCTCGCGCAGCCGTGCCGCGCGAATCCTCGGTCGCACCGCCGACTGAGCCCCGATCCGAACCCCGAGGACCATGACCGCTTTCGAGAAGGACCGCTTCGATGCGATCCCGGACGCCTACCCGCGCGTGGGCGTGCACCGGGCGCGGCCCAGCCGCCTCCGCGGCGCGGCCCCCGTGCTCTGGTCGCTGCTCGCCACGGTCGGGCTCGTCACCATCGGCATCGTCGGGGTCGAGGCCTTCTCCGCCCGCTTCGCCGGCACCGGCTCCTCCGACTCGTCCGGGGGAGCGGCACCGGTCGATGCGGTCATCGCCGAGGTGCCCGCGCAGGCGGTCTTCTCCGCGGACGAGGCCATCACCGTGCTCAACGGCTCCACCACCGAGGGCCTCGCGACCACGGTCGGCGACCGCCTCGAGGAGAGCGGATGGACGGTGGGCACCGCCGCCAGCGCCGTGCAGGACGACGTCGCCACCACGACGGTCTACTACGCGGACCCGCTCGACGAGGGCGCTGCGCGCGGCGTCGCGCTCGCGCTCGGCATCGGCGCCGTGGAGCGCTCGGACGCCTTCCCCGGCTCCTCGCTCACGGTCGTGATCGGCAACGACTTCAGCGGCTGATCCGGCCCTTCCGGGCCTGCGGTGTTACGGCGGTGTTTCCGTCGTGTTGAGATGTCGCGAACCCTTGCGATTCCGGGGCTCGAGGGGCCTCGCCGGCGCATCCGCTCGGTTACTGTCGGCCCTGGTCGCGGCACAGCATCAGCCGCAGCCGAGGCGACGGCAGCAAGGAGCAGCACATGGCGACGGGAACCGTGAAGTGGTTCAACGCTGAGAAGGGATTCGGCTTCATCACGGTCGAGGACGGCGGACAGGACGTGTTCGTGCACTACTCGGCGATCGAGATGACCGGGTACAAGGTGCTCGAGGAGGGCCAGCAGGTGGTCTTCGAGGTCGGCACCGGCTCCAAGGGCCCGCCGGCCGACGGGGTGCGCCCCGCCGGAGGGCGGGGGCAGCCCCCACACACCACGGCGACCGCCGCCCGCAGACCGCGGGCGGCGCTAGTCTTCCCGGCGTGACGGCGATGGCGAGACGACGACGGAACCCCGCGATCCTGGCGGCCGCCGCCGCGATCGGGCTGCTCTCGGCGTGCTCCGACGGCCTCGCGCCGACGGAGGACCCGGCGCCGACCTACAGCTCCGACTACGTCGAGCCCGCGGCGACGGCGCTCGCGCCGCTCCGGGGCACCGCCGTCGAGGTCGGCTCGCTGGAGCACCCGTCCATCGCGGCGAAGATCGACAACCACGACGCGGCTCGGCCGCAGATCGGCCTCGAGCGCGCCGACCTCGTCGTCGAGGAGCTCGTCGAGGGCGGCATCACCCGCTACGTCGCCGTCTGGCACTCCGACGTGCCCGACGAGATCGGGCCGGTGCGCTCCATCCGCCCGATGGATCCCGACATCGTCTCCCCGTTCGGCGGCATCATCGCCTACTCGGGCGGTCAGCCCCAGTTCGTGCGGATGATGCAGGACGCACCCGTGCTGAACGTCGTGCACGGCTCGGCCGGCACCGACGACCTCTTCTCGCGCACGGCGGAGAAGTCCGCGCCGCACAACGTGATCCTGCGGGCCGCGGACCTGGTCGCCCAGCACGGCGACCTCGCCGCCCCGGCGGTGCAGTTCGCCTACGCGGCGGATGCGGCCTCCTCCACCGCGGCGAAGGAGGGGGCGCCGACGGCCCGCCTCGACCTGGTGTTCTCGAACGCCCGCCAGCCCTCCTGGGCCTGGGACGACGCGGGTCTGCACTTCCTGCGCGCGCAGAACGGCGAGGTCGACCTGGACGCCTCGGGAGCGCAGCTCTCCGCCGTCAACGTGGTCACCCTGCGCGTGCCCGTCACGATGGGCGAGGTGCCGAAGACCGAGCTCATCGGCGAGGGGGAGGCGCTCGTCTCGACCGGCGGCGGCACCGTCTCCGCGACCTGGATCAAGCGCTCGGCGACCGACCGCATCCGCCTCGTGGACGCCTTCGGGGTCGATGTGCGGCTCGCCGCCGGCAGCACCTGGATCGAGCTCGTGCCGACCGCCGGCAGCGCGACCGTAGTCGCTCCGTAACGCCCCGAGTCGGCGGCGTCACGACAGGTTGCACTCCCCAGGGTGGAGTGCCAGAATCGACTGGCACTCCAGTCTTGCGAGTGCCAATGCTGTCACGACGTCCGGGAGGGACGAGAAACACCATGGCTAAGATCATCGCTTTCGACGAGGAGGCCCGTCGCGGCCTCGAGCGCGGACTCAACACGCTCGCGGACGCCGTCAAGGTCACCCTCGGCCCGCGCGGCCGCAACGTCGTCCTCGAGAAGAAGTGGGGCGCCCCCACCATCACGAACGACGGTGTCTCCATCGCCAAGGAGATCGAGCTCGACGACCCGTTCGAGAAGATCGGCGCGGAGCTCGTCAAGGAGGTCGCCAAGAAGACCGACGACGTCGCCGGAGACGGCACCACCACCTCGGTCGTGCTCGCTCAGGCGCTCGTGCGCGAGGGCCTGCGCAACGTCGCGGCCGGCGCCGACCCCATCAGCCTCAAGCGCGGCATCGAGAAGGCCGTCCAGGCCGTCTCGGCCGAGCTGGTCGCCAACGCCAAGGAGATCGAGACGAAGGAGGAGATCGCCGCGACCGCGAGCATCTCCGCCGCCGACACCACCATCGGCGAGCTCATCGCCGAGGCGATCGACAAGGTCGGCAAGGAGGGCGTCGTCACCGTCGAGGAGTCGAACACCTTCGGCACCGAGCTCGAGCTCACCGAGGGCATGCGCTTCGACAAGGGCTACCTGTCGGCGTACTTCGTCACCGACGCGGACCGCCAGGAGGCCGTCTACGAGGACGCCTACGTCCTCATCGTCAACTCGAAGATCTCCAACATCAAGGACCTGCTCCCGCTGGTCGACAAGGTGATCCAGACCGGCAAGCAGCTGCTCATCATCGCCGAGGACGTCGACGGCGAGGCGCTGGCGACCCTGGTGCTCAACAAGATCCGCGGCATCTTCAAGTCGGTCGCCGTCAAGGCCCCCGGCTTCGGCGACCGCCGCAAGGCGCAGCTGCAGGACATCGCCATCCTCACCGGTGGCCAGGTCATCAGCGAGGAGGTTGGCCTCAAGCTCGAGAACGCGACCCTCGACCTGCTCGGTCAGGCCCGCAAGGTCATCATCACCAAGGACGAGACCACCATCGTCGAGGGCGCTGGCGACAGCGACCTCATCGCCGGTCGCGTCAAGCAGATCCGCCAGGAGATCGAGAACACCGACTCCGACTACGACCGCGAGAAGCTGCAGGAGCGCCTCGCCAAGCTGGCCGGCGGCGTCGCCGTCATCAAGGCCGGCGCGGCGACCGAGGTCGAGCTCAAGGAGCGCAAGCACCGCATCGAGGACGCCGTCCGCAACGCGAAGGCCGCCGTCGAGGAGGGCATCGTCGCCGGTGGTGGCGTCGCGCTCATCCAGGCCGGCAAGACCGCCTTCGAGAAGCTCGAGCTCACGGGCGACGAGGCGACCGGTGCGAACATCGTGCGCGTCGCGATCGACGCCCCGCTCAAGCAGATCGCCCTCAACGCCGGCCTCGAGCCCGGCGTCGTGGTCGACCGCGTGCGCAACCTCCCGGTCGGCCAGGGCCTCAACGCCGCGACCGGCGAGTACGTCGACATGCTGGCTGCCGGCATCAACGACCCGGTGAAGGTCACCCGCTCCGCGCTGCTCAACGCAGCGTCGATCGCGGGCCTCTTCCTCACCACCGAGGCCGTCGTCGCCGACAAGCCCGAGAAGAACCCGGCTCCGGTCGGCGACCCCTCGGGCGGCATGGACTTCTGAGTCCAGCGCCACCAGGCAGCACGGAAGGGCCGTCCCCGCGAGGGGGCGGCCCTTCCGTCGTTCCCGGGCGGGGTGCCTACTCCCCGGCCCGGTGGTCCATCCGCTCGGCCTGCGCCCCGCTCACCGCGCGGCGAAGAGGCGGGCGTTCTGCTGCTCGACCTCCTGGTACTGCTGGCCCGCGTGCTGCAGCGCCCGGCTGAGCTGGGCGAGGTTCTCCTCCACCCGCTGCTGCGTGGCCTTCCAGTCGCCCACGAGCGCGCCGAAGGCGCTGGAGGCCTGGCCGGTCCATGAGCCCTGCAGGCCCGTGAGCTGGGCGTGCAGCGCCGAGACCTCGGCCTGCACCCGTCCGATCGTGCCCTGCGCAGCGCTCGTGGCGGCGAAGACCGCCTCGCTGTCGACCTGGAACCGCGACATGTCATCTCCCGTCGTCATCGCGCCGGGGCGTCCGGCGACGGGAGTCACGCTACGAGCGGCGCGACGGGGTCTCAGGGGCCGCCGGAGCATCCGTGGACTCGGCGGGCGCGGCCCGCTTCGGGAGGAGCGGAAGCAGCAGCCGGAACGTCGCTCCGCCGCCGGGCGTCTCGAGCACCTCGACGCTGCCCTGGTGCTTCGCCACGAGCGCCTCGACGATCGACAGGCCCAGGCCGGTGCCGCCGGTCTCGCGGGCGCGCGACGTGTCGGCGCGCCAGAAGCGCTGGAAGATCTTCTCGCGCACCTGCTCGGGGATCCCCTCGCCGTGGTCGACGATGTCGAGGATCGCGACGTGCCGGGTCGGGTCCGTGCCGATCGCGATCTCGATCGGCGTCTCCGGCGGGGTGTAGCGGTTGGCGTTGCCGATCAGGTTGGTGATCACCTGGCGGATCTTGTTCTCCTCCGCCAGCACCACGGCGGGCGGGGGCGGCGGCGCGAGGTGCAGCGTCGGCAGCACGATCTCGTCGGTCGCGGCCGTGCCGCGCCGGCCGCGTCGCGCGGCGCGTAGCCGGGCGAGGGTGGCGCCGGCGAAGGCGATCGGGCCGGTGACGTTCGGGTCGCGGGGCTTGCCGCTCTCATCCGTCCCCGCGTCCGCGTCCGGCACGGGCAGCTGCAGCGGCACCGTCGCGGAGGGGTCGAGCTCGACGACCTGCACGACGCGGCCCGGCGCCGCCGCCATCGTGTCGCGCGCCGCGTCCTGGGCCAGCGGCACCAGGTCGACGGGGGTGAGCTGCAGCGGCTTGTCCTCGTCGATGCGGGCGAGCTCCAGCAGGTCCTCGACGAGCTCGCCCATCCGCTTCGCCTCGGACTCGATGCGGCCCATCGCCTCGGAGACCGCCTCGGGCGTCTGGAGGGCGCCCATCCGGTACAGCTCGGCGTAGCCGCGCAGCGAGACGAGCGGCGTGCGCAGCTCGTGCGAGGCATCGCCGATGAAGCGGCGCATCTGCACGATGGTGCGGTCGCGGTCCGTGAAGGCCCGGTCGATGCGGCTCAGCATGATGTTGAGCGAGCGGTTGAGGCGGCCGACCTCGGTGTTCGGGGTCGCGCCGGCGAGCCGCTGGCCGAAGTCGCCGCGCGCGATCTCGGCGGCGGTGCGCTCCACGGCGCGCAGCGGCTCGAAGGTCGTGGTGACGAGCAGCCGGGTGAGGGCGCCGCCGAGGAGCACGACCGAGATCGAGAAGCCGAAGAAGATGGCCGCGAACTGCGCGATGGTGCTGTTCGTGTCGGCGAGGTTCACACCGATGACGAGGGTGAGGAAATCGGCGCTGCCCGAGCCCTGGGACGACACCGTGGTGACGCGCCATTGCGCGTTGAGGGTCTCGTTGCTGAGCGTGCGCGGCGCGCTGAGCTCACCGGCCGGGGCGAGCTGCAGCTCGTCGAAGGTGGGGCGCAGGCGCACCTCCTCGGGCTCCTCCGTGAGGTTGTCCCGGATCAGGTCGCCCCGCGAGTCGAGCAGCGCCACGTAGTAGGTGAGCGGGTCGGAGGGGTCGCGATCGAAGAAGCCGTCGTCGGCGATGTACGTCGGCAGCTCCTGCGCGTACGCGCTGATCTTGCGATCCGCCTCGTCGAGCAGGTAGCTGCGCAGCACGGTCATGGTGCCGACGCCGGCGACGATGAGGCCGAGCGTCACGAGCAGTACGGTCACGCCAGTGACCTTGGTGCGCAGGGAGATGCCCGACCACCAGCGGGAGAGTCCGTCGATCACCACCAAAGGCTAGGGCACGGCATCCGAGCGGATGCCGTGCCCTCGCAGTTCGCGCCTCGCGCTCAGACCTTGGCGGCCTTCAGCATGTAGCCGAAGCCGCGCTTGGTCTGGATCAGCGGCTCCTCGGTGTGGCTGTCGAGCTTGCGGCGCAGGTACGAGATGTAGCTCTCGACGATGCCTGCGTCGCCGTTGAAGTCGTACTCCCACACGTGGTCGAGGATCTGGGCCTTCGACAGCACGCGGTTGGGGTTGAGCATGAGGTAGCGCAGCAGCTTGAACTCGGTGGGGGAGAGCTCCACCTGGGTGCCGCCGACGCTCACCTCGTGGGTGTCCTGATCCATGCTGAGGTCGCCGGCGCGGATGATCGCGTCGTCCTCGTCGTGCATGGTGCGGCGCAGGATCGCCTTGATGCGCGCCACGATCTCGTCGAGCGAGAAGGGCTTGGTGACGTAGTCGTCGCCGCCGACGGTGAGGCCGGTGATCTTGTCCTCGGTGTCGTCCTTCGCCGTGAGGAAGAGGATGGGCGAGGTGTAGCCGGAGGAGCGGAGGCGCTTGGTGACGCCGAAGCCGTTCATGTCGGGGAGCATGACGTCGAGGATGATGAGGTCCGGCTCCTCCTCGATGACTGCGGAGATCGCCTGGGCACCGTTCGCGACCGCTCGGACGGCGAAGCCGGCGAAGCGGAGGCTCGTGGTGAGCAGGTCACGGATGTTCGGCTCGTCGTCGACGATGAGGATCTTGGGCCCGTTCATGGGTCCAGTATTTGCGGGTTCGCTGCACGAATCCTGGGAGCCTCTCGAATGTCAGCGCGGATCCGCCGATCCGCGGCCCCGACGCCCGCCGGATCAGGCCGCCAGGTCCACCGAATCGAGGATCGTGTAGCTGTAGCCCTGCTCGGCGAGGAAGCGCTGACGGTTCTGGGCGAAGTCCTGGTCCACCGTGTCGCGGGCGACCAATGTGTAGAAGCTCGCCGGGATGCCGCTCTGCTTCGGCCGCAGCAGGCGCCCGAGGCGCTGGGCCTCCTCCTGCCGCGAGCCGAAGGAGCCCGAGACCTGGATCGCCACGGTGGCCTCCGGCAGGTCGATGGAGAAGTTCGCGACCTTCGAGACCACGAGCACCTTCGTCTCGCCCTCGCGGAACGACTGGAAGAGCTCCTCGCGCTCCGGGATCGGCGTGGCGCCCGTCAGCGTCGGCGCGTGCAGCGCCTCGCCGAGCTCCTCGAGCTGATCGATGTACTGCCCGATCACGAGGATGCTCTCGCCCTCGTGCTTCGCAAGCAGGGCCTTCACGGCGTCGATCTTGGCAGGGGCGGAGGCGGCCAGGCGGTAGCGCTCGTCGTCGCCGCTGGCGGCGTAGTGCATCCGCTCGTCCGGCGGCAGGTCGACCCGCACCTCGAAGCATGCCGCGGGCGCGATGTAGCCCTGCGCCTCGATCTGCTTCCAGGGCGCGTCGAAGCGCTTGGGGCCGATGAGGCTGAAGACATCGCCCTCGCGGCCGTCCTCGCGCACCAGCGTGGCCGTGAGGCCGAGGCGCCGGCGGGCCTGCAGCTCGGCGGTCAGCTTGAAGACGGGGGCGGGCAGCAGGTGCACCTCGTCGTAGACGATGAGGCCCCAGTCGAGGGCATCGAGCAGCGAGAGGTGCGCGTACTCGCCCTTCCGCTTCGCCGTGAGGATCTGGTAGGTCGCGATCGTGACCGGCTTGACCTCCTTCACCTGCCCCGAGTACTCGCCGATCTCGTCCTCGGTCAGCGAGGTGCGCTTGAGCAGCTCCGCGCGCCACTGACGCGCGCTGACGGTGTTCGTGACGAGGATGAGGGTGGTCGTGCCCGTCGCGGCCATGGCGGCCGCACCGACGATCGTCTTGCCGGCGCCGCAGGGCAGCACCACGACGCCCGAGCCGCTCGCCGAGAAGTGGTCGACGGCGTCCTGCTGGTAGGGGCGCAGCGTCCAGCCGTCCTCGGCGAGATCGATCTCGTGCGGGGTGCCGGGGGTGAAGCCGGCGTGGTCCTCGGCCGGCCAGCCGAGCTTCAGCAGCTCCTGCTTGAGCTGGCCGCGGGCCCAGGCCTCGATCGCGATCACGTCGCTGCCGCGGCGCTCGGCGAGCAGCGGGGCGATGCGCTTGGAGCGCGAGACCTCGCGCAGCACGGCGTCGTCGGTGGAGCGCAGCACCAGGCCGCCCTCGTCGTCGCGCTCGACGACGAGCCGGCCGTAGCGGCGCACCGTCTCGGCGATGTCGACCTCCACGCTCTGCGGCACCGGGAATTTCGAGTACCGGCGCAGCACGTCGAGCATCTCCTCCGCCTCGTGGCCCGCGGCGCGCGCGTTCCAGAGGCCGAGCCGGGTGATCCGGTAGCTGTGCATGTGCTCCGGCGCGCGCTCGAGCTCGGCGAAGACTGCCAGCTCGTGACGCGCGGTCTCTGCGAGCGGATGGGCGAGCTCGAGCAGAACGGTGCGATCGCTCTGCACGATGAGGGGGCCGTCGGACATAGCCTTCGAGTCTACGCGCGGGCGGGGCCGGCTCGGCCCGCCGGTCGGGTCACTCCGCGGGCTCGACGGCGACGATCCTGCTCAACGGGAGGGTGCGTTCGAGGTCCGCGACGCGGTCGCGGGCCCGCACGCGGCCGCCGCCGATGCTGGTCGGCTCCACCACGAGGTCGAGAGTGGTCTCATCGGGCATCCGCACGCTCAGCCGCACGAGCCCCTTGCGGCGCACCGCCAGCTCGATGCGGCGGGCCAGCCAGCCGGCGGCGTCGTCGGCCGCGCTGGGCTCGGGCAGGGCGGCGAGCCGCTCGACGAGCGCGGCGTAGGGATTCGCGGCGCTCGTGCTGCGCCGCGCCGGCGCGGGGCGGCGCGGCGCCACCAGCTCGCCGCGCTCGTCCTCGAGCGACACCGGGTAGCGCGCGTCGCGCAGGGTCCAGTAGAGCAGCTCCGGGTCGAAGCGGCTGATGGCGCGGTGCGGCCCGCTGCGGCGCAGAGCGAGCGGGACGACGGCCTGGTCGACGAGCACGGTGTCGAGCACGCGCGGGTCGTCGGCGCGCAGCACGGCGCCGACCGGTTCGGCGCCGAGCGTCTCCGCGGCGCCGTCCCGCCCCGCCGCCGGCGGTCCCGCGCGCAGGCTGCCGTGGCGTTCCGCGGTCGAGCGGATGAGGTACTCCAGCGGCTGCGGCACCCCCGTCAGCGAGATCCCGCCGAGGAAATCGAGCAGTTCGGCGGCGGACCCGCCGGTCACGAGCGCCCGCTCCACGCTCTCCGCGGTGATGCGGTAGCTGCTCGCGAGCCCGGCGCCCTCCGCGACGGCGACACCGCGCAACCGGCGATCGAGGTCTCCGCGCAGCGGACCGGGGGCGATCACCGAGAGATCGTGCTGCAGGTAGACGCGTTCGACGGCCGCGGGCATCCCGGCTCCGATCGCGAGGGCTGCATCGTCGTCCCGCCCGGCGAGCAGCGCGTCGCCGGCGGTGCCGATCGCGCCGTCGACGGCGATGCCGAGCATCTCGGCCTCCGCCAGACGCTCGCGGAAGCGCTCCCGCGTCGTTCCTCCGAGGGGCAGCAGCGCTTGGAGCAGCGCTTCCGCGCCGGTCGGCCATCCGCGGCGCAGGTCGGGCAGCGCCGCGGACGGCAGCTGCGCGCGCCACGCCGCGGCGAGCGTGCGCCAGCGCTCCGCAGGCACGGCGTCGAGCCAGGCGTCCGCGGCGTCGAGGCGCTCCCACTGGGAGGCGCCTCCGACGAGTCCCGCCTCCGCGGCGAGGGCGAGCTGCGTCTCGAGCTCGGGCACCCCGCGTCCGGTGCGGTCGACGAGCCGTCGGCCTGCGGGGAGGGCGAGGCCGCCGTGCTGCAGGCGTCGTGCGGGTTCCCGCGCGAGCTCATGAACGAGCTCGGCGACGGCGCTCACGAGCAGGAAGGCCCGCTCCGTCGCGAGCCGGTCGGGGCGCTCGGATGCCGAACCGCCGTCCGCCGCATCCAGGTCCCCCTGCTGCAGGCCGCGCTCGCGCAGGCGTTCGGCCACGGCGTCGTACAGGTGCCATCCGTCGTCGGCGAGCTCGGCCAGGGCCAGCTCGTCGAGGCGGGCCGTGAGCGGGTCACTGGTGCCGCCGATCGCATCCGCTGCGATGCCGGTCTCCGCATCGGCCAGGCGCAGGGCCAGCGCCAGCTCGGGTCGGGTCAGCCGCTCGAGTGCGGCGTCGAGCGCCGGGCGCGCGAGCAGCGCCTCGGCGAGATCGGCGTGGTCCTGCACGCCGGTGACCACGGGGGAGCGCCGCTGCAGGAGGGCGCGCAGCTGCTCCCCGGGCAGCGCGCGCAGTCTCGCGGCGAGCGAGAGCGCGCCCTTCACCGGTTCACCCTCGTCGTCGTCGCCGTGGCTCAGCCGCGCTTGGCGCCGCGGCTGCGCCGCACCATGTTGATGATGAGCAATGCGAGCACGAGCACGAAGCCGATCGGCAGGCCCACGAGCGGCATGAGGATCACCGTCGGCCAGAGGCCCTCGCTGAAGCCGTCGTCGTTGCCCGCGCCGGTCGCCGTGCCGATGAGCAGCGCGACGAACGCGAGCAGCGAAGCGCCGATCACCGTCACGATCATGACGGCGAGGATGCTTTCGATACGATTGGTGCTCTCCGGGGTGCTCTTCGCCACGGAGTCAAGGATAGGGGCAGCTTCCTGCCCCCAGTGCGCCGCAGGCGCCGCGGAAGGACGTCAGGATGCCCACGGGCAAAGTCAAGTTCTACGACGAGGACAAGGGTTTCGGCTTCATCAGCGGAGACGACGGCCAGGAGGTCTTCCTGCACGCCACGGCGGTGCCCGCCGGGACGGTCGTCAAGACCGGTGCGCGCCTCGAGTACGGCCTCGCCGACGGCAAGCGCGGTCCGCAGGCGCTCTCGGTGCGCGTGATCGAGGCGGCGAGCGTGACGCGCGCCAATCGCAAGCCGGCCGACGACATGGCGATCATCATCGAGGATCTCGTCAAGCTGCTCGACAACCTCGGCACCGGCCTCAAGCGCGGCCGCTACCCGGAGGGCCCCCAGGGGCGAAAGATCGCGGCACTGCTGCGCAAGGTCGCGGACGAGCTCGATGTCTGAGCGCCCCACTCCCGAGCAGATCGAACTCGCTCGCGCCGGCCTGCTCGAGATCACCGACGCCAAGTCGGTCGGCGACGCTTTCGCGCGCGTCGACGAGGTCGACGGCGTGGTGTCGGTGCTGTTCCACTGCACGCTCGACGGCTACCCCGGCTGGCACTGGACGGTCAGCCTCGGCACCGTCGAGGGCGAGGCGCCGACCGTGCTGGAAGCGGAGCTGCAGCCCGGCGAGGGCGCTCTGCTCGCGCCCGACTGGGTGCCGTGGACCGATCGCCTCGCCGACTACCAGGCGCAGCAGCAGGCCGAGTCGGAGTCTGACGATGACGATGACGATGACGATGACGACTTCGACGACGAGTCGGACGACTCCGATGATGACGATGACGACGACGACGAGTCGGACGACGACGACCTCGGCGATGCGGGCGACGACGTCTACGACGGCGTCGACGTGGACGAGCTAGCGCCGGGCGCGCACGACGACGACGACGAGGAGTCCGAGTCCGATGAGCACGCCGAGACCGGCGGTGACGAGCACGCCGACCTCGACGACGACGCCGACGGCGACGAGCACGACGAGGACCAGCAGCGCGGCTGACCAGCCGATCAGGCCGACGACGACCGGAGGACGGTCATCGGAGGCCTCGGGCGGCGGCGAGGGCCGCCGCCCGGTCTTCCGCGCGGCGTTCATGCGGAGAGGTGCTCGACGACGTACTCGATCGATCCGATGAGCGAGCGGACGTCGTCCGGCTCGATCGCGGTGAAGGTCGCCACGCGCAGCTGGTTGCGGCCCAGCTTGCGGTACGGCTCCGTGTCGACGATGCCGTTCGCGCGGAGGACCTTCGCGACCTCCGCCGCGTCGACCGCGTCGTCGAAGTCGATGGTCGCGACGACCTGCGAGCGGTGCTCCGGGTCGACGACGAACGGCGTCGCATAGGTGCTCGCCGTCGCCCAGCGGTAGAGCTCGCCGGACGACTCGGCGGTGCGGGCGGAGGCCCACGCCAGCCCGCCGTTGCCGTTGATCCAGTCGATCTGGTTCTCCATGAGCAGCAGGGTGCTGAGCGCGGGGGTGTTGAGGGTCTGCTGCAGACGCGAGTTGTCGAGGGCCTGCTTGAGGCTCAGGAAGTCGGGGATGTACCGTCCGCTCGCGGCGATCCGCTCGATCCGCTCGATCGCCGCGGGGGAGACGAGGGCGAACCAGAGCCCGCCGTCGGCGGCGAAGTTCTTCTGCGGCGCGAAGTAGTAGACGTCGGCCTCGGCCGCGTCGAAGTCGATGCCGCCCGCTGCGCTCGTGCCGTCGACGACCGTGAGCGCGCCGGTGTCGCCGTGCACGCGCCGCACGGGCGCCGAGACGCCCGTGGAGGTCTCGTTGTGCGGCCAGGCGTAGACGTCGACGCCCTCGAGCACCTCGACCTCGGCGCGCGAGCCGCCGGTCGCGGTGATCACGTGGGGGGCCTCGAGCCAGGGGGTGGTCGCCGCCTTGCCGAACTTCGCACCGAACTCGCCGAAGGCCAGCTGCTCGCTGCGGCGCTCGATGAGGCCGAACGCGGCAGCGTCCCAGAACGCGGTCGAACCGCCGTTGCCCAGCAGGACCTCGTAGCCCTCCGGCAGGCGGAACAGCTCGCCGAGACCGGAGCGCACGCGCTCGACCAGGTTCTTGACCGGGGCCTGCCGGTGCGATGTGCCGAGGATGGCGGCGCCGGCGCCCGCGAGGTGGGCGATCTGCTCGGCGCGGACCTTCGACGGGCCGCAGCCGAACCGTCCGTCGGAGGGCAGGAGGTCGGCGGGGATGGTGATCTGGGCCATGGCTGGATTCTATTGGCCGCCGTGCGCCGGCAGGCGCGCCGCTGGCGGTCGGACGTCGGCGCCGGACGATAGGATTGCCTTCGATTCGCGCGCGACGAAGGGGACTTCCTGATGACCGACCTCATCGACACCACCGAGATGTACCTGAGGACGATCCTCGACCTCGAGGAGGAGAGCATCATCCCCCTGCGCGCCCGTATCTCCGAGCGTCTCGGCCACTCCGGTCCCACCGTCTCGCAGACGGTCGCGCGCATGGAGCGCGACGGTCTCGTGGTCGTCGAGGGCGACCGCCACCTCGAGCTCACGGTCGATGGCCGCCGCAAGGCGGTCGGCGTCATGCGCAAGCACCGTCTCGCCGAGCGGCTCCTGGCCGACGTCATCGGACTCGACTGGGCCTACGTGCACGACGAGGCGTGCCGCTGGGAGCACGTGATGAGCGAGCAGGTCGAGCGCCACATCGTCGAGCTGCTCGGCAACCCGACCGAGTCGCCGTACGGCAATCCGATCCCCGGCGCCGACGAGCTGAACAGCTGGCCGACCGCGGCCGTCACGACCGGTTACGTCAACCTGCACCAGCTCGTCCAGCGCAGCCCCGAGCCGTCGGTCGAGGCGGTCATCAAGCGCCTCGCCGAGCCGGTGCAGTTCGAGCCGGAGCTGCTCGCGCAGCTCAAGCAGTCGGGCGTCGTGCCCGGCGCGACCGCCTCGATCTCGGCCTCGGGCGACTACGTGCTCGTCGAGGTCGAAGGCTTCGGCGACGGCCTCGAGCTGCCGGTCGAAGTGGCCGTGCACATCTACGTCGCGGGCTGACCCGTCGCTGACGACCGCGCGCTCCGCCGTCGATCGGTGCGCATCCTGGAGCCTCGCAGGGGGCATGTCAATACGTCCCAGGTGCCAGATTCAAGGTGACAGATTGGTAACGCTGTCGTACGATGGGCGGATACTCCCGGCATAGACCCCGTGCTGGAAGAGCTTCGTCGAGGCGTTCCCAAGACCCGTCCCTCGTCGTAGTACCCGTGAAGAACGAGTGACGATGGATGGGCGCTGCTCCGGCAGCGATGGAGCGCTGGAGGAATTAAGTGTGACGACCGATCACGGCAGAGATCTCGACCCGACGGATCTCCCCACCGCTGGCAGCCCCACCGGGCGGCCGGCCCCCAGCATCAACGGTGCGAGCGAGCTCGAGCAGTTCCGCATCGCCCCCGCAGCAGAGGTCGCCCCGACCAGCCGCCGCGCCGCGCGCGAGGCCGAGGCGGCAGCGACGAAGCCCCGCCAGCGACGCCAGCCCCGCGTCGCGAGCCGCCCGGCCCCTCGGGTCGAGCGCAGCACCGCCCCGCGTCGCTCCCCGAAGCAGCGCAACGTGCGCGGTATCGCCGTGATGCTGCTGATGGTGCCCGCGCTCTTCCTGACGGTCGCGCTGCCCAACTACGCATCCGGTCTCGGCGGCGGCCAGTCCGCTGCCGCAGCTGCTGCCGAGGAGCTCGCGAAGGTCAAGCTCGAGCAGGCGCAGGCCGTCACCGTCGCCTCCGGCGCGCCGGTGCAGGCCGTCGAGCGCGACGAGTACACCGCGACGAGCGGCGCCGAGATCCGTCGCGCGGAGATCGCGGAGAGCTACTCGGCGTACAGCGGCCCCACGGCGGCGCAGTACCTCGAGAACCCAGCCTTCCCTGACTTCAGCCTCAACCAGGTCGTGAACGTCGGGCTGCAGTACCTGGGCACCCCGTACGTCTACGGCGGAGCGACCCCCGCCGGCTTCGACTGCTCCGGTCTGGTCATGTACGTCTACGCGCAGTTCGGCGTCTCGCTGCCGCACTCCGTGCCGGCGCAGGCCGCAGCCGGCACCGTCATCTCGGCCGCCGACGCGCAGCCCGGCGACCTGGTCATCTGGAGCGACCACGGCCACGATGGCATCTACATGGGCAACGGCAACGTGCTGCATGCCCCGAACCCGTCGAAGACGGTCGAGGTCCGTCCGCTCTACTCCTTCGAGTCCGTCTACTACGTGCGCATCGGCATCTGATCGAACGACACCCGACGAAGGCCCGCGGCGCTACAGTGAGCCGCGGGCCTTCGCGCATGCCGCGACGGCCGCGAGAACGCGGTGGACCACGGAGGACGACCATGAACACGGCACGACCGTGACCGAGCCCCTGCGCGGGGGAGCGGATGGCGCGGAGCCCGTCGAGCGCCCGGCGCCCGGCGTCCGCATCCCCGGAGACTCGGATGCCGCCTCCGACGAGGGCAGCCTCGCCGTCCCGACGCTCGAGGCGTCGCCCCGGCCACCGGTGCTCGCGAGCAACCGGCTGCTCGGCGCCGGCGTGGCGTTGATCGGGTCGGTGCTCTTCGCCCTCCTGCTCGCCTCGGGCGGCGCGGTGCTGATCGGCGTCGCCCGTCCCGGCGACGGCACCCGCGCCTGGATCGACGCCTACCTCGGCAGCCCCGTGCTCGCCGTGCCCACGCTGCTCTTCCTGCTCGCGTTCCTGGTGCACGTCGCGATCGCCAACCGAGCCGCTTGGTGGGCGCACATCCTGGGCGGGCTCGTCGTCGCCGCCACCGTCTACCTCGGTTCGATCGGTGTCCTCCTGCTGCTGCAGGGCGCCCTGCAGATGTCCGCGCAGGGCGTCGTCGGCGCTGCGCTGCAGCTCGCGGTGAACCCCGCGCTGGTGCTGGCCGCACTGCTCGCGCGCGAGCTCGTGCTCTGGCTCGGGCTCGGCATCAGCCGCTCCGGAGCGCGGAGCGCGCGCCGTCACCGCGAAGCGCTGGCCCGCTTCGAGCAGGCGCGACTCGACGGCGTGCCGCAGCGGCCGGTCGCGGCCGACCATGAGAGTGTTGACGGTTCCGGCGAGCGGACGGCTTCATTTGACGGAGCCCCGCGCGGCGGCTAATCTTTTCCAGGTGTGTGCTCTGCGGCGCGCCCGGAGTTCGCGAAAGCGATCCGAGCAGCAGGGCCTCCAGACTCAACAGGCCTCGTGCACCGGGCGGAAGCATCCGTCCGGCGAATGAGGCCGCACGCCAGCCAGCAGTGCAAAGCACGTGTGTACCGCCGGTGGCCGAGATGACGTGACACGCCCGAGTGCGGGGGTGGGCAGGTCAGAGGAACGCAAGGGGCCGTAACGGTCGCCCCGACACCGAGCAGTACGAATCCGAGGAGTAATTCAGTGCCCACCATTCAGCAGTTGGTCCGCAAGGGCCGCAGCCCCAAGGTCACGAAGACCAAGGCGCCTGCCCTGAAGTCCAACCCGCAGCAGCGCGGCGTGTGCACCCGCGTGTACACGACCACCCCGAAGAAGCCGAACTCGGCTCTCCGCAAGGTCGCGCGCGTCAAGCTGAGCAACGGCACCGAGGTGACGGCCTACATCCCCGGTGAGGGCCACAACCTGCAGGAGCACTCGATGGTGCTCGTGCGCGGCGGTCGTGTGAAGGACCTCCCCGGCGTGCGCTACAAGATCGTCCGCGGCGCCCTGGACACCCAGGCCGTGAAGAACCGCAAGCAGGCTCGCAGCCGCTACGGCGCGAAGATGGAGAAGAAGTAATGCCCCGCAAGGGTCCCGCCCCGAAGCGGCCCGTCGTCGCCGACCCCGTGTACGGCGCTCCGATCGTGAGCCAGCTCGTCAACAAGATCCTCCTCGACGGCAAGAAGGGCCTCGCCGAGCGCGTCGTCTACGGTGCCCTCGAGAACGTCGCCAACAAGAGCGGCCAGGACGCGGTCGTCGTGCTCAAGAAGGCGCTCGACAACGTGCGCCCGACCCTCGAGGTGCGTTCGCGCCGCGTCGGCGGCTCGACCTACCAGGTCCCCGTCGAGGTCAAGCCGCACCGCGCCAACACGCTCGCGCTGCGCTGGCTGACCAGCTACGCCAAGTCGCGTCGCGAGAAGACCATGACCGAGCGTCTCACCAACGAGATCCTCGACGCCTCGAACGGCCTCGGTGCCGCGGTCAAGCGCCGCGAGGACACCCACAAGATGGCCGAGTCGAACCGCGCCTTCGCGCACTACCGCTGGTAGTCGCTCCGGGGGGGGGGGGGGGGGCGGCCGCCCCCCGCCCGGCGGTGGCCCCCGCGCCCCCCCCCCCCCGCCGGCCCCCGGG
>JASCOA010000048.1 GCA_029959365.1 Microbacteriaceae bacterium PS02343 | reverse complement strand
GCGCGGGGCGCGGGCCGGCGGGGCCGGGGGCGGGGCCCGCCCCCCCGCCCCCCCCCCCCCCCCCCCCCCCCCCCCCCCCGCCACCGGGCGATCGAGTTCCGGAGAACTCAGCCGAGCAGCGAGAGCACGCCCTGCGGGAGCGAGTTCGCCTGCGCCAGCATGGAGGTGCCGGCCTGCTGCAGGATGTTCGAACGGGTGAAGTTCGCCATCTCCGCCGCCATGTCGGTGTCGCGGATGCGCGACTCGGACGCCGACAGGTTCTCCTTCGAGATGTTGATCGAGTTGATCGCCGTCTCGAAGCGGTTCTGCGACGCACCGAGCTCCGAACGAGCGGTCGAAACGTACTTGATGGCCGCGTCGATGCTGTCGAGGTTGGTCGTCGCGTCGGTCGCACTCTCCCAGGCCATGGCGCCGATGGAGGCCTCGGTGTCCGTGCCCGCGGCGATCTCCTCGGTGGCGCCCTCCGTGTAGGCGACCAGCGCGCCGAGGTCCGCGTTCGCGAGACCCACGGCGATCTGGTTGGAGGCGGAGGAACCGGCGCCGACCTGGAAGCTCAGCGACGCGTTCTCGCCGTCCAGCAGGCTGATCCCGTTGAAGTTCGTCGAGGAGCCGATACGGCCGATCTCCTTGACGAGGGCGTCGGCCTCCGACTTGATCGCCAGGCGCGAGTCGGCGTTGTTCGAGTCGTTGCCCGCCTGAACCGCCAGGTCGCGCAGACGCTGCAGGTTCGAGTGGACCTCGCCCAGCGCGCCTTCCGCGGTCTGGACGACCGAGATGCCGTCCTGCGCGTTGCGCGAAGCGACGGTCAGACCGCCGATCTGCGCGCGCAGACCCTCCGAGATGGACAGGCCGGCTGCGTCGTCAGCGGCCTTGTTGATGCGCAGACCGCTCGAGAGCTTCTCGAGCGAGCTGGTCAGCGAGTTCTGCGTGTTGGAGAGGTTCCGGTACGCGGAGAGAGCGCTGACGTTGGTGTTGATCTGGAAACCCATGATGTCCTCCGTGGAATTGGGTGGTGATGCGCCACCCCGTCCGTGGGGTGACAAGGGCCACTGTCGGCCCCTCGACCGGCTGCGTTAGCCGGAAGTCTCAGAAAAGATCACGACGCGATGGCAGCCGCCGCGCGCCGAGCGCTCGCCGCATCCGTCATCATCAGGTCCGCGACCTGCGAGCGGTAGGCCGCGCGCCGCGCCTGCACCGCCGCCGTCGCGGTCTCGGCGACCGGCACCGGCGACTCGGCCAGCAGATCGCCGATCGACTCGCGGATCAGCTTCAGCGCCGCCGTGCGCTGCTGCGACACCGCCGAGTGGGTGACCCCGAGCTGCTCGGCGATCTCGCCGACCGTGCGGCCGCCGAAGTAGAGCTGCTCGACGATGGAGCGCATCTTCTCGGGCAGCGCGGCGACGGCGCTGCGCAGGGTCCGGTCGCGCTCGGCCTCGGCGGCCTGCTCCTCCGGGGTGTCCTGGTCGGCGGCGAGGCCGGCCTCGACGATCTCGTCGATGACGCCCACCGTGCGTCCGGCATCGGCCATGGCCTCCTGCGCGCCGGCGCGGTCGACGCCCAGAGCGGATGCGATCTCGTCGATCGTCGGCGTGCGGCCGAAGCGCTTCGCGAGCGTCTCCTGCACCTCGAGCGTGGCCTTGATGCGCTTGCGCGTGCCACGGCTGGCCCAGTCGGCCGAGCGCATGTCGTCGGCGAAGGCGCCCATGATGCGGCGTCGGGCGTAGGCGCCGAACGGCACGCCGAGCGCGGCGTCGTAGGCGTCAGCGGCCTGCACGAGCGCGAGTGCGCCAGCGCTGGCGAGGTCGTCGCGCGACAGGTGCGTGGCGCGAGCGCAGACCTCGGCGACGAGGTAGCCGACGAGCGGCAGGTTGTCGACGACGAGCTGATTGCGTGCAGCCCGCGTCGTTGGATTGGTGGTGATCCGAGTCGCGTCCATGCTCCCCGAAGCAGCGTCATGAGTCCCGATCATGAGGCCCCCCTCAGGTGTGTGCAGTTGTGGGTCGTGCGTGCGGGCTCCCGATAAGCCCTAGGTGTCGGCCATCCTGGCCAGGTGACACCATCCCGCGATCACGACAGGTGGTGCCATTCCCCCCTTGTGGGCCTCCCTGTTCGGGGGCGTCCCCGTTCTGGGGACGCGTGCGGAAGCGCCGATCCCTTGCCGTCGCTGGGATCGGAGCGGATGCTGTCCTCCTAACGACCCACCGCCGCGCGCCGATAGTGGGGTTCGACGCGGCGGGTGTTCTCCCGCCGTTCACCGACATCCGTCGCTCCGGGTCCCGAGCCGAGCGGCGGGACCATCTGGATTCCGAGCGGAGGAAGCGTGAGCGCCAACGAACTGTCGGCCGCCCTGTGGCGCGAGCGCGAGCTGCTCGAGCTGCTCGCCTTCAAGCTCGAGGAGGAGCACCTGCTGCTCACCGCGGGCCGCACGCGCTGGCTGCAGTACGCCACCCGCGAGGTGGAGCAGGTCGTCGAGCGGCTGAGCGGCGCCAGCCTGGCCCGCTCGATCGCCGCGACCTCGCTCGCCGAGCTGTGGCGCGCACCGCACGACGCCACCCTGCGCCAGCTCATCGAGCACGCACCCGACGAGACCTGGCGCGAGATCCTCACCGGGCATCTCGCCGCGCTCACCGAGCTCACCGGGCAGATCCGCGAGCTGCGCGACGGCAACGAGCGCTTCCTGCGCCAGGCGGCCCGCAGCGCCGAGGAGACCCTCGCCGCCACCGATGGCACCGGCAGCCGCTACGACGCCACCGGCGGGCAGGCCTCGGCCGCCCGCGGCGGCGACCTCTTCGTGAAGGACCTGTAGACCATGAGCACCTTCAGCGGACTCAACACCGCTTACACCGGCCTCACCGCGGCCCGCCGCGGCCTCGACGTGGTCGGCCAGAACATCGTGAACGCCAACGTCGACGGCTACACCCGCCAGCGCGTGACGCTGAGCTCGGTGCCTGCCGTCGGCAACCGCTTCAGCACCGGTGCCGCCTCGGGCGAGGGTGTGAGCGTCGACGGCGTCGCACGCCTCGGCGACGTGATGCTCGACAACCAGGTGCGCAGCACGGCGAACGCCTTCGGCTTCGCGAACGTGCGCGCGACGAGCTTCGCCAAGCTCGAGAGCTCGCTGCGCGAGCCGGGCGACGAGGGGCTCTCCGCCCGCTTCGACGCCTTCGCGGGCGCCTGGCAGGAGGTCGCCAACCAGCCCGGCGAGGCCGCCCCGGCCGCCGTGCTCATCAACGAGGCGAAGGCCCTCGCGGGTCGAATCGCCACGGGTTACGACGAGGCCGTCGGCGAGTGGAGCCGCGTGCGCGGCGACCTCGACGGGCTCGTCGCCGAGGTCAACGCCACCGCGGCGAGCGTCGCCGACCTCAATGCGCAGATCCGCAAGGGCACCGCGCAGGGCGTCAGCGTCAACGAGCTCGTCGACCAGCGCGACCGGCTCGCGGCGGGGCTCGCGGAGCTGACCGGCGCCTCCGTCCGCTCCGGCGAGGACGGCATGATCGACCTCGTCGTCGACGGCAACAGCCTGGTCGCCGGGGCGAAGTCGTCGGCGATGGTCGCCGTCGGCGCCCCGTCGATGACCGGCGCCGCGACCGCCGGCGTGCACCTCGAGTGGGCCGCCCTGCCGGGCACGACCGTCTCGGCCGGCGGCGAGGCCGGCGGGCTCGTCTCGCTGCTCGCGAACGCCGCGGACGGCGGGCCCATCGCGAAGGCCGCCGAGCAGTACAACGCCCTCGCGACGAAGCTCGCCGACTCGGTCAACCAGCTGCACGCCACCGGCAGCACCACCGGCGGCGCGACGGGCCTGGACTTCTTCGCCTTCACCGCCGGTGCGCCCGCTGCAACCGGCCTGACCGTCGTGCCGACGAGCGCCGCGGGCATCGCCACCGGTGCCGCCGCGAACGGCGCTGCCGACGGCTCGGTCGCCGCCGGCATCGCCGGGCTCTTCGGCCGTCCCGGCTCCGTCGCCAAGGACTGGTCCGATTTCGTGACCACCTTCGCCGCCTCGTCGAAGGCCGCGACCACGACGGCGAAGGGCGCGGAGACCGCCGCGAGCAACGCGCTCGGCGCGCAGGCCGCCGGCGCCTCGGTCGACATGGACGAGGAGAACGTGAACCTGCTCATGTACCAGCAGGCCTATCAGGCCTCGGCGCGCGTGCTCTCCGCCGTCGACGAGGCCCTCGACACCCTGATCAACCGAACCGGACTGGTGGGACGCTGACATGCAACGGGTCACGAATCAGACCATGGCCGCCAACGCGCAGCGCAACCTGCAGGCGAGCCTGCAGCAGATGGCGCGCCTGCAGGAGCAGGGCGCCTCGCAGAAGCGTATCCTCACGCCCAGCGACGACCCGCGCGGCACCGCCGACGTCATCGCCATCCGCTCGCAGCAGCGGGCCGCCGAGCAGTACGAGCGCAACATCGGCAACGGCGAGGGCTGGCTGACGACCGTGGACACGGCCCTCGGCAACGCCACCGACATCCTGCAGAGCACGCTGCAGCGCACCGTGCAGGGCGCCAACGACGGCGCACTGAGCCAGGAGGCGAAGAACGCGCTCGCCACCGAGATCGACGGCCTGCGCGACGCTCTGCTCAAGGAGGCGAACTCGACGTACCTCGGTCGCAGCGTCTTCGCCGGCAGCTCGAACGAGGGCAAGGCCTTCGCCGCCGACTACGCCTGGACGGGCACCGACGGCGCCTCGGTCGAGCGCAAGGTCGCCGACGGAGTGACCGTGCGAGTCGACGCGAACGGCAAGGACGCGTTCGGCGAGGGCGAGACCTCGGTGTTCGCCCTGCTCGACGGCATCGCCGCCGATCTGCGCGCCGGCAATCCCGTGTCGGGCCGCATCGACCAGGTGCAGGGCGCCCTCGACGGCGTCATCGCCGCCCACGCCACCGTCGGCGCGCAGCACACGCAGCTGCAGCGCGCCGAATCCGTCCTCGCGACCGCCACGGTCGACCTCGAGGCGCAACGATCGAAAGCGGAGGACATCGACTTGGCCAAGGTCATCCTCGATCTCAACGTGCAGAGCACCGTCTACCAGGCGGCCCTCAACGTCACGGCTCGCGTCCTGCAGCCCAGCCTGATGGACTTCCTGCGATGAGCGCCTCGATCACCTTCGTCACGCCGCCGCTCGGCCTCGGCGACGCCGTGGAGTTCTCGCTGCGCGGCGTCGACGGTGCCGAGGGCCTCTTCGCGCTCGAAGCCGCCGACGGCGCGCGCCTCTTCGTGCTCGACGCCTCGCGCTACGTGCCCGACTACTCCCCCGAGATCAACGATGCCCAGGCCGGCCTCATCGGCCTCGAGAAGGCCGAGGACGGCCTGGCGCTCGTCGTCGCGAACCCGACCGAGGGCGGCACGACCGTCAACCTGCTCGCGCCCATCGTGCTCAACCTCACCAACGGCCTCGCGGCGCAGCTGATCCTCGACGACCAGGACTGGTCGCTGCAGCACCGGCTGACCGTCGCGCAGAAGGCCGCGAGCTAGCAGCGGATGCGCGGGGCCCGCCCCTAGGCTCGTCACCATGCGAGTCACCAAGCGCGAGCACGCCTGCCAGATCCTCGAGCAGGACGGGCAGCGGCTCGTCATCGATCCAGGCTCGTTCACGGAGCCGTTCGACCTCAACGGCGTGACGACCGTGGTGATCACCCACGAGCACCCGGACCACTGGACGCCCGAGCACCTCACCCGGATCCTCGCCGCGAACCCCGAGGCGCGCCTCTACGGTCCCGCCGGCGTGGTCGCGGCGGCCGAGGGCTTCGACGTGGGCGAGATCGAGGCCGGCGACGAGCTGCAGAGCGGCCCCTTCGCGCTCGAGTTCTTCGGTGCCGAGCACGCGGTGATCCACGCATCGATCCCGGTGATCGACAACGTCGGCGTGCTCGTCGACGACGCCTACTTCTACGGCGGCGACGCCCTGCTGCCGCCCGGCCGCCACGTGCGCACGCTCGCCGCGCCGGCCGGAGCCCCGTGGCTGAAGATCGGCGACGCGATGGACTACGTGCTCGCCGTGCGCCCGGCGCTCGTCATCCCGGTGCACGAGGCGCCGCTCAGCGGCATCGGCCACGGCTTCGCCGATCAGCGGCTCGCCTGGGCTGCGGAGCAGGGCGGCGGACGCTACAAGCGGCTGGCCGTCGGCGAGTCGATCGAGGTCTGAGCCGCGGGCGGCGCGAGCCGCCGCCGGAGCCGCCGCGCCAGGCGCACGAGGCCGCGCAGAGGCAGGCCCACCGCCTCCGCCGCCGTGCCCGCCAGCGAGCGGTCGAGGTAGCCGAGCGCGCGCTTGCGGTCCCAGGCCTGGCGCAGCGCGCCGCCCAGCGTGCCGGCCGTCGGGCGCCGCGCGGGCAGTCCCTCCGCGCGCCGCTGGGCGACGAGCTCCTCGAGCGTCGCGATCCAGTCCTCCGCCTCGGCGGCGTGGAAGTAGTTGCGGGCCAGCCAGTCCTCCGAGGCGTGGAAGGCGCGGCCCGCGCGCAGGTCGTCCGCGCCGCCGATCACGCCGCTGCCCTCGAAGACCGCGTTGATCATGCGATGGCTCACGCCGAAGTCGCCGAGCACGAGCGTCGGGACGCCCATCCCGATGCTCTCGAGCGCCGCCGTCGAGCTCACGGTGACGAGCCCGCCCGCTCGGGCGAGGTGCTCGGCCATCGGCCCGGCCTCGACGACCAGGTTGGCGGGCGCGCCGGGCAGCTCGGCGAGCAGCGAGGGGTAGTCCCAGCGCTCCTCGTGCGTCTGCGCCTCGTCGCCGAGGGCGCGCACCTTCACGATCACGCGCCGCTCGGGCGCCGTGCGCGCGGCGTCGGCGAGCCAGCCGAGCAGCTCGAGCCGCTGCTCGCGCTCCTTCGGCACCTTGGCCTGCGCGGCGAAGACGAGGTCACCGCCCGCGAACGCGTCGGCCGATCCCCCGGACCGCGGATCCGCCGGTCGCTGCGGCAGGAAGCCGAGGGTCGCCAGCGCGAAGAAGGGCTCGATGCCGAGCTGGGCGGCCGTCGCGGTGAACTCCTCGCGCTCGCGCTCGCTGTGCAGCACGATCAGGTCGGTCTGGGCCCGGTAGTGGATCGCCTTGGGCCGCGCCGGCACCGTGATGCCGGGCATGCCGCTGAACAGGGCGGGGCGTCGGAACGCCGGGTCGAGCGCGCCGGCGGCGAGGATCGCCCGCACGGCCACGCGCACGACGGGGCCGCGCAGGGCCAGCAGCACCGCATCCGGCCGCTCCGAGCGGATGCGCTCCGTCAGCCCCGCGAGCGAGACCGGCAGCGCATCACCCGGCGACGTGCCGGTGCCGGCGAGCGCCGAGTCGAGCTGCGCCCCGCTCGGCGCCGCCGGGGTGGTCAGCACGGCGAGGCCGCGCGACCACCCGGCGGGCAGCCGGTCGAGCACCGAGGCGCCCCACTTGACGTAGGAGTCGGTGTCGGCGAGCGCCAGGACCCGGATGGGCCCGCTCACTCGGCGCCGACGCGGCGCAGCTTCTGCTTCGGCGCGAGCTCGCCGGGGAAGACGCGCTTGACGCCGTCGCCGAGCGCCTCGCCGATGATGCGGATGTCGCGCACGAGGTGCTCGAGGCCCTGCGGCTCGAGCGACGCGGCGTGGTCGGAGCCCCAGAGGGTGCGGTCGAGCGTGATGTGGCGCTCGACGGCGACGGCGCCGAGCGAGACGGCGGCGAGCGAGATCTGCAGGCCGCGCTCGTGACCCGAGTAGCCGATCGGCACGCCGGCGTAGCGGTCCTGCAGCGTGAGGATCGTGCGCAGGTTCGCCTCCTCCGCCGGCATCGGGTAGGTCGAGGTCGCGTGCAGCACGACGAGGTTCTCGGTGCCGAGCACGGCGACGGCGCGGTCGATCTCCTCGAGGGTCGACATGCCGGTCGAGAGGATGATCGGCTTGCCGGTGGCGCGCAGCGCCTCGAGCAGCTCGAGGTCGGTCACCGAGGCGCTCGCGACCTTGTGGGTGGGCACGTTGAGGTCCTCGAGGAAGGCGACCGAGGGCACGTCCCACGGCGAGGCGAACCAGTCGAGGCCGCGCAGGGTGGCGTGATCGCCGATCTCGATGTACTGCTCCTTCGAGAACTCCACGCGGTAGCGGTACTCGAGGTACGTCATGGTGCCCCACGGGGTCTCGCGCGGCACGTCCTTCATGTGCTCGGGCGTCGAGATCTCGGGGGTGCGCTTCTGGAACTTCACGGCCTGCGCGCCGGCCTCGGCGGCCACGTCGATCAGCTGCTTGGCCATCTCGACGCTGCCGTTGTGGTTCAGGCCGATCTCGGCGATGACGTAGACGGGGTGGCCCGCGCCGACCTCGTGCTGTCCGATGCGAACGCTCATGCTGTTCCTTCTTCCGTGGTGTCCGCGCCGTCGGCGCGGGGGTCTGCGATCGTGCGATGGGGGGCGGATGCGGTCCCGCGTCGGGCGCGCGCGGCCAGCACCAGCTCGGCCAGCTCGCGCACGGCGCCGCGGCCGCCGGATGCGGTGAGCACGTGCCGCGCCGCCTCCAGCACCGCGGGCGCCGATCCGGGCACCGCGACGGGCCAGCCGACGACGCCGAGCGCGCCGAGGTCGTTGACGTCGTTGCCGACGTAGGCGACGCGCGCGAGGTCGATGCCGCGCTGCTCCGCCCAGTCCCGCAGCGCATGCGCCTTGTCGCGCTGGCCGTGCAGCACCTCGACGCGCAGCTTCGCCGCGCGGGCGGCCACGACCGGGTGCTCCTCGGTGGAGAGGATCAGCACGGGCACGCCGGCCTCGCGCAGCAAGCGCACGCCCAGGCCGTCGCCGCGGTGCACGGTCACGAGCTCGAGCCCGTCGACGCCGATCGTGGCCGTGTCGGCGGTGTGCACGCCGTCGAAGTCGGTGACCACGGCGTCGACGTCGAGGTCCGGGGCGTGTGCGGCGTCGAGCAGCGGCGCCAGGCGGCGCGCGACCTCGAGCTCGCCGGCGTCGTCGATCTCGACGGCGCCGCGCGGATCGACGGGCACCATGCCGACCCGCCCGAAGAAGCGGAAGCCGGCCGCGCGGAAGCCCGCCACGTCCATGACGTAGAAGGCGCCCGTCTCGCGGAAGTGCGGCTCGCGGTCCTGCCGGCGCGGGCGGGAGGAGTGGTCGTGGTTGACGCCGGCGGCGCCCTCGTCGCCCCGCCGCCAGAGGAACTCGTAGGTCTCCACGGCGGAGAAGACGCTGTCGGCGGCGCCGTCGCGCACCTGCCGCACCGCCTCGTCGAGGTCGGCCGGGTCGAGGAAGGGCGAGGTCGCCTGCAGGAAGACGAGCTGGCCGTCCTGCGCGCCCACCGCGTCGAGCGCGTGGAGCAGGGCGGACTCGCTGCTGGCGGTGTCGCCGGCGAGCTCGGCGGGCCGCTCGACGATCTCGGCGCCGGCGGCGCGGGCGACCGCGGCGATCAGGTCGTCGTCGGTGCTGACGAGCACCCGGTCGATGGCGGCTGCGGCGAGCGCCGAGCGCACGGCCCGGGCGACGAGCGGCACCCCGCCGACGGGCAGCCGGTTCTTGCCGGGCACGCCCTTGGAGCCGCCGCGGGCGGGGATGACGGCGATCGCGCCCATCCGCACCTCCTGCAAGTCCCGTCGCGGCCCCCGATCGGGTCCGTGGCGGCGACGCTAAGCGCCGTTCGTGTCGCGCAGGTGGCCCGGTGATGAACGACGGCGGTCCGGGCGCTGGCAGGCGGCGCCCAGCGGGGCGGCGACGCTTCCGGGCAGACTCGCGGCATGCCGATCACCCTGCGCCCCATGCCCGACGGCCGCTCGTGGTGGGTCTACGACATCGAGATCGCGCCGGAGCACCGGCGGCGCGGCCACGGCGCGGCGACCATGCGCGCGGCGGAGCACGAGGTGCGCTCGCGCGGCGGCGTCGAGCTGGCCCTCAACGTCTTCGGCTTCAACACCGGGGCGATCGCGCTCTACGAGGAGCTGGGCTTCGCGGTGACGAGCCAGCACATGGCGAAGGCGCTGTGATCGAGCGGATGCGGTCGCCCGCATCCGCTCGCAGCATCACGCCCCGGTCGCGACCGGCAGCTCGTGGTGGTTGGACCACTGGCTCCACGAGCCGGGGAACAGCAGCGGCTCGAAGCCCGCGAGGGTCAGGGCGACCGCCTGGTGGGCGGCCGTGACGCCGGAGCCGCAGTAGACGCCGACCGCGCCGGTCGCGCCCAGCGCGGCGAAGCGCTCGCGCAGGGCCTCGGGGGCGAGGAAGCGGCCGTCCGGCCCGACGTTCCCGGTCGTCGGCGCCGACACCGCGCCCGGGATGTGCCCGGCGCGCGGATCGATCGGCTCGACCTCGCCGCGGTAGCGCTCCCCCGCCCGCGCATCGAGCACGAGGCCCTCCTGCGCGAGCACGGCGACGTCCTCGAGCCGCAGGGTCGGCAGGCCGCCCCAGGCCAGCGTCGCCGAGCCGGGCGCGACCGGCGCCGGCTCGCCTCGCTCGAGCGGGTGGCCCGCATCCGTCCACGCGCGCAGCGAGCCGTCGAGCAGCCGCACGTCGGCGACGCCGGCCGCGCGCAGCAGCCACCAGGCGCGGGCGCTCGACAGGTTCTGCAGGTCGTCGTAGACCACGACCGTGTCGCCGTCGTCGACGCCCCAGGCGCGCACCGACTCCTGCAGCGCCTCGAGCGAGGGCAGCGGGTGGCGGCCGTCGGCGGGTTCGCCGTGCGCGGCCAGCTCGGTCTCGAGATCGACGTAGCGCGCGCTGGGCACGTGCCCGGCGAGGTACTCCGGCCGGCCGGCCGGACGGTCGAGGCGCCAGCGCACGTCGAGCACCCGCATGGGCCCCCCGTCGGCGTAGCGGCCCGCCTCCAGCGCGGCGGCGAGCTCGGCGGGGGTCGTGAGGATGCTGCTCATCGCCCCAGTCTGTCCGAGCCGCCGTCGTGCTGCAGGGCGGGGTCAGCGCGCGTCGCGGTAGCGCCACATGGTCAGCGGACCGAAGACGAGCACGAAGCCGGCCGACCAGAGCAGCACGATCAGGAACGACGAGCCGAGCTCGGCGCCGCCCATCAGCTCGCGCGCCGAGGTGACGACGTGCGAGAGCGGGTTGACGCCGACGAAGGCCTCGAGCCAGCCCGGCAGGGTCGTCGGCGACACGAAGATGTTGCTCGCGAAGGTCAGCGGCATGAGCACCATCATCGAGACGCCCATGACGGCGCCGGAGGAGCGCATCAGCAGGGCGATGAAGGTCCAGATCCAGCCGATCGAGAACGAGAAGAGCAGCACGACGAGGATGCCGAGCATCACGCCGACCGGGCCGCCCTGGGGGCGCCAGCCGAGCAGCAGGCCGACGCCGACCATGACCGCGGAGGCGATGAGGAAGCGCACGGTATCGCCGAGCAGCATGCCGACGAGTGCGCTCGGGCGCCAGATCGGCAGCGATCGGAAGCGGTCGAAGACGCCCTTCTCGATGTCGTTGCGGATGGTCGTGCCCGTGTACATCGTGATCATCACGACCGACTGCACGATGACGCCGGGCATGAAGAACTGGATGTAGTCCTCGACGCTGCCCGCGAGCGCACCGCCGAAGATGAAGGTGAACAGCAGCGTCATGATGATCGGGAACAGCGTCACGTCGAAGAGCTGCTCGGGCACGTGCCGGATCTTCAGCAGCGCGCGGTGCCCGAACGTGATCGAGGTCGACAGCGCGTTCGGCGCCGGCGGCCGCTCACCGCTGACGAGCACGGCGAGCAGCGCCTGCTGCGCCGGCGTCCCGGTGTTGGCGCCGGTGGGCGCGGTCTCGGTGCGGGTGGTCCGCCCGGTGCCGGTCTGCTCGCTCACGCCGCCTGCTCCTCGGTGCTGGTCTTCTCGGTGCTGCCGCGCTCGGGCTCGACGTCCTCGGCGGTGTGCCCGGTGATCGAGAGGAAGACCTCGTCGAGCGTGGGCTGACCCAGCGAGAACTGGGCCAGGATGATGCCGGCGTCCTCGAGCGCGGTCAGCGCCCGGGTCACCCCGGCGCTGCCGGCCACGTTGGCGGTCAGCGCGCTGGGGTCGATCTCCTCGCGCACCTCCACGCCGAGCTCGCGGCCGAGCACCTCGCGCGCCGCGGGGCGGTCGGCGCGGTCCATGACCCGCACGACGAGGGTGCCGCTGCCGACCGAGGCCTTGAGCTCGGCGGAGGTGCCCTCCGCGATCACCCGGCCGCGATCGATCACGGTGATGCGGTCGGCCAGCTGGTCCGCCTCCTCGAGGTACTGCGTGGTCAGCAGCACGGTGGTGCCGCCGGAGACCATGGCGCGCACGATGTCCCACACCTCGTTGCGGCTGCGCGGGTCGAGGCCTGTCGTGGGCTCGTCGAGGAAGAGCAGCTCGGGCGTCACCACGATCGAGGCCGCGATGTCGAGGCGGCGCCGCATGCCGCCGGAGTACTTCTTCACCTGCTTGTCGCCCGCATCCGTCAGCGAGAAGGCGTCGAGCAGCTCCTCGGCCCGCGAGCGGGCGCCGCGGCCGCTGTAGCCGAACAGCCTGCCGATGAGGCGCAGGTTGTCGCGGCCGGTGAGATCCTCGTCGAGCGAGGCGAACTGCCCGGTCAGGCTCACCCGCCGGCGCACCTCCTTCGAGTCGCTCACGACGTCGCGGCCGAGCACCCTCGCGGTGCCGGCGTCGGGCCGGGTCAGGGTGGCGAGCACGCGCATGACGGTGGTCTTGCCGGCGCCGTTCGGGCCGAGCACGGCGTGCACGCCGCCGCGGGCGATGGCCAGGTCGACGCCGTCGACGGCGCGCGTCGTACCGAAGGTCTTGACGAGACCCGAGGTCTCGATGGCGAGATCGTTCACGGTTCCTCCGTGGGATGACGATGTGCTGCGAGGCGGGGCTCCGCGTCGCGATCGTGCGGAGAGGCGTGCCGAGCGGATGCGACGACGCGCACCCTATGTGGACACCGTACACATGACGTCGGGCGACGACAAGCCCGACCTGAGGACTTCTCTGCCGCCGGGTGCACGCGGCCGGACCAGCCGCATCCGCTCGCCCTGATTTCCCGGATGCGCCCGGAGCAGCGGAGAATGGAGCGGATGCGCCGCGACCGCGGCCGGATGAGGAGCGCCGCGTGACGATCAGCGAGGAGCGCCGCACGATGATCGTGAGCCGCGGCTTCGGCGAGCGCCGCCGCGAGCCCGACCCGAGCCTGCCGCCCGGGCAGCGCACCACCGAGGACTTCCCGGTGATGTCGGCCGGCCCGACCCCCGTGGTCTCCCCCGCCGACTGGCGCTTCTCGATCGCCACGGAGCGCGGCACGGCGGAGTGGGGCTGGGACGACCTGATGGCCCAGCCGATCGACGACGTCACCACCGACATCCACTGCGTCACCCGTTGGTCGAAGCTCGGCACCCGCTGGCGTGGCGTGAGCCTCGACCATGTGCTGGCCGCGGCCGGCGGCACCGAGCAGGTGTCGGCGATGATCGACTGCTACGGCGACTACACGACCAACGTGCCGATCGCCGACCTCGTCGGCGGCAAGGCCTGGCTGGCCTTCGAGTTCGAGGGCGAGCCGCTCGAGCCCGAGCACGGCTTCCCCGTGCGGCTGATCGTGCCGCACCTGTACTTCTGGAAGAGCGCCAAGTGGGTGCGGGGGCTGCGCACCCAGGCGGTCGACGAGCCCGGCTTCTGGGAGGTCAACGGCTACCACCAGTACGGCGACCCGTGGCGAGAGCAGCGCTACTGGTGAGCGGCGACTGGCTGCCCGCGACCGTCATCGACGCCGACTGGCCGATCCCGACGGGGCGCTCGCTCTGGGTGCGGGTCGACGGCTGGCCCGGCAACCTCGCCGGTCAGCACGTCGACGTGCGGCTCACCGCCGAGGACGGCTACCGGGCCGAGCGCTCGTACTCGATCTCCACGCACGGGCCGAGCCCTGTGCTCGAGTTCGCCGTCGACGAGCTGCCCGACGGCGAGGTGTCGCCGTACCTCGTGCACGACATCGAGGTGGGCGACCGGTTCGAGGTGCGCGGCCCGGTGGGCCGCTACTTCGTCTGGGAGCCGGCGCAGACCGGTCCCGTGCAGCTGATCGCCGGCGGCTCGGGCATCGTGCCGCTCATGGCCATGGCCCGGGCCCGACGCGACTCGGGCAGCGACGCCCCGTTCAAGCTGCTCTACTCAGTGCGCGGCGAGCCCTACGCCTACTTCGCCGAGGAGCTCGAGCAGCTGCGCGGCGAGACCTTCGGCATCGACTGGGTCTACACGAAGCGCGCGCCCGAGGGCTGGCACCGCCCGCCCGGGCGCATCGACCGCGAGCTGCTCGAACAGCTCGTGATCCCGGCCGCCGAGCAGCCGTCCGTCTACATCTGCGGGCCCACCCCGTTCGTCGAGGCGGCCGCGAACCTGCTCGTCGATCTGGGGCACGACCCGGCGCGCATCCGCACGGAGCGCTTCGGGGGCTGACTCAGCCCTCCTGCTCGAACACCTCGCGGATCAACGGAGCCACCCGGCTCGGCACCGGCGAGCGCAGCGCGATCGAGGTGCTGCTGCGCGTGACGCCCTCGATGGCGACGATGCGCTCGGTGAGCTCGTAGAGGTGCCCGGTGTCGCGCGCGACCACCTTGAGCAGCAGGTCCATGTCGCCGGTCGTGGCGTGCAGCTCGAGCACCTGCGGGATGCGCTCGAGCTCGGCCATCGCCGCGACGCTGCCGTGCTGGGCGATCGCGAGCGAGACGAACGCGGTCAGCCCGTGCCCGAGCGCCGCCGGCGCGACTCGGTGGCTGAAGGAGCGCAGCGCCCCGCCGTCGAGCAGGCGCCGCAGCCGGGCGTGCGCGGTGTTGCGGGCGACGCCGAGCCGGCGGGCGAGCGCCAACGTCGTGATCTCGGGATCGTCGTCGAGGGCAAGCAGGATGCGCGCGTCGAGCGCGTCGAGACCGGTCATATCGTCACCCTAGGCGCTCGTGCGAAGCGGATGTGCACAGCAGTGATCGATTCTGTTGCGCATCGCGCCGCTCACCTCCAGGATCGTGCGGTGCAGCTGCGGACCAAGGACCCCGAGACCCTGGCGGCGCGCGCCCGCTTCCACTCCCCCGTCGAGGACGTGCTCGGCATCCTCAGCGGCACGCTGCTCGCCGCGCTCGGCGCGCACCTGCTGCACGCTGCGGAGCTCGTGACCGGCGGCGTCGCCGGCCTCGCACTGCTCATCGCGTACGCCGGCGGACCGGCGTTCCCGATCGCCTTCGCGCTCGTCAACCTGCCGTTCTTCGTGCTCGCGTGGCGCCGGCGGGGCTGGGTCTTCACCCTGCGATCGCTGCTCTGCGTGGGGCTGGTCTCCGGCTTCGCGGCGGTGCTCGGGCCGCTCATGGGGCCGGTGCACCCGCATCCGGCGCTGGCGCTCGTGCTCGGCAACCTGCTCGCGGCGGTGGGCATCCTGATGCTCTTCCGGCACGGCGGCTCGCTCGGCGGCTCCGGCATCCTGGCGCTCGTCGTGCAGGACCGCTGGGGCGTGCCGGCCGGCTGGACGATGCTCGCCTTCGACGCGCTCGTGGTGCTCGCCTCGCTGACCGTGAGCGGATGGTGGACCGTGCTGCTCTCCGCGCTCGGCGCCGCGCTGCTCGGCGTCGTGATCGCGCTCAACCACCGGCCCGGGCGGTACGCGGTCGCGGCGTAGCGGGCCGCACCCTGCGCTCGGCGCTCGGCGCTCGGCGCTCGGCGCTCGGCGCTCGGCGCTCGGCGCTCGGCGCTCAGCGCCGGTCCAGCACCACGTTCTCGGGCTCGCGACCGGCGAGCAGGTGCCCGATCTGGCGCAGGTAGAGCGCCTCGCGACGCGGCGCCAGCGCGGCGGTGTCGCCGCCGACGTGCGGGGTGATGATCAGCCCGGGCGCCCGCCACAGCGGATGCTCGGCGGGCAGCGGCTCGGGGTCGGTCACGTCGAGCGCGGCGCGCAGCCGGCCCGCGGTCAGCTCGGCGAGCAGCGCGGCCTGGTCGACGACCCGTCCGCGGGCGACGTTGACCACGAGCGCGCCGTCGGGCAGCGCGGCGAGCACGTCGGCGTCGACGAGGCCGACGCTCGTGGGGTTCAGCGCGGCGGTCACGATGAGCACGTCGACGTCGGCGAGCAGCTCGTGCAGCCGGTCGAGGCCGTGCACCTCCAGCCCGCGATGGGTCTTGGCGCTGCGCGCCACGCGCACCACCTCGGCGATGTCGAAGGCTCCGAGCCGCCGTTCGATCTCGAAACCGAGACCGCCGTAGCCGAGGATCAGCACCCGCCGGTCGGCGAGGCCGGGCGCGGAGCGCGCGCCCCAGTGCCCGCGAGCCTGGTTGCCGAGGTGCCAGGCGAGGTCGCGCTGGCCGGCGAGCACGAGGGCCAGGGTGAGCTCGGCCGTCGCTGTCTCCTGGATCGTGGCGCCGTTGGCCAGGCGGTGGCCGGCGGGGATGACGTCGGCGAGGTGATCCCATCCGATCGCCTGGGTCTGCACGAGCCGCGTGCGCACGCCCTCGAGCCGCCGGTGGATGTCGGGGCGCCCGAACGGCAGCAGCACGAGGTCGATGGACGCGCGCCCGGCGTCGGCGCCGAGGTCCCAGACGATCGGCTCGACGCCGTCGGGCAGCGGCGGGAAGCTCGCGAGCAGCTCCTCGCTCGGGAACGAGACGGTCAGCGGGGCGGTGCTCATGCGGGGCGTCCTCCTGGTGATCCGGGCGGCGGTCGGGTCCGTCGCCGACCGCGGCACGACGAGCGGATGCGGAGCGCACCCGGCCGAGCCGCTCCCATCCTCGCCCCCCTCGCCCCGATGCGCGCTCCGAGGCCGCACGGCGCAACGCCCCGCGCGTCGGGTTCGCCTCCTGCGCCGCAGCCACGCCAGGATTGCGGCATGAAGCGCATCGGCATCCGCGACGTCGCACGCCAGGCCGGCGTCTCGATCAGCACGGTCTCGAACGCGCTCAACCGCCCCCAGGTCGTCACCCCCGCGCTCGCCGACCGGGTTCGCCGCGCTGCCGAGGAGCTCGGCTACGTGCCGTTGCAGGCGGCGCAGCAGCTGCGCGCCGGTCGCAGCGGACTGCTCGGCATGACGGTGATCGACATCACCAACCCCTTCTTCGGCGCGATGGTCGCCGGGGCCGAGGAGGCGGCGACCGAGGCCGGGCTGCGCATCCTCGTCGGCAACAGCGACAGCGACCTCGAGAAGGAGCACGGCCACCTCGAGCTCTTCGAGCGCGTGCAGGTGGAGGGCGTCATCGCCTCGCCCTACGGCGCCTCGGTCGACGACCTCGACCGCCTGCGGCGCCGGGGCATCCCGACCGTGCTCGTCGACGCGGTGGACGAGCGCGGGCAGGTGGCGTCGGTCTCCTTCGACGACGTCGCCGGCGGGCGGCTCGCCGTCGAGCACCTCATCGGGCTCGGCAGGCGGCGCCTCGCCTTCATCGGCGGCAGCGACACCGTGCCGCAGGTGAGCCATCGTCTGGCGGGCGCGCGCGCGGCCGCGGGCGCGCATCCGGACGTGCGGCTCGAGGTCGCCTGGACGCACCGTGTGACGAGCGAGGTGGGCCGCGAGCTCGGCCTGCGCATCGCCTCGATGCCCGCGGACGAGCGGCCCGACGGCATCGTCACCACCAACGACCACCTGGCCTGCGGCATCGTCTACGGGCTCGTCGCGGGCGGCGCCCGGGTGCCCGAGGAGGTGGCGATCGTCGGTTACGACGACATCGAGTTCGCCGCCGTCGCCGCGGTGCCGCTCACCTCGGTGCGCCAGCCCGCCCGCGAGATGGGGCGCCGCGCCGCCGAGCTGCTGCTGCCCGCGCTCGGCCGCCGAGCCCCGGTCGACCCGGCCGACAGCACGGTCTTCGCACCGGAGCTCATCGTCCGCGAGTCCACCGGCGGCCGCTCCTAGCCGGCCGCGGGCGGGGTGCCCGCCGCGGGCGGTACTCGTTCCGGGCGACGCGAGCGCTGCGGAGCATCGCGACGACAGCGGAGCAGCGGGCTCGGTGCAGCGGCGTCGCACGCGTACTGCGCATCCGCCTGGACCTCGCCGGCCGCGGCGGCGTCGATTGCAGCGCACGGCAGAGCCGGCGCGGGTTGAGAAAACGATTACCCGACTGCGAGACTGGCCGCTCCACCGCACGAGGGAGAGCGATGAGCACGATCACGACGCCCGCTGACGAGCAGGCGCAGCGCGTCGGCGACCGGTCCGCCAAGCGCGAGCGGATGCGCGGACTGCTGGAGCGCACCGGCGCGCGCGGCGTGCTGCTTACCTCCCATGAGGCCGTGGCCTGGTACCTCGACGGGCCGCGCACCCACGTCTCGTTGGCCGGCCCGCCCGTGCTCGCGGTGGCGGTGCATCCGGAGCACGACATCGTCTACGCGCCGCGCAACGAGGCCGAGCGACTGGCGGCCGAGGAGCTGCTGCCGGAGGACGCGGAGGCGATCGTGCGCGTGCCGTGGCACGAGCCGCTCGAGCAGGCCGCACGTCGCGCCGCGGGCGAGGCGGCTCGGAGCGCAGCCGCTCCGCGCGGCGACGCGGTGCTGCCCGAGACCGCGCTCGCGTCGGAGCTGCGCGCGGCCCGGGCCTCGCTGCTGCCCGGCGAGCTCGCGCGCTACCGGGCGCTCGGCGCGGAGACGGCCCGCGCGCTCGGCGACGTCGCCCGCGCCGCCCGGCCCGGCGACTCGGAGCGCGCGACCGCCGCGGAGCTGCACGCGGCCCTCGCGAGCCGGGGCATCGATCCGCTCGTGGCCCTCGTCGCGGGCGCGGCACGACTGCCCCACCGGCACCCTCTGCCGACCGGCGGCGCCCTCGGCGATCGCGCGATGCTCGTGGTCTGCGGGCGGCGGCACGGGCTCATCGCGAACGCCACCCGCTGGCTGACGACGGGCGAGGCGGACGACGAGCGCGAGGCGCGCATCCGCTCGGTGGAGGCCGCCTACCTCGACGCGACGGTGCCGGGTGCGACGCTCGACGCGGTGCTCGCAGCGGGCGTCGCGCGCTACGCCACCGCCGGCTTCGACGCCGAGGAGTGGCAGCAGCACCACCAGGGCGGACCGACCGGGTACGCGGGGCGCGATCCCCGCGCGACGCCGGGCGCGAGCGACGTCGTGCAGGAGCGGCACGCCTTCGCCTGGAACCCGAGCGCGCCGGGCTGCAAGATCGAGGACACGGTGGTGGCGGGCTCGGCCGGCATCGAGGTGCTCACGGTCGAACCGGCCTGGCCCACCGCGACGACCGCGGGCCGCGAGCGGCCGCTGCCGCTGCGCTACTGAGGGCGGCCCCGAGGCTGTCGCTGCGCCACCGAGGCCGCGGCCGAGGCTGTCGCGCGGCCGCGGCCGCGAGTAGCATCGACGCATGCCCCAGAAAGCGCTTACCGATCCGGGCGAGCTCATCGACGGCGCGCGCCCCGGGCGCTCGGTGCTGCGCCTCGTCGCGCGCCGGCCCGGGCGCATGGCGCTGGCCGTCGGCGCCTTCACGCTCAAGGAGGTGCCGCTCTGGTTCCTGCCCGTGATCACGGCGGAGATCATCGACATCGTCGCGTCCGGCGGCGAGGTCTCGACCGTGCTCGGCTGGTTCGCCGTGGCGGGCGTGCTGCTGCTGCAGAACTACCCGAACCACATCGTCTACACCCGCAACTACATGACCGTCGTGCGCGACACCGGCGCCGACCTGCGCAACGCGCTCGCCGCCCGCCTGCAGAGCCTCTCGATCGGCTTCCACACCCGCGCGAGCGCCTCCGTGGTGCAGACCAAGGTCGTGCGCGACGTCGAGAACATCGAGCTCATGCTGCAGCAGGTCACGCATCCGCTGCTCTCGTCGACCATGGTGCTCATCGGCGCCATCGCGATGACGGGCATCATGGTGCCGCAGTTCCTGCCGGTGTACGCGCTCACGGTGCCGTTCGCCATCCTCATCCGGCACGGCATGGCCCGCCGCTCGCGGCTGCGCAACGAGACGTTCCGCCGAGAGATGGAGGGCTTCGCGCAGCGGGTCGGCGAGATGGCCTCGCTCATGCCGATCACCCGCGCCCACGGGCTCGAGGAGACCGCGAAGTCGCGCGTGGCCGTCGGCGCCGCCGGCGTGCGCCGCGCCGGCCTGCACCTCGACATGCTCAACGGCCACGTCGCCTCGATCTCGTGGGTCAGCATGCAGCTGCTCGGCGTCTCGTGCCTCGTGCTCGCCGCCGTCTTCTCGCTCACGGGGATCCTGCCGATCACCCCCGGCGAGGTCGTGCTGCTCTCAACCTACTTCGCGCTGCTCACCCAGGGGCTCACGCAGCTGCTCATGCTCATCCCGGTCGCGACCCGCGGCGCCGAGTCGGTGCGCTCCATCGCCGAGGTGCTGCAGGAGCCCGACCTCGAGCAGAACGAGGGCAAGCGACCGGTGCAGGCGGTCGAGGGCTCGATCGTGCTCGAGGACGTGCGGCACCGCTTCGCGGACGCGGACCGGGATGCGATCGACGGCGTCAGCCTGGCGATCCGCCCCGGCGAGACGGTCGCCTTCGTGGGCTCCTCCGGCTCCGGCAAGTCGACGATGCTCAACCTCGTGCTCGGCTTCCTGCGCCCGAGCGGCGGGCGCATCCTGCTCGACGGTCAGGACATGCAGCACCTCGATCTGCGCACCGTGCGCACCGCGGTGTCGGTCGTACCGCAGGAGTCGGTGCTCTTCGAGGGCAGCATCCGCGACAACGTGGCCTACGGCCTGCCGGACGCCGAGGACGCGGCGATCCACCGAGCCCTCGCCGACGCGAACGCGCTCGACGTGATCGACGCGCAGCCGAGCGGATGGGACACCGTGGTCGGCGAGCGCGGCGCCCGGCTCTCCGGCGGTCAGCGCCAGCGCATCGCGATCGCACGAGCCCTCGTGCGCGATCCGCGCATCCTGCTGCTCGACGAGGCGACGAGCGCCCTCGACCCGGAGTCGGAGGGCCTCGTGCGCGAGGCGCTCGACCGGCTCATGCGGGGACGGACCACGCTGGTGGTCGCGCACCGGCTCTCCACGGTGCGCAGCGCGGACCGCATCGTGGTGCTCGAGCACGGCCGCATCGTGGAGGTCGGCCCGCACGACGAGCTGCTCGCTCTCGGCGGACGCTACGCGCAGCTGCACGCCAGTCAGAACGGGCCGGTGCCCTCGTGAACGCCGGCGCGGGCGCGGTCGGTCCAGCCGAACCGCGCCTCGCGGACGAGACGCCGCTCGCCGAAGATGCTGATGGGAAAGCCCTTTCTCGCATGCGCTAAGTTTTCCTTGCGAAACGTTTTTCTTGCGGGTACGTTTCTCGGCAAGCGCTTTCTCACAGCGGGATCGTCGGCCGTCACCGAGGCCGACGATCGAGGACGATGACGTTCTGGAAGGACAACGATGTTCAACACCAAGAGGACCGCGGCGATCATCGCCGCAGCCACCGGCGCCGCGCTCGTGCTGGCGGGATGCTCGGGCGGGGGCTCGACCGGCGGCGGAGAGTACGACCCCGACGAGAAGGTCACGCTCGACTTCTCCTTCTGGGGCAACGACGTGCGCGCCGGCCTGTACGACGAGGCCATCGCGCTCTTCAACGAGGAGTACCCGAACATCACGGTGCGCACCTCGTTCCTGACCTACCCCGAGTACTGGGAGAAGCGTCAGACCGAGGCCGCGGGCGGCGGACTGCCCGATGTCATGCAGACCGACGTCACCTACCTGCGCCAGTACACGCAGAACAACCTGCTCCTCGACCTCGAGCCCTACTTCGGCGAGCAGATCGACACCGAGCCCTTCGACGAGACCCTGCTCGACGCCGCCGTCGTCAACGACGTGACCGCGGGCGTGCCGATCTCCACCAACGCCTGGGGCATGTTCTCCAACCCGACCCTGCTCGCGGAGATCGGTGTCGAGGACTTCCCCGGCGGCGACTGGGACGACTACAACGCCTGGATCGAGGAGACGACCGCAGCGGCCGAGGCCGCCGGCGTCGAGGCATGGGGCGGCGGCGACTGGACCGGCCGCATCCAGGTCTTCGAGCTGCAGCAGCGCGCCAAGGGCGAGGACCTCTTCACCGAGGACGGCGAGGCGAACTTCACCAAGGAGGATCTGGCCGACTTCTGGAACCAGACCGCCGACCTGCGCGAGGACGGCGCCTTCATCCCGCAGCAGCGCGTCGAGGAGCTCAACCCGCTGGGCGGCTTCGACGCCGCGAAGACCGCGACCGAGATGACCTGGGACAACTTCGGCGCCGGCTACCTGGCCAACCTCGGCGAGGGATACCCGGAGCTGGGCCTCACCGCTCCCCCCGTGACCGAGGAGGGCGCCGACGACCTGTACCTCAAGGCCTCGATGCTGCTGTCGGCTTCGCAGCGCACCGACCACCCCGAGGCCGCCGCGATCCTCATCGACTTCCTGGTCAACGACCCCGAGGTCGGCGCCGTCTTCGGCACCAACCGCGGTCTGCCCGCCTCCGAGACCGCGCGCAGCAGCGTCGAGCTCGCCGGCCTCGACGCGCAGATCGAGGAGTACGAGGCCTCGATCGCCGACCGCCTCGGCGCGACCCCGCCGGTCGCCATCGTCGGCTTCGGCAGCCTCGAGGAGAAGTTCCGCGTGCTCGGTACGGAGCTGAACTTCGGCACCACCACGGTCGACCAGGCGGTCGACCAGTTCTTCACCGAGATGGACGTCGTCCTGAACTCCTGACGGAGCGCCGCGGGGGGGGGGGGGGCGCCCCCCCCCCCCCCCCCCGGTATTTTAAACCCGCCCGCCGG